>NZ_JAUORY010000003.1:0-361088 GCF_030548145.1 Aliiglaciecola sp. 2_MG-2023
ACCACCTCTGTTGCTGCCACTAGTGCACACGCTGGCTCTAAACAGAAGCCACCTATTGCTGAAACAACTCAAGCAAGTTCTTGGTACGACAGCATTTTGAGCTTATTAAAAGTCTAAAAATCAGTGATCTAGTTAGATATATGCAAACTTAAGAATACATGTTTAGAAATAGGTAAGTTTTTAAAGTAGTAACTTAGTTCCCATTATCGGTAGTGAATAGTAATGAATAATTTCGTGTTTGAATTATTCGAACAAAGTGAAATCCTGTTGCTTTGATGCTCAATTCGTTTCAGAAAGGTGCTTGTTTGTCATGACAAAAGTACCTTCTTCCCCGTTTCAACCTGCATTTCAGCTAAAATTTGTTTAACGGTAAATTATTTACCTTTAAAAAACAAACAGTTATATATTTAGGATGTTTTTTTACACCATGTGGAATTCAATCCACAAAACGTTGCTTACAATATGTTGAAAATTAAGGCAGACAATAATTATTAATACGCCAATTCAATTGTTGTTTGCTACATATATAATAATAAATGGAGTAGGAACCTTATGTATATAACAGGTAGTGATTTGCGGAAAATGCGTTTAGAAGCTGGTTTAACAACTGTTCAAATGGCTAAACTTGCAAATGTTAAAACTAGAAAAACTTATGAAAATTGGGAAAAGAATATTGGTAGCCCAAGCATGAATCAATTCATCGCAATGTGTAATGGGTGTCAATTCAACTCATCAGCAATTGTTCAAATGGCAATGGATCGTTCAGATGCCAGCCAACAAATGAATTTAGAAAGTGCTGCAGTAAGATAAATTAAGATAAATTTATTTTACTAAAGTCGTTTTCATGATCAGGCCGTTTTCACGGCCTGTTTTAGTTGGGTAATAGTCTTTTCGAATTTCGATAAAACTAAAATTATTTTTTGAATAGAGTTGCACAGCCGTTTGATTGGACTCTCGCACTTCCAGCCATATCTCGTCACAGTTGCGTAGCTTACACTGTAGAATAAAATGCGAAAGTAACTGCTGACCTAAACCTTTTCCGCGGTAATCGCCACTCACCCCCAGATCCATCAATGTAGCTTCACCAGCCACATTAAGACCAATGTAATACCCTATTACTTGCTCATCAACTACCAGCTGATAAGCAAAATAAGGTTTTGTTAGACTGTCTAAAAAGACCGACTCAGACCAAGGATTAAGATGACAGGATTGTTGGACGCGAAAAGCCGCAAAATGATTAGCTTTGTCTATTTGTTGAATTTGACTATTCATAACAAATTAAAATACTTGATGTAAAATTCGCCACAGTTGTCTTTTATCTTGGCTAGAATTTATTTTGTCCGGAGTTGGCGCCGTCAATACCAAGCCATTAAGAGATAGTTTATCACCTACTTGCCAAGCTAACTTAAAATCAACGTAATCGTTAGGATCAGCATTTTCTTCGAATATACAATGAGTGATAGATAAATCTGCATACAACAGCAAATCTGCTAACAGTTGGTTATTCGCGGTCTCAGGCATACACAACAACAGACCGTTATTAGCAGATTTACGCTTTGATTCAATTTGTTGTCTTAGTCTTTGCAAGCCTGCTTGCTTTTGCTCTTGGCTAGGTAATTGAAGTGCCGAACTTGAAACATTGCTTTGAGTCGTTACTTCACTGTCTAACTGAGCCACATCTTGACTATTAGTTTTTAGTTGCCACGGTACAATTCCCATGTGAGTGAGCATGGCTGCTTGATATTTGCTGAGTGGTTTTGGGGTAGGCTCGTTCATTCTTCAAGACTAACAGAAAAATTGGCAGGGGTGGAGAGATTCGAACTCCCAACCGTCGGTTTTGGAGACCGCTGTTCTACCAATTGGAACTACACCCCTGCAGAAGAAGCAGCATTATACTCATGGAAAAAAAAAGGTAAAGTAGTTTGAAGTGCTAATTAGCAGAAATTCTTCACTTTACTCGAACTTAGCTATTCCCATCGTCTAATAAAACCGTTTTTGCCGCTTCTTTCCAAAGGTCATAAGTTAATTGCACAATAGGAAATTGTTTTTGAAACTGCTCGAATACATAATCTTCACTAAGATCACAAAATTTTGCATAACTGTGTTGTAAAATTGACATTTCGTGAAGCTCCATATTGTTAATCAATGCACATGAAGCTAGATCAAAATACCGATTTCCTAAAGAAGCGTACTCCCAATCAAACACTAAAGAAGACTCTCCTATTGCAACATGTTCCATGGCTAAGTCATTGTGACATAAGACTTGGTCGCATTTATGGGTCTCAATCCAATCCGGTTTACATTGGTCAATCCGATTCTGCCAATAATCGAGATCTGAAACGCTCGCCGCATTTAAATACAATATCCAGTCTTTGGGCAAATCGATCGAAGTCGCGACTGTCGGTAAGTGGTGGATATCACTCAATACTTTAGCTAATAACTGAATTTTCTCGGATTTTGGTTTGTTGATATTGAATAGTGAAACGTGCTCTACCCAAGACTCAACCTGAAAATCATGGGCTTTAGACAGGTAAATAGGTGTTGAGGTTATGCCAAGTTCACTCAGTTGTTGTTGCTGCATAAACAAGGCTTGCCGATCGGTTGGTGTAATATGATTTAATTCAAAGGTTTTTAAAAAGTAAACTGCAGATGATGTAGTGAGGCGATAACTTAAGTTTACCACCCCACCCTTTATAGGCTCCAAAGACAAGTGTTGTCCAAACAGTTGACTGGCTATTAACTCATCGATGATTCGGGCCTTTTTCATCTTCTTTCCTTTAATCTGACATTCTGAGCATACTCTTGCTATGCTGCCGACTCAAGTTAGATTTTTTGGTAGGCTTCCTCTGGCAAAGATTCGACTTTATAGGCTTTTTTCCATTTAATATATCCATAAATTGCTAAGCCAAAATACCAAATAAACATTACGCCAGTCAGTAACAATCCGTTGATGAAATATAGATATGCTGCGAATGTATTGATGACAATCCAAAATAGCCAATTTTCAAGCACCTTGTTAGCCATTAAATAGGTGGCATAGACACTGAAAACTGTCACAAAAGCATCTAGATACAAATCACTTCCTTGCCATGAAAGTGTTACAAGATGAGGCAATGCCAACCCCATAACAACTAACAAAGAGACCATCCATAAATGCACGACCAGCGGAACCACGGACACTTTAAGCACATCATTCTGAGTTGTTTTTTGCCATCTCAACCAACCATAAATTGCCATCACTAAATAATACATATTAAGCAGGCTATTGAAGGGCAAACTGACTTCCCAAAAAATATAAACGTAAAGAGTGGTACTAATCAGAGCAGCCGGCCAACACAATATATTTTGGCGCGCCGCTAACCAAGGGTAGAGCAGTGAAAAAGTCACTGCTACTACTTCTAGTACCGATTGTTGTCTAACCTGTTCGACTAGCACAACATACAGGTCTTCCATTACTTAGACTCACCCATAGCATCGCCATTTAAGAATTTACAAACAAATATCGCTTGACCAACTTGTTCATAGGTTTTTTGCATTTCGGTATTCAAGATGCCCATTAACTCAGTCATATCTCCGCGCACTATGGTGCTGGTATCACTCGTTGATGTCGTCAACTGCGAATAACTATTGAGTCGGTCAATAAAGTCTTGGATTGGTGCTAAGTATTTTTGGTTAAGTGGATATAACGAGATTTCAACTACTGATTTCATAATTAGTGTCCAATTTGATTAATAACGTAAGCTTGCGGTAAGTCCGAATTGACGACCATCGCCAAGTTGCAGGTAAGGTTGAGGCGTCGCATATCCGTCTCGCGGATCATTACTAAAACCACCGAACCCTCTAACGTAATGTTCGCGGTCCAGTATGTTTTTGCCCCATAGAGAAAACGTCCAATCCTGCCAATCTAAACGTAATTGCGCATTTACTAAAACAGTGAAAGGTGATTCCACATCGTGCCCATCGGAAAAACGATAGTTGTCTTTGCCATCCGCTTCTAAGCGCACACTTACAGTTTGAGATAAATACCCGACAGCAGCTAAGTTAAATGAATTTTTTGGCGCTTGGGCTTGCCATTGTTTATCAATATAGGTGCCGTCGGCCTGGGTATAACTTCCAAAATAAGCGTCTAGATAACCATAATTAGCAGTCAGGTTTAACAACTCGGATACTTGCCAATCAAGTTCTACTTCTAAACCTTTGTTGGTTCCCACATCTGCGTTGCCGATGATATCAATAAAACTCGGAATACCTTCTTCGCTGATTTGCACGTCATAGTCACTAACTTGGGTGTCTTCTCTATCCATGTAGAAAAGTGCAACTCGCATAAAGAGTTGATCGTCAAAGGCTTGTCCTTTAATGCCAACTTCGTAGTTCCAGTTGTACTCAGGAGAAAATAAACGACTTGCTTCGCTTACCCGTTGGTCAGGGTTGAATCCACCTGCTTTATACCCTCGCGAAACACTCGTATACACAGATGCTTGATTTATTGAATATTTAAGAACAACTTTACCACCTAGCATGGTATCCGTTTGCTGCTCGATATAACCGTCATTGTTGATATAATCCATCTCAAAACGATCCGCTCTAAGACCAACGCTTAAATTTAGATTTGACGTAAGCTGGGTGTCGGTTTGACCATATACCCCCAAATTTTGAGGTTCATATTGACTGGTGAAGTCTTGCTCTGCATAGGTATAATTTCTGCGCGTATTTTCATCAATATCACGAGCAAAAAAACCAATTAGCCACTGCGTGCTATCATCAAAAATCAATCCGTTGTCATTTGAAACAACTCTCAAATCAACACTGGTTAAATCCCTCTCACGATAATAGTAATCAGTCGAGCTGTATTCCCAAGGGTGAAAGCCCACATAAGTCCAGTCTTCATCATAGCCGTACACTGAATCTGATGTAGTGTGGTTCAATGAACCAATAAGTGTAGATTTTGCAAATTCAATCTTCGCTTTTATGCCAAAAGCATGGGTTTCTTGAGTATCAACACCAGGCTCATCTGAGCGAGTAACCCCATCATTATCAAGTGAAAACGCATCATAGCCATTATCAATATCAAAATACTGATAATTAAAATCGATGGTTGTGTTATCGGTTGCTAGAAACTTGAGCTTCAAACGCGCAGTCAACTCATCTAAGTTATCGGTATCATCTCTATCTAAAAATTGATTGTAGATAAAACCGTCACTTTTAAACTGGTTGATGGCAACACGATAGAAAAGTTTATCAGTAATTTGATTACCGTAAGCTGCACCAATATTCCAAGTATTTTGCTGAGCAACAGTGGCAAGAAATTTTGTTTGTTGCTGCTCATTTGCCTCGGCGGTTTTGATTTTAATTGTTCCGGCCATACCCGCAGCGCCAAACTCAGTAGCCTGCGGTCCACGCAAAATTTCTACTTGTTCAACATCGAACAGGGTGCCGATGCCGGCAAATCCAGAAAAATCAAAATCATCTACTAACAATCCTACTGAGGGATTATTAGGTTCAGAATATTGACTACGTTCACCAATTCCACGTATTTGTATAAAACGTCCTCGGGAAGCGCCACTGCTAAAGTTAATATTGGCACCTACCCCTAAAATATCCTCAAGATGAAAGCCATTGCGTTGTTCAATCACCTCTTCAGATATCACACTGACACTGGCAGTGACGTTCTGAATATCGTTTTCTCTGAAGTCTGAGGTAACAGTAATCACTTCTAGATTTTCACTTGCTAACGCGTATGCAGGAATTGCACTTAATAAGGTTGTGTAAAGTAAAGGAAATTTTAATTTCATTTGGATCTCTTCTAATTAATGAAAAGATCCGGTATTTCGGCAGTAAATGGAGAGCTTTAAGAAGTTCTTGATGACCATTCCTACGCCGGTATTATCCGGATCAGGTATAAGGGTTTCCAATAAATTAGATCTCAGCAAAGAGCACCCCTTGGTGTAACAAGTTAGTGTTTAACTTGAACGGCGAGATGATAGCAAGGGCGTAATGGAATCGCCATGAATATATTGCTGTTTTTTGAAATTGGTATGGATTGCGCATGCAAAATTAATAAAGTCGAAAGCTTCGGACTCCCCAATTAAAAACGCAAGTTAACTTATTGAATATTTTGAATTTGTAAAACTACGCTGCCAATTAGGCAAATCATAGAACTGATGAATGACGGTTAATTCATACATTCAACTTGAATTTCTCACTTAGTGGTTCAATATAGTTAATCGACACTTTTCAGCTTCTTTACATAATTTCGGATTTGAAAATGCAAAATTTTATCTACTACAATCCCACTAAAGTTGTTTTTGGAAAAGACAGTATTAGTAAATTATCCACTTTACTACCCAGTGCCAAAATCATGTTGATATACGGCGGTGGAAGTATCAAAAACAACGGTATCTATCAACAAGTTATTGAACAACTTGAGGGGCACGATTGGTGTGAATTTTCCGGGGTGGAGCCTAACCCCGAATTTGAAACATTGATGAAAGCCGTATCAATGGTGAAATCAGAAGACGTAGAATTTATTCTCGCAGTTGGAGGTGGCTCAGTCATCGACGGAGCTAAATTTGTCGCCGCAGCCACAGATTTCGAAGGCGAACCTTGGGACATTTTAGCTAAGGGTGCAAAAGTTAAAAGTGCTAAAAGTCTTGGCTGCATATTAACACTCCCAGCGACAGGTACTGAAACCAATACCAGCTCAGTGGTAACTCGTCGAGAATATAATCTTAAATTACCCTTCATGTCGGAACATGTTAGACCTCAATTCGCGGTACTAGACCCAGAAGTCACCTACTCTTTACCGGAACGCCAACTGGCAAATGGTGTGGTAGATGCATTTGTACATGTTATTGAGCAATATCTAACCTACCCCGTAAATGCGAGTGTTCAAGACCGATTTGCGGAATCGATCTTAAGCAACTTAATTGATATCGGGCCGCAGGTGCTCACGTCTAAAGATTATGAATTGCGTGCGAATCTAATGTGGAATGCGACACAAGCGTTAAGTGGACTGATTGGCGCTGGAGTACCTCAAGATTGGTCTACCCATATGATAGGACATGAGTTAACAGCCCTTTATAATTTAGATCATGCCGTTACCCTTGCAATTATTTTACCCCGTGTAATGCAACATCAGCGTGAACACAAACGGGAAAAACTGCTTCAATATGCAGAGCGAGTTTGGGGATTAAGCCGCTATGATGAAGAAGGGGCAATCAATTTAGTTATTGAAAAAACTGAACAATTTTTCCGAGATATGGGAATCAAGACCACCCTATCTGAATATGACATTGATAGTGATGTAGCCGATAAGGTTGCTTCGAGACTCGAAAAAGCGGGCAAAACTAAAATAGGTGAAAGGCAAAACATTACGCCTGAAGATGTTAGAAAAATAGTTACCGCAAGTTTATAGAATAAAAAATGCCGCTAACTTCAAAACGTCAGCGGCATTTTTATCTCAAACAAATTGAGTTTGGATAACGTTACAAGAAACTAATCACTTAAATTCAATGATCTTAATTCTTGCTGGGTTTGTTGTTCCAAATCTTTAATCGTTTTGCCATGAGGCACAGGCTCTCTGGTAGTTGGATCTAAACTGACAAATACAATATCATCCGCCACGCATATGGTTTTTTTGGTCACCTTATTGCGAACCATGCAGGTTATAGTTATCGAAGTACGCCCAACTTTTTTAGTCGCCAGACCAAATTCTACTACATCTCCTTTTAACGCTGGAGATTCAAATGTAATTTCACCAATATGCTTTGTTACCAACACATTCGTTTCTAACTGACAAATAGCATAGATAGCAGCTTCTTCATCAATCCATTCCAATGCTCGACCACCAAATAACGCGTCAGCATAATTTAAATCTCCTGGCATCACTAACCTTCGAGATAGAAAGCGCATTCGTATTCCTTAAATTTATTCAATACACTAGGGAGTTGAACTATATCAAGAATTCAACTAAAAAAGCATATGACATTAGAAGTATTAACTTGGCTTGAGAAACGCAGACGCAATATCGGTCACCGACAGTTGTTGGTTATATCCGGATCGCAGGAGTGGGTTAAAGAATCGATAACAAATATACTTACTGCACATGCTCCAACATCGAGTATTTGTGTCGGTGATATTGATTCTGTAAAAAATATTGAATCAAAGCAATATAGGAGCGTTTTAGGTCAAGAATTCGAATGGGTGGTATATGATGGCTTTGCTGATATTAGAGGCAATGCCCTACTCGCTTTGAGCGGCTGTGTGAGTAAAGGCGGCTTGATGATATTACTTTGCCCAGAACTAGATACTTGGTCACAAAATGGCAATACGCAAAGTACAGTTCAAGGATTAGTGCCTAATACAAGCCGTCCTCACTCGCCATTTATAGAATGGTTAGTGGAGCATATTAAAACCTTCCCTGGCGTTTCAATCTGGCAACAACAACAATTGCAACTAACTCAAGCAGAAACAACCGAATTGAGAAAAAGCCATTTTCAAGATGAAGTATGTATGACTGCTGATCAGTTTCAGTTGGTGGAATATATCAAGTTTGCATATTCTAAAGATAACAATCAGATAGTCGTTCTTGCAGACAGAGGCAGAGGAAAATCATCTGCTTTAGGAATTGCAGCTGGACAATTAATCATGTCAACGAATACCACATTTTTAGTGACGTCAGCCCATCGTCCCATGACTCAAAAAATATTTGAACAAGCTTCGAAAATTTTAAAAACAAATGACCCTAGCCGAGATATTAAACAAATTTTAGCGAATCACTTGGCGTATGTTCCTTTCGATAAAATTATTCAAACCCAACCAAAAGCCGATTGGTTATTCGTCGATGAAGCCGCCTCATTGCCCTCAGAAGTGTTAGAAAAATTAGTTCAGCTTTATCCAAACGTAGTTCTCAGTACAACAGTTCATGGTTATGAAGGCAGCGGCAGAGGCTTTGAGTTACGCTTTAAACCTTTTTTAAGAACCTATTTTGCACACTTTCGTGAATTCATGTTGCACACACCTATTCGCTGGTTCGAAAATGATCCTCTTGAAGCCTTTTGGCATAAGGTCATGGCGCTAAAAACCACAACCCAGAGTTCGGTATCCAAGCGGTTGACTGAATACCAGAGTATTTCCAACTCTTCCAATGAATTGGTTTACGAGGTTTATAATGGAGCACAATTAATCAAGCAGCCATCGCTGTTACAAGGGGTATTTGAATTGTTAGTTGATGCCCATTATCAAACTTCACCAGACGATTTGGTTAGAATGTTGGATGGAGATCAACACATTCACGTGTTTAGTAATCAATATGCAGAGCCAATAGGAGTCGCCCTCACCGCCTTAGAGGGAGGGGAAGATCTAACTCCAATTGCAATAGACATTGCCCAAGGCAGTAGACGCATCCTTGGCCACTTAATTCCGCAACGGTTAGCATTTGATAATAATAATCCAGAGTACTTGTTAAAGCGCTATATACGCGTGATTAGAATAGCAGTCAAACAAGAATATAGGCATAAAAAAGTGGGCTCGCAGCTGTTAGCCCATATACAAAGATCTGCAGAAGAACATAAGGTAGATTTTTTAGGTAGTTCGTTTGGATTAACAAAAGAGCTCGCGCTATTTTGGTACAACAATGATTTTCAGTTGGTAAAACTTGGTATTAAACAAGACGCTTCAAGTGGAGAATTCAGTGCAATTATGCTCAAACCATTGTCTTGTAATGCTAACCAGATTAGCAAATTTTTAAACCTAATTTGCACTCAGCAAATACACTATCAAAAAGATTACCGCCTAAAAACGCTTTCCCCTGCTTTAGTTGAACTAATATTCAACAACCTTAAATTAAAAAAATCTGCACAGCCATATGACAGTCATAAAATGAAAATGTATTGGCATAATTTAATGACCCAATTTATTGCAGGTAATCGCCCTCTGTTTGCAGTTGAGTTTGCTGTATTCAATTGGATAAAAAGTCTTTCTATAAATTTGCAGACTCTAGATGAAGAGGCCATCCATGGGTGGAAATTTATTAATGATGTGATAGTCGCTAAAAACAGCTATCCTCAGCTATGTACTAACTACAAGTTAGCAGGTAAAAAACAAATTGAAAGTTACTTTCGAGAACAATTAAAAAAACTCATTAAAAATTAAGCTCTACTTCCATTAAATATCGCTAAGATAAACACGGTTCTTTCAGCATCATCCGCTAACTTGATTTCAACAATCCGAATTAAACAACAATAAATTAGAGTAAACGACAGGCCGATGAAGTGACCAAAAAAAAACAGAGATGAAAAAAATTAGATAAGATTGAGGACATTTAAAAACCATCAGCTATCAACAATAAACCTAAAAAACCTAAAAAAATCTTTTAATTAGGCTTACATTTATGAATAGTGAGAGAGCAATAAAAAAGGCTTCTATTAAGAAGCCTTTTAAAGGTAACAATATTGCTATCGAGATCTTAAAGTTAAACTTTAATACCGCGATTTTTCGCTTTTTCTTTAATATACGGTTCCCAAGCTCTAGCAGTACGTTCAACGTTTTTGTCTTTCTTCGCTTCACGAACATGAACCATAGCTTGACGGAAGTTACCGGTATAAATATTTGCTTCCATCATCGCGATATGAATTCGACCAGTTTGGTCTGCTCCATTATCAAGCGCTTTTTGTAAAGCATTTATTGAACCTTTGTAATCTTCTGCCGCAAGTAACAATATACCTTGCTTGCGATATAAATCAGCGTCGTTTTCTATCTTAGCTGCCTTTTCATAATAGCTAGCTGCCGTTTTATACTCTCTTGCTTGATGGTAAGAGTTAGCAAGACTCGATAAAGTCTGTTCACTCTCTTCTATCAAACCTGACTTCATATACTTTTCCAAAAGCACAGCTGCTTTATATGGAATTTCATTAGTCGCGTATAATTGTGACAATGCTTTTATTTCAGACTTTTTAGCCAAGTAACCCTGATTGTATGCAATTTCAAATGTAGAAAGGGCTTTTTTATAGTCCTCAACTAACATGTAGAAAAAGCCTAATTGTGACCACCACTGTTTGCTTTCAGGAAAGGTACGCACTAGCTCTTCAGCAACGGCGACAGTTTCCGGATACATTTTACGTTCGTAAAATGATTGCAACTTTAAAACATAAGGGTTTTTGTTAGGTTTTTCATACAAAGCAATCGCTTTATCAGCAGGTGGAACCATCTTAGGAAGATCTTTTAGCTCATAATAAGCTTGAGACATACGTGTATAGATGTCTGGATCTTCTTTACAAGTGAAGGTCATCCACTGCTCATAATACTTAACAGCTTTAGCATATTCCTTCTCTTGCATACTAAGGTCTGCAACAAGTCTCACAGTGTTAGCATGCTCAGAGTCGTTGAGTGCTTTTGGGTTAACAGATCCTTCAAGATACTCAAGAGCCTTAGCTCCTTTACCATCCTGACCTGCCAACATTTTGCCGATAAAATTATCAGTAAACGCTTTGTCGTATCCGTCTTTAGCATCAACTTCATAAAGAATAGCTAAAGCTCCATCGATATTATCGTTATTATACTCTTCAAGCGCTTTCTGAATCTTTTTACCAACGCGCTCACCAACGATATTGGTTGTGCCACGCTTGTAATCTGCACAAGCTACCGGTGCCGACTGAGCTGCTGCTGTGTTTGATAGCAATGTAGCGGCACCTAGAGTTGCTATCGCAGTAACATTTATTACAAACTTTTTCATTAGCCTTGATCCAATTTAAAGTCCAATTGCACTTTCATATTGAACTGTTTTTCAGGTTTCCCATCGACGATTTTTGGCTTGTATTTCCACTTACGCAATGCACGTTTAGCTTCACGGTCGAAGATACGTTTAGGATCTGCATCCAAAACATCAACATCGTCCACGCCGCCTACTTCGTTGATAGTGAAAGATAAAATAACCCATCCTTCTTTACCATCTCGAGCGGCTTGCACTGGGTACTTAGGCTCAATACGAACAATCGGAGTTGCTTCACCATCGCGTTGCATATTACCAACGCCACCGATATCAATTGATGCGCCACCAACATCTACAGCTGGCATGTTAAAGCTTACGCCATCAGCATTTGCGTCTTCCACATCAGGTTCAACCGGCTGAATTTTAGGCGGTTGCTGAGGAGGAGGAGGAGGTGGTGGTGGAACACGTTGACGAGTTTGTGTTGCTTCGTCTGGGTCCGACATTACAATATCAATAACAGGTGACTCAGGTACTTCACTTGCTGGTTGCGAAGAATTTGCAACCAACTTAGCCATTACCACAAAAAGGGCAAAAGCAACGACGGCACCAAGCAATATAGAGAAAATTACTCGCATGATTATGATGCTCCTCTAGCTGCTACTGAGATTTGGTCGATACCTGCGGCTTTGATTTGATCCATCACTTTCACCACAATACCATGTTCAGCTTTTTCATCTGCTTGAATAATCACAACATCTGAAGGCTGTTCGGCCAAAAGCTTTTCAAGGTTCGCTTGAATAGATTCAACCTTAACTTCGCGCTTATCCATCCAAATTACACCGTCTTCCGTGACAGCAATAAAGATATTAGCGTTTTTAGATAAAAACGCCTGGCTAGCGCCGGGTTTATTCACCTGTATCCCT
Source organism: Aliiglaciecola sp. 2_MG-2023 (assembly GCF_030548145.1). NCBI lineage: Bacteria > Pseudomonadati > Pseudomonadota > Gammaproteobacteria > Alteromonadales > Alteromonadaceae > Aliiglaciecola > Aliiglaciecola sp. 2_MG-2023. The sequence goes on from NZ_JAUORY010000003.1 coordinate 12,631, forward strand.
GCTTCTTTAACGAAAACAGTGGTTACAATGAAGAAGATAAGCATGATAAACACGATATCGAGCATCGGTGTCATATCAATCGCTGCATCTTCCTCTGGTACACGTTCTTTACGAGCCATAAACTTCTCTCTTAATGGTGAGGAAGGCTGTCAATCAGCTTCTCTTTGGCGATTTTAACTTTTGATTCCAAACGAGAACTAAAGAAAACGCCAGACAAAGCTGCAACCATACCTGCCATAGTAGGAATTGTTGCCATTGAAATACCAGCTGCCATCAATCGAGCATTACCGGTTCCTTGCGTCGCCATAGTTTCAAATACGTTAATCATGCCCCAAACTGTTCCTAGCAAACCAATTAGAGGACACATTGCCACTAAGGTTTTAATCAGTAACATGTTACTGCCTAGTTTGTCTGAAGCCTGTGAAATCCAAGCATCACGGATTCTATGCGCATACCAGGAGGTGGTATCAGTTCTAGCATCCCAATCTTTGATGATATTTTTTCTCATCTTAGGATACACAGAATTTAAAAACCAAAAGCGCTCTATCATTAACACCCACATGAGAAAGAGCGCTAAAGCGACGAGGTATAACACCCCGCCTCCTGTCGCGATAAACTCCCTGACAGAATCCCATAATCCAATCAGGTCAGCCATATTATGCTTTCTCCGACTCTGCGTGAGCAGCTACTATGCCCGCAGTTTGTTCGTCAAGGATATGCACGATTGATTTACTACGACCAGCAACGATGCTGTGCATAAGGATTAGCGGAAGAGCCGCGATAATACCTTGAGCTGTAGTTACCAATGCCATTGAAATACTTCCAGCCATCAATCTTGGGTCACCAGTACCGAACAACGTAATTTGTTGGAAGGTAGCGATCATACCAAGTACCGTACCTAGTAGACCTAGTAACGGAGCGATAGCAGCAAAAATCTTAATGATGTTAATACCACTTTCAATAGAAGGAAGTTCTTTAAGGATAGCTTCATCCAACTTCATTTCTAAGTTTTCAGTGTCAGCAGTTTTGTTTTCGTTGTAAACCTTTAATACACGTCCAAGTGGGTTGGATGATGAAGGAGAACCAGGATTATTTAACTGTGAACGCATTTTGCCACTGATAAGTGTAAGTGTGATGATTTTGTAGAAACCAATCAACAAACCAATCACCAACATTACAGTGATTGTATATCCAACTGGACCACCTGCATGGTAACGCTCTTCCCATGTTGCTTTCTGTTTCAATAGGCCAAGAATCGCACCGCTTGAAGGGTCAACAAAAGTAGGAATAATTCCTGAAGTAGAAGCGTATAGTTCGCGAGCTGTTTCAGCTTGGAACTCGTCTGGTTGACGACCTAAAGGTTGAACTTTTTCTTCTTGATCATCATATACCAAGTAACCTACTTCACCGACCAAGTTAAATGCACCAACGCGCACGACTTCTTGTTGTGAAGAACCACCTTCAAGGTTGATTACTTCAGTATTGAAACGAGCAATTTTACCTGACTCAGTCATTTCAGTTTGAAGAGCAATCCACATATCTTCTAATTCGCGGATATTTGGAAGACCTTCAGACTCTTCTGACATTCTTTTTAGGAATGCAGCACGACCAGGGAACTGAGCACTAACAATTGATGTAGCGATACGTCCATAAGACTCAGATGCAGCTTGGCGAACAACACCAAACATTTCACCAAGGTCACCAGTTGCCATGTCTAGTTCTGTGCTTTTTTCTGTTAACGTCACTTCGTTATCAGAAAATTGCTTAGCGAGACGATCACCACGAGCTTCTTCGGCTTTCAATGCTGCTTGAGCACTTCTTAATAGAGCTTGTTTGTCTGCACGAGCTGATTGGAACTCAGCTTCACGTTTTTTATCAAGTCTGGCTTCAGAAACACGATTCTGCTTCACTTCATCTAGTAATTGATCAAGTGTTGACTGAGCGTGCGCACCAGATGCTAAAAGTGTTACTGCTGTTGCAGCGAATACGGATTTAAATGTTAATTTCATTTCTTATTACTCCGCAGCTGGAATGGGTAGTTTAACTAGATTAACTGGCAATTGTTTTCTTGCCATACGAACTGCTGCGATACTAGATTCTAAGTACTCGCTGCCTAGCTCGACCCAAGTGCGTTCTGCAGTGTCCCACATCCATGCATTCTTTTGGTCTAGAGATAAAGCGATTAATGCGGTGCGACCTAGGTTAAAGAAATCAACCGTAATGTCAGTACCGTTATAAGTCATGTTGCCTTGGTAAGCTGAAATCTTCGAACCGTAATCCAATTCAATTTGGTAAGCTTCGATAACTTGGCGGAAACGCTCTGAAACAGTAACGTTAGAGTTACCCATAACATCACGTAAACGTTCTACACGCGCTCTGCGCTCTGCCATTTTAATTGGAACATCAGCTTCAATGAATTTTTCAAGACTGTCGATCATTCTGAAAAGTAAAGGAACGATACCGCGCTTAGTTTCATCAATTTGGTCGATTTGTCTTTGCAAAGAATCGATACCGCGTTGTTGGTCAGCAACTAGAGTTGCAACATAATCATTGTAAACTTTCAGATTTTCTGTTTCGTCTACAACTGCACGATAATCTACTAAAAGTTCTTGTGATTGTTGAAAGAGATTATCAATTTTCTCTTGAGATTTTGCTGCAGCAACATGGATTTTAGCTTCTTCTTTATGAAGATCATTCAATGTATCTGCAGAGACTGCACTACTACCAAGTACAAATGCACCCATAACGGTAGAGGCAATAAGGGTTCTCTTGCTCATTTTGGACATAGTTCCCAACCAATTTTCTTGTTATGAATCCCAGTCTAGGTGAAAAGTTCACTGACAAGGGGCTATATAATTATTTTTAGGATTATAGTGTTATTCCTAAACAGATTTAACACTATTGCACTCGAATGGTCACACGGAAGTTATCGAGTTGTCAAGATATCGTATGCCACACTTTAGCATTTAGTGACTAACGGTAGTTTTTATAATCAAAGAAGCATAAAAAAAACCGCATTACCACAGTATATAGGACTTCGAGCAGCATTTTCATATTACACTTTCTATAAAAAATTCAACTATTTTGTGAATAAAAATAATGTAATTACGACAATTTATTCAAAAATAGCGATAAAGAGCTGGTAAGACCATTTATACGAAAGTCTATAAACTTAGTTTAGGTCAGTTTTTCATCTAACGCATAATTCATTTTGCTGAATTATTGGGCAATAAATCAAACGCCACAGACATTCTTTCTTGCGTATCATGAAAAGGTTCTGTGCCATGCCAAAAATAGGATGGGAATAAAACTAACTGGCCCACTTCAGGTTTTACCCATTTCTGAGCTTCAAGTGCATTCGCTAATTTAATACCAGGTTTGCCAAAATGCAACCAGCCTTGTTTACTAGAATCATTGACAACCGGAGGGATATGTACATAAAAAGCACTACTGAGCCAGCCTTTTGGATGCACATGAGAAACATGAAAGCCTTTATCGGTTAACTTAACCGACCAATTTGCCGAAAACTCAATACTTTTGCCAGCATGTTTATAAAATGGATGATTGGGATCTAAAACCAGATTAACCAATAAAGCATCTATCGTTCGTTTCAAAGCCGCCCGGAGTTCTTGAATAACCGGGACTTGATGTCCAAACAGATTGCCCATGGTTTGTGTTCCATGCCGCAGAGATTGATCCAGAGGATTCCGCTGGCTTACATGAATTTCATCTAACGCAACACGTAAGCGCTGACTAAATTGTTCAATACTCTCATTATGATCCGCAAGCATTAAAGGGTGTTTGAATACCATATTTTGATAATCACAAAGACGCTCATATTCAGGACTTTTTAACTGTCTTAATGCCGTGGTTTTAAGCGCCCAAAGCAATTGGTCATCAGGCGCTGATAGGAGCATCTTATCCAGCAATTTGTTTGCCTGCTGATTTTCATCTAAAGCCAGATAGGCCTTAACCAATATTTCATTTTCAGTCATCGACAACGCTGTTTTCGATGACTGTATAGCGTTTAAATAGCTAACAATAGATTCGTGTTTGTTTTCTTTTTCCCATAATATTAATTGCAGACTATTAGCTACATGCTTTTTATCTGAATTAAGTTGTAGCTTATCAACAAGCTGATTAGCTAGCGCAAGTTCATCGACTTTCACTAAACCAACTATATAATCGACAATTAATCCGTCCGGCATTGTTTCGATTGGCTGTCGGCTATAGTGAGATAGATGATTATCATCATTCATTTCATATTTTAAGGAACTAAATACTTGGTTCAGTTTACGATTATCTGGCGATTTTTCGATACCTTGTTGAAGAATATTCAATGCTTTTTCCGGCAAGTTTAAATCTAAGTATGCCAGTGCCAAGTCTTCATAAGATTCAGGATTTTCAGGGGCGATAGTAAGCCTTTTATAGAATAACTCCGCTGCTTGTTGATAGTGTCCTTGGTGTTTCTTCAACCAAGCTAACTCAGATACAACCAGTAAATTATTAGGCTCTGTTTGTAAAAGAGAATGTAATAGTTTTTCGGCAGTAGCGTGTTCATTGCGCTGTTGTAAAATACGACTTCGCCCGAGCTTTGCGTCAACACAATCCCTTTGCATATCCTCACATTTTAAAAATGCCTGCTCTGCTAATTCCAGCTCATGCAAATAGAAATAAGTCTGTCCTAACTTTAGCCAAACTTGCGGACTTTTATTATCCAATGACAAACACTGTTTGAAGTGATTCAGGGCTTGCTTAAATTGGTTAGCGCGAAAAGCGATTTTGCCTAGCGCATAGTACAAATCCACTTGTTTCGGGTTGCCCAGCAAAGACTCGGAAAAATATCGCTTAGCGTCAGTGTCTCTGCCTAAACGCTCATATGCAGACCCCATGGCTCTGAATAATCGAAAGTCTTTAATGCCCAGATCTTTTAAAATCAAGAAATGAGTTAGAGCTTGTTCAAATTGGCCTTTATGCATTAACTGCATGGCCATGTTCAAACGTTGTTGCGCGCCTAAATTTGGATTTTGCATAAGAATCAGGTAATAAAATCAGGTTACAAGTGGCTATCAACCGAGTTGCGAATCAAGGTAAGATACCATTTAATGAAATCCAACCCAAGATTAAATCCAGAGTCTATTTTGTCGCAAAGAACCCTACAACTATTACATGACGCACAGCAATTATTAGCCAACGGCAAACTTACTTCGAGCCGGTTAGCAGTGAATAAGATTTTGCGTAAAGAGCCAAAACAAACAGATGCATTGATAATCAGATATCAAATTGAGGCTGCAGAAGGCCAATTTGACACTGCTTTGGATCTGCTAATAGGGTTAGTGGATGAACATGATTTAAGTGAACGCCAATTAATGACTTTGGCTGGGCACTTAAATAAGTTGGAGTTGTATTTTTTACTGAATAAAGTCCTGGATAAACTCATTGCGTTGCATCCACAAGATATGAAAATCAAATACAATCAGAGTTTATGCTTAAGTAAAATAGGACAGATACAAGCTGCTATTGAGCTTGCTTTAGTTTGCGAGCAAAACAATTTTGCAGATCCACTATTACTGCTAAATCTTGGGCATAATTACAAAGCCTTTGGTGACCCCCCAAAAGCAGCTGAATATTATCGAAAGTATATTAACCAAGATCCAGCTAACAGTGGCTATGGTTATTGGGGTTTAGCGGACCTTAAAAATTATGTTTTCAGGTCACAAGAAATTGAGGATATGCAGGACAAGCTGGCAAAAATCGCACAAGGACAGCCAGAAAATAAGCCAGAATTAATCGAGTTTGCGTTAAGTCATGCTATGGCCCAACAGAAGTCGTACTCACAAGCTTTACAGTTTATGACAGCCGCCAACGCTAAACTGTCGCAACTACGTCCTTTTAAACAACATGGCTACCTCCAGTTAATAAACGAATTGAGTCACTATACTCCGGTATCACAAAATATAGAGGTGTTAACTAGAGAGTCTGTGACTCCCATTTTTATAGTCGGTATGCCTCGCTCTGGTACGACTTTAACGGAACAAATTTTGGCTAGCCATTCTCAAGTAGCGGCAACCGATGAACTCCCCTACATTGAAAGAATCGCCATGCAACTGAGTCGCAAACAAGGCTATTCACAAAGCCTGTTGAACATGACGGATGAGCAACGTTTACGCTATTCTGGATTTTACCTAAAGCAAGCTAAAGCTTATTTAACTGAAGAACATCCGTACATTATTGATAAAAATCCCACTAACTATTTACACATTGCCTTAATTTTAGCTTTGTTTCCAAATGCAAAAATCATCAATTTAATTCGAGATCCTTTCGATAATGCGATGAGCGTCTACCGTCAGCATTTTAGCCATGGAAATGACTTCAGTTTCAATTTAGCAGCAATTGAAAGTTATGTATCTGGGTACGTCAAGATAATGGGACATTGGTCTAAGCAATTCCCCGAAAAAATATATCATTTAGATTACGCTAAGTTGGTATCCGAGCCGCAAAAGAATATTACAGAACTGCTCGAATTCTGTGGTTTGCCAGTAGAGAATGCATGTTTTGAATTTTTCAAATCGGATAAGCCAGTGTTAACGCCAAGCGCTAGCCAAGTTCGCCAACCAATTCATAAAAACGCCCTTGGAAGTGCTGATGTTTATGCTCAATATTTACCGCAATTTAAACAACAAATGGACTCGTTGAAAGCACTCATTCAATCAACGTTGAGATAGAATACTGCCAAAGTAATCAAGCACTTGAGCACAGATAATCACATTAAAGGCTAAGTAAGTTTACCGTGGCAGTGTTTGAATTTGCGCCCAGAGCCGCAATGACAGATATCATTCCTACCTAACTTTGATTTTTCAGGAAGGTCATTTTTTTTATTTTCATTGTGAGCATAAGCCTCTGCAGACCTGCCCTGTTGTGACGTATTTTGGCCAACATTTATGTTGGGATTGTCATCGGCTGGGCTGCCTAGATAACTGTCTTTTACTTCCACATTTAACGCCGGATCAATCATACAATGCAAAAACATGCGCGTCGCCTGAGTGCCGTTACTAAGCTCTAAGCTGCTTTCAAGATGCATAACACCTTCATAGGCCTGCTGACGTAATTTGTGATATGAAGGCCAGCCTTGTTCTGTCAAACCATACAGGCCCCACAGTTCTCGCCATTGATAGCAAAATGCTTGGACTCTATGAATCATCTCATCTCGTTGCTGACGGGGATTAGTTTCCACACAGCGCAAATCTGAAATAAGATCATTAGCCAAGCCTTCCATTTCACCGGGAGAAAGGACTAATGGCGTGTTAAAACGTTCGCTTCTAAAATTCCCGTCACTGTGCGGATTAAATGCCACATGCTTAATCTGCTCTTGGGTAAAAGCATCATTCAGCCAGGGTACATGACCATTTTCAACCATATTCCAAAAATTACTCGAACCACAGATATCAATAACAAGATGTACCCTAAATAAGTCACTTTGATTATCAACTCTGTGGTACTTCCACGAATCAAAAATCCACGCTTCGCCGGCTTTCATATGCACTTGTTTATCACCGCAATAAAAGACCACATTAGGATCAGTCACAATGGGAATGTGAATACGGACGCGTTTATACCAATGGTAGTTAATATCTGAATGCAAAGGCACTTCGCAACCACTTTCCAACCCCATCAGACGCGAGCGACCTATCACTTCTCCAAAACTGGCGATAACCTGCTTTAAATAAGGAGTCTCAGCCAATACAGACGTAGCGGCCATAGGTCCCTTAAACAGATTATTAAACTGACCGTTCAACGACACTAGAGGGATAGAGAGGTTACCTTTAAACCCTTCGTGATGAGGCGCCCACAAACTGCGATCAAGCTGATTGATTTCCGTTTGTAAACGCTTTTCGTCAAAGTGCAAAGGAAGCTGAATGAATTCGTGTTTAAGTTTCAAAGCTGTCTTTCCATTAGTGTTATCTTACTGCTTAGCTAGCTGACGGTTTATTTTACAATAATACCGTGACATTGCTTATATCTTTTCCCTGAACCACAAAGGCACAAAGCATTGCGAGATACTTTGGGGAATTCTGGACTGTTTTGTATTGCTGCGCTCGGTCTTTGGACTACAACAGCATCAAAATTCGTATCAATTAGATCAAGTTGACTTAATCCCCTACATTTCAGCAAGCTGTTAATTTTAGTCAATGTATTCTGTAGATGTGGTAATTGCTGTTGGACTTCAATTTGATTGCGCTTCCACTTATTTTTGTTAGGCGGCGATAATGTGTAACGAGATAAAGGTAAGCGTTGCAAACTTTGGGAAAACGGTGATAAATGAGAAAATTCGGTCAATCTAGCAATTACTTCCATTGGCTGTGTAACTAAATCTTGATAGGACACGACTTCAAACTGATTTGTTGGTAGCTGCAATAAATTGTTGAGGATGGCATCATTAGCGGCTTGCCACTGAAACCGCGCTACTTCGGCTTTACTGGCTGCTTTATAATCTTGCCAACCATCGGGCAACAAAAATGACCATCTAGAATCCGTAGCTGTAATCTCGGGATAGGTCACAAATCGACCGGAGCGCCAGCCATCCATGATGCTACTAATATTTTCACGCGGATCTCTTACTAGATAAATGAATTTAGCATCAGGGAATACCGAAAGTAAAAACGGAATACGCAGCGCATTTTTTGGGGTTTTTTCAAGTAAGCGAATTTGCTGCTCAGAACCTGCGTTAGTCTGTCCATTTGCTTTTCTTGCTGCTTGGTAAAACCTTGTTTGTAGGGTTTGAATCGTATCATCATCCGCATCATCACTATCTAGTCTATTCGATACATATCCTCTAGCAACCGTACTCAGCGCTGGTATATGTTCGATAATTTGATGACTCTCTCCGCCAACAGTCCAAAGATCGGGATGCTTAGCCAAAGTTTCAAATAATAAAGTGCTGCCAGCTCGAGGCGCCGACAAAATAATAATGGGTTCAATAAGTTTATTAGTTTGCTTTAGTGCCACTGATGTATCGCCCTATCATTTTTCCATTTTCTACGATGTATTCATCGTTCACTACCTGCAAACCGTATTCAGCCAAAAGTTGAATGAACTCTTGATGCTTTGTTTTGTCCAGTGCGGCATTAACTAAATCTGAAAGTCGTTCAATTTGACCTTCCAATTCACGCAAAAATATTTTTAAATCGCTTTTCCGTTGCTTGATATCTAACTTGGTGTTCATCACATGTTTAAGAAACGCTGGAAAGTTTGTACCTTGTAAGCCTGTCGCATGTTGTGTTGCAATGGTGCCGATATCGGCGTTTAATTTATGTCTAAGTTGCTCGGTTAATGGCGATTGTTGACCATATTTCGCCAGCCCATTAAACAGTTTTCGAAGACTATCAATAACCTCACTGTTTAAAAGTGCTTTACCCGCTTCAAGCATCTGTATATTGGGTTTAACAATGGTTGATTCACTATCATGGAGAACAAATTCAAATCGACCAGTTGATTTTAAAACCCGCGCTACTTCCTCTATGCTTTTCGATAAACATGAATATTCAATGCCAAATTGGGACACGACACAGCCATAACTATCATTTTCAAACGGCAGCTTTTCAGCTGAGGTTTCTTCAACAAAGTGAACATTTTGTTTAGTTTGTAATGTCGCTGGTATATTTAGTTTGGCGCTGTCTAATCCAGTAAAAACAAGTTCAGAATTAACATTATTTCCTAAAGCGATAATAGAACCGTTGCCAGTACCAATATCCAACACTTTAGTTTGACTTTGTACTGTTGTGAACACTTTCTCCCAATGGGACTTTAATACTCCGGTATAATTTTCTGTAAAATCATTACCGAAAGACGTCAAATGACCTTGCTGCCAATACTGGCTCCAATAACTTTCCAAGGATTGCCTCACTATAAAAGTTCAATAAAAAAGGCCGATATAAATCGGCCTTTTGCTATTAACGTTGTTTAACTAACGTATTGTTAATTATCGTATTAGAAACTAATTGTGTAGTTTATACGGTAATCACGACCAAAGTTGTTATACAAGTCTTGGTCATCCCAAGTACCAGTAGAAGACAACACTGGATCTTCGTCAGTTAGGTTGTTAACAGTTAAAGTAAGAGCACCGTACTTACCAGCATTATAGGTATAAGTAAGGTTATGGATTAACCAGCTATCTAGCTTACCAGACTGAACCCAAACACCGTCAGTCAATACTTCATTTTCTGAAGTGCTGTCAGTGTAGGTCATGTTCCAAGCCACTAGGTGGTCAGACAATGCCCAAGATAATGTAGCAACTGATTTAAACTCAGGCTGACCAGACCAACCTGAAGTATCAACAATCGCGCCACCTTCTTCTTCGTCATAAGACAAGATGAAGCTGTTAGTGTTAGATAGGCGGAAGTCACCCACTTCAGTTTCAAGCATTCCGGTAAAGGTTAAATCGATACCTTCAATTTCGAAACCAATACCGTTGAAGTAACCAGTACCTGCTTCTAGCAATGTGCCAGATGAAGCACGAATTAGGTAGAATGTATCATCTGATACATCAGAACCAGGAGCTTTAGCTGTGATGATACCAGCAGCTTCGTCAGACAATAGAGATTGTACTGTTTTAGTTTGGATTACGTTATCGATAGAAAGTTTGAAGTAATCAACTTTAATACCAAACTCGTCAGTCACATCCCAAACTACACCTAAGTTAGTGTAATCAGATTCTTCTGGACCTAAGTTAGGGTTTGATTTGTAGTAAGTGTCATACTGTCTTTCGTTCGTAGAACCAGAAGCATAATCGATTGCGCCTTCAGCAGAGAAAGTAGTCGCTGCATTCAATTCATCCAAACCTGGAGCACGGAACGATTCTGAGTATGATGCACGAAGTACAACACCGTCAGCCACTTCCCAACGAGCTTTAACAGCTGGAGAAACGTTGTCACCGAAGTCTGAGTAATCATCGTAACGAACAGCAATGTTCACTTCTAAGTCATCAGTAACAGGTAGAGAAGATTCGAAGAAGAATGCTGTAACATCACGCATACCTTCCGCGCTGTTACCAGCAGAACCACCGATTAAGCCAGTTTCTGACTGACCGTCATAGATATCTTCGTAAGTTTGCTCGAAGTATTCAGCACCAAAATAGTGTGCAGCCATACCGCCACCTAACTCGAACATTTCGAAGCCGATACCAGCGAAGTATTGGTCTAAGGTTGAGCCAGAGTTTTGAAGAGTAGTTGCTTTCATATTTGCAATACCTTCATCAGAACCTAGGTCAATGCCATTGGCTTCGTTATAGGCTAAACCACCGTAACTTAAGTAGTATTCACCCACTGATTTGTTATCAGCGATGTTAGTATGGTAGTAAACTTCCCAAGAAGCATCGTTCCAATCTAAATTACCACGGAAACCAGTAGTATAATCTTGGTTGTAGTCGTCTACGTTACCGTCACGAGTACCAATACCAACCCAACGGAAGAAACCGTATGCACCGTCAACACCGTAAGGGTTATTTTCGTTATCCGCACTCATGTTAACCCAAGGAGCAGCAGGAGGAGCATAACGACCAAATGAACTGTTTTGAACAAACATTGCTTGACCAAACCATTCTACGTCTTCAGCAACTTCATAGTTAGCATTTACGTATAATGTATTACGGTCAACTGATGCTGTGTTGTATGAAACGTTAGCGAATGCATACATACAGTACGTTGAACCTGGGTTACCCCAGTCATTGTCAGCTGCAACTGTTTGGAAAGTATCTGAACCATATTCAGCTTCCAAGTCACCACACAAAGGAGAAGCTTGTGCGTCGGTGAAAGTTGGATCAGCAACAGTTGCACCATAGATAGACCAACCAGAGGTTTCGTCATATGCTTGGATTTCGCCGTCGCCGTTAAAATCAGTCATGCTTGCAGCAGTATAGTCACGAGCACCGTCAGAAATACCTTTACGCTCTTGGTGATCGAATGCAAAGGTGATGTTACCTTTATCGTTAGACACACCGCCTACGATTGAGAATTCTTTAGAAGTTGTACCTTCGTCGTTATCACGGTGACCTAAACCACCAGAGAAAGTCAAACCTTCGTAGTTATCTTTAAGGATAACGTTAACAACACCAGCCATCGCATCAGAACCATAAACAGAAGAACCACCTTCAGTCATGATATCAATACGCTCTACAGCAGCAAAAGGAATGGCGTTAAGGTTAGCAGAAGCACCACCTAGCGTAGGTGAACCTGGGAAACGACGACCGTTCAATAGAACGAGTGTACGTTGAGAACCAGCACCACGAAGGTTAATCGTTGCTTGAGACTGTGCAGAACTACCTGAACGCTCCGAGAAAGAACCGAACGAGTTCAAAGAACTGCTACGAAGTGCATCAGCAACTGAGAAATCACCTTCTAATTTAATATCAGCTGCGCTGATAGAAATTACTGGAGATGCGCCTTCAAGGTCAGAACGTTGGATACGTGAACCGGTTACAGAGATTTTCTCTACGCCAGCTGAATCTTGTGCAACAGCTGTTGCAGGAGCCAATACTGCAGTAGAAGCAGCACCGACAGCTAGAGCTAGACGAATTGACTTCGTTAACTTTGAATTTGTATACATGTATGTCTCCCTGGACCACTATTATATAGTGTTAGTTTTGTCGCTTATGCGACTTTTTATTAGTAAGGTAGTGAACCTCGCATTGAATAATAAACACATCATAGTGCTGTGGTCAACTCGTTGTATTAGCCTATTACATAAAAGTTCAATATATTTCATAAGGGAATAAGTAACTAAAAGTTTACGCTTTCAATAGTGGTTAATTTGAAAATATTTACTTGATTTAATAACAACCAAGTATTTCAAATAGAATTCTATTCAATTTATTAAGTACCTACCTATATAACCAAGCCACCACCCCAATAGTAAAAGCCGACAACTGAACAACGTAAACCCTTGATATTATATAAAATAATTTTATTTCCAGATTTTGCAAGCGGGGCTTTTTTAAGTGTTTTTTAATTTGAAATAGGTCAATTTCAATACTCAGATATTATTAATCGCCCCTTATTTATATAAGATTAAACGGGTGTTAAAAGCGTGTTAACAGCAGGTTTGCTCATCAAAATTTATTTTTTACTGATTTGGACAGGCTAATTCAGCTGATTATTGATATTGATTATTATTTGTTCACACCACTGTGTTAGAAGAAAAGCGGTTGGTAATATTAATTGATTCAACTAAGCTAGAGCTTCATAGGATATTTAGGTGAGAACAAGCAATAATGAAACTAGATGATGACATCCATAATTATTATGAACATCTTATTTTAGAAAGAATCGAATCAATGGATCTAACGTCCAACAAATCCTCAGACTATATAGCTGACTTATGTTGCCTAGCGCTGAATCAACTTCCACCAAGATACATACGTTTCGACGTAGACATGTCTTTTTATCTTCCACAAAATGAACGTCAGCAAATGGAAATGAATGTAGTTAATGCGGTATCTAAAGCAATGAGCTACTTAGATAATCCTAAACCAGAAAAGTCTTAATGCTTGGACTAAATAAAAGAAGGGGGAAAGTTGGGTGGCGGCCCCTCAGCCACATTCCGGCACATGAGTCGTCTGCTACGGCTGCTCCCTTCCGGGCCTGACCGATTTCACAGAGTATCATTGCGGAAGGACCAAAAGGCCACCATAGAAACTCGAATTCAGTAACCTTAATAAGAATTAAGAGTCATTGAATCGGCGCGCATTATGACCAAAGCCGTATTAATATGCAAGGTTGAATTCACCTACTTACAACTAGTTGCTGAATTTTCATCCTACAAGTTAGCAAAAGCCACATTGCGCACTGTGCAATTGATTATTCTGATAGAAAGCGTTCTTCAGCCATCCGATTAGAAATCACATTGGTTGGTTGCTGTTCTGCTTCCGCGCGTTCATATATTTGCGTTAACGTATCAGCTATACCTTCAATGTGGCTGCGCATCGCTTCTGCAGTGCTGAGCATACGTTGGTGGTAAATGTCGATAACACCACCAGCATTAATAACGTAATCAGGGGCATAGAGCACGCCTTTTTCACGCAATAGCTCCCCCATCGACTCCCGCGCCAATTGATTATTTGCCGCACCAGCAATGACTTTCGCTTTTATTCTGTTCAAGGTTTGTTGATTGACAGATGCTCCCATGGCACAAGGCGCATAAACATCCACATCAAGATCAAAAATGTCATCCGGACTAACCGCTGTTGCTGCAAACTTTTCAACGGCCAAATTAACATTATCAGGATAGATATCCGTCACATAGAGTTCTGCGCCATGCTGATATAGATGCTCAGCTAAACGAAAACCCACATGTCCCATCCCCTGAACTGCTACTTTTACCCCTTTTAAATCCGAACCTAACGCATATTTAACTGACGCTTCCAAACCTTTAAACACACCGTAAGCTGTAGAAGGCGCTGGGTTACCATCGGCTTCACCACCGTCAACACGGTACTTTGCTTGAATTCCAGACACATGAGCCGTATTTTCAGCCATGATCTTAATGTCAGATACCGCAATACCAGAATCTTCAGCAGTGATGTAACGTCCGCCCATTTGCTCAACAAAGGTTCCCATAGCCGCCATCAGCTCGGGACTTTTTTGTTTTCGGGGATCACCTATGATGACCGCTTTGCCACCGCCCAACTTTAATTGCGCCATGGCTGCCTTATAGGTCATCCCTTTTGATAATCTCAGTACATCATTGAGTGCTTCTTCACTGCTTGCATAAGGCCACATTCTGCAACCACCTAGAGACGGACCAAGGTTTGTATTATGCACCGCAATAATTGCCTGCAAACCGGTTTTTTTGTCTTTAAAAAACGCCACTTGTTCATGGCCATCAAATTCTAAGTGATCGAACACTGACATTGTGAAACCCTATAAATAGATTGTTATTTTTCAGTATAGTAGCGCAACGTGCTGAGGATATGTTTTGCTAAGATTTTTACACTGACAGAAAAGACGCAATCCTGTAACGATTGGATTCCAACATTTAGGATAATTATCCTAGTATCTTCTCTTGAAAAAGATAGAGATTTTGCGCATGCTCCACTATTAAATAAAATAATCCACTTTTGACAAGACCACCTTATGAAGTTTGATAAATTTGACCGTGAAATTCTACGAGTTTTACAAAAAGACGCCACTGTATCTATGGCCGAATTGAGCCAAAAAGTAGGCCTGTCTCACACGCCTTGTTGGCGTCGCGTAAAACGCATGGAAGCCGATGGTATTATCAAGCAGAAAGTTACTATCTTAGATAACAAAAAACTCAACCTTGGGGTATCCGTATTTATTTATGTGACCTTGAAAAATCACGATGGTGAGTCCCTCAACGAATTTGAAGCTTCAGTGCAAAGCATCGATGAAATTGTTGAATGTCACACCACCAGTGGTGACAAAGATTATTTATTAAAAGTCATTGTTGAGAGTATTGAAGAATATGAACATTTACTCAAAAGTAAGCTCACTAACTTGCCTTTAGTTGATCATCTTAGCTCTACGTTTGCCCTCAAACAGGTTAAGAACACCACAGAGCTACCAATTAAAAACATATAAGTTCAACTTACATAGCATCAACCTGGTTTTCAGGTTTGGCATCGATAAATGCCTGTAGTTGGTTACAATTGTTAGCGACACGCTGAATCAAAGGGAACTGATTCATGTCTACACCATATCGTTCAGCGTTGTAAACCTGAGGAATTAAAAATACATCAGCCATGCTCAGATCGAATCCAAAACAATAATCAGCAACGGTATTCGTCAGTCTTTTTTCAATTCCTTTGAAACCCGTTTCAATCCAATGTTTACACCATTTTGCCGTGTCTTTATCATTAGCTTGAAAAGTTGTTTTCAGGTGGCGCAATATTCGCAGGTTAGTAACCGGTTGCACATCACAAGCAATATCCTGAGCAAATGCGCGCACTCTCGCCCTGTCTAAACGATGAATAGGTACTAATTTTACCGGCTCTTCATAACGTTCATCGATATATTCAATAATCGCCATCGATTGATTGAGAAAAATATCTTCATCGTCGTCTACAAAAGTTGGAACCAACTGGGCTGGATTGAGAGCTGTGTATTGCTCACTAAATTGCGAACCACCATCTTTTGCTAAGTTAACCGGCACATAAGTATATTCTAGTTGTTTTATATTAAGTGCAATTCGAGCTCTATATGAAGCAGATGAACGCCAATAACCATGTAAATATAAACTCACTTGTTTCTCCTCGAAGCAACGATATATGCAAATGTCATAGATTCAGGTATTAACATAACTCAGCCTCAACAATTTGTTGTTCGATGCTGCCGAATATATTGTTTCCATGCTCGTCTTTCATTTCAATTTTGATGTGATCACCAAACTTCATAAATTCAGTGCTAGGCTCGCCATCTCGAATGGTTTCGATCATCCGCACTTCTGCAATACAAGAATAGCCCACACCACCTTCAGCAATGCTAGTCCCGTATTCGGTGCCTTGCTTGTTAGAGACTGTGCCCGAACCAATTATAGTCCCAGCACTCAAATTACGACTTTTGGCTGCATGGGCAACTAACTGGGAAAAGTCGAAAGTCATATCAACACCGGCTTGAGGGCAGCCAAATAGTTCGTGGTTATATTCAGAGATCAGTGGCAAATGTACTTTATTATCAACCCATTTATCAGCCAATTCATCAGGCGTAACGGCCACAGGCGAAAAAGCAGAAGCAGGTTTGGATTGAAAGAAGCCAAAACCTTTGGCTAACTCGCCAGGAATTAACCCACGCAGAGAAACATCATTAACTAACATAATTAATTTAATATGTTGCCCCGCGTTTTCAGGAAGTGTTCCCATGGGCACATCATCAGTGACTATTGCCACCTCAGCTTCAAAGTCTATTCCCCATTTATCACTGGGTAATGGAACATCGTCGGTTGGGCCAATAAAGTCGTCAGAGCCACCTTGATACATTAGCGGATCATTCCAAAAACTCTCTGGAATCTCAGCACCTCTGGCTTTTCGAACTAACTCCACATGATTAACATAAGCGCTTCCATCTGCCCATTGGTAAGCTCTAGGAAGAGGAGACTCACATTTTTTACTGTCAAAGGGCAAGGTATCTGTGAGCTTTGAGGCATTTAATTGTTGATATACTGATTCGAGTTTAGCGCTTGTCTGCGCCCAATCATCCAAAGCCTGTTGCATAGTGCTAGCAATTTCAGTCACTAAAACACATTGGGTTAGCGTTTTATTTACCACCACTAGTTGACCGTCGCGGCTGGCATTTTTATAACTTGCTAATTTCATGGCAATCCTTTTTAAATAATTATTTCACTTGCCAACTATTTACATAGTCGGGGTTTTCAACCAATGAAGATATTTCCGAAACTTCCAAAGCGTCCCTCGTATCTAACATCACAGCCACTTCATCAGTGAAGGTTTTTTTATGCGCTTTGCCAGCAGCAAATGCTTTGGGATGCGGTCCGTGAGTAAAACCAGCAGGGTGAAAAGTCACCATACCTTTTTCGATATTGTCACGGGAGAAAAAGTCACCTTGGTGATAAAACAAGACTTCATCGTAGTCGTCATTGTTATGGTAGAACGGCACTTTCAATGCACCTGGATCACTTTCTATTGGTCTTGGAACGAAGGTACAAATAACAAACCTACTTGCAACAAAGGTGGTGTGGGCCGAAGGCGGTAAATGATATCGATGGCTCATTAATGGTCGAATATCTCGCCAGTTAATGCGCACTACGCTCAAATCACCGTGCCAGCCTACCGCATCGAGGGGGTTAAATGGGTAAGTCACTTCGGATATTTGATTGTGGCGCTTTATTTCCACTTGCCATCTTTGTTCGCTGTATTGCGCTTTGAATTTTTGGTTTATCGCAGGGACATCTAACATCCCAGCGTCAAAAATAGCATGGGGACCAACCAAGCCTTTTTCAGGCAATTGATAGCTATCGTTGGTCGCTTCAATCATCAGAATCTGCATATCTGAATCAGGTTCAATACGCCACAAAGTTGCACGAGGAATGACCACGTAATCGCCCTGAGTTATACTCAAATGTCCATAATCACAATATAATTGCCCTGCTCCTTGATGAATAAATAACAATTCATCACCGTCGGCATTTCTGGCTAATTTTTGCATTGCTGTGTGACAATGCCACATACGATATCGACAATGGGCATTGAATAATATTTCAGCAGCGCTCCACGGAGAATTTCCGTTCATCTCAACATTTTTGTGTTGCAACAAATTTAAATCAAACGCCCTTGGCCGCAATGGACCCTGCCAATCAATCCAACCGGTCGGTGCATGGGTGTGATGCAAATGTGTGGCAGGTCCAAAAAATCCGTTGCGGCCAATTTCCCGTTCAAAAATAGCTTGTTCGGGAAAATCAGCATGGGCTTGGCGCGAGCAAGTTCCCTCTTGCCGAGGAAAATGAATCCATTTACGCATCAGATTTTTCACCGTTATTTTCGATCACACCTCGTCTAATTTGATCTTGTTCAATTGATTCAAACAACGCTTTGAAATTGCCTTCCCCGAAACCTTCATTACCTTTGCGTTGAATAATTTCAAAAAATACGGGACCAATCACAGTATCAGTAAAAATCTGTAACAAAATCCCATCTTTCATTGGCGCACCATCGATCAGTATTTTCAGCTCTTGCAAGGTCGCGAGATCTTCACCGTGCCCCTCTACTCTGTTATTTACATTCTCATAATAGGTATCAGGAGTATCCATAAATTTAAGACCGCGGGCTTTCAAGGTTCGCACGGTTTCATAAATATCTTCGGTAGACAAAGCGATATGCTGGATCCCTTCGCCATTGTATTCGCGGATGAACTCTTCAATTTGAGATTTATCATCTGATGATTCGTTAATAGGGATACGTATTTTGCCGCAAGGAGACGTCATGGCTTTGCTGACTAATCCGGTCAATTTGCCTTCAATATCAAAATAACGAATTTCTCTAAAGTTACCTATACGCTCATAAAAATTCGCCCAAACCGCCATATTCCCGCGTTTAACGTTGTGGGTAAGATGGTCAAGTACAGCTAGACCAGCATTGGCACTTTGCATACGCTCTTGCCAATCCGGATAGAACTTGAAATCAATGTTATAAATTGACTCATCACCGTAGCGATCGACAAAGTACAGAGTACTTTCGCCAATCCCATAAACTGCAGGGATATTTAATTCCATTGCCCCCAAATTACCAACAAATTGCTTAGCACCATTTTTCACGGCATGCTGCAATGCTTTGCCTGCATCTTTGACGCGAAATGCCATGCCACAAACACTAGGACCACGTAACCGAGCAAATTCCTCTGCTTGCGACGCGGGCTCTGCATTGACAATAAAATTGATATCACCTTGTTTGAACAACCAAACACGTTTGGAACGATGCTGTGCAACTTCTGCAAAACCCAGCGATAGGAATAAATCTTTAAGATCCTGAATGCCCTTATCATCAGCTGCGGTGTATTCCACAAATTCGAAGCCGTCACAATGCAAAGGGTTATAATGAATGTCTGTTGTCATAGGTATTTCTCGCAAAAGTTAAACAAGTAGATGTCTATACTTAAGCCTATTATTTAGCAGAACAGAAGTATCTGCTTTACAATAGTTTTTTACTGAAAACCTCAAAATTTGTAACGTAATTTTTACATTTACCTGCAGGCATTAAAAAGCCGCTAAAAAGCGGCTGTTTATGTCAACAAAAATGAACAGTACAAAAATAACTGTACCTAAATTTTTACAGTCTTCTTATTGATGCCATATTCGCGTAATTTGTTTGCAATTGCGGTATGGCTCAAACCTAACTTTTTAGCAAGTTGACGAGTGCTGGGATAAAATGGATAGAGCCGTCGTAACAAGCTTTTCTCGTATCGCTTCACTTCTTCTTCCAACGAGCCTTCGAACTCTTCAGGGATAAAGTTTAGGTTTGTTGAACTGCTCGGCAGTTGAATATGCTCCTTGCACATTTCATTACCTTCCAGCAAAGACAATGCGCGATAAAGGGCGTTTTCAAGTTGCCTAACGTTACCTGGCCAAGAGTAAGATTGTAAATAATCGACACATGACTTACTTAATTTAGGCGCTCGACGACCCAATTTCATGCAATGTTGCTTAATGAAGCGATCAGCTAAGGGAATGATATCGGATTTTCGTTCACGCAACGAAGGCACGGTTAAACTCAACACATTGAGACGATAATAGAGGTCTTCTCTAAACTGCCCTTCTTCAACTAACTTAGCCAAATCTTTTTGAGTTGTACAAACGATTCTGACGTCAACTGTCACCTCGTTGCTATCTCCAACCCTGCGAAATGTTCCATTTTGCAGTACTCGCAGTAACTTAGACTGTAAGTGATCTGACATATCCCCCACTTCATCTAAGAAAAGAGTTCCACCTTTGGCTTGTTCCAAAATCCCCGCTTTACCTTCGGTTTGACCAAATTCTCCTGGGGCATAGCCAAATAACTCTGTTTCAGCCACATTATCCGGTAATGATGCACAATTGAGCGGCAGAAATTGCCCACTGGCTCGACGACTTGCCTCATGGCAGGCTCTTGCTAGCATTTCTTTGCCCGTTCCTGTTTCGCCGAAAATCAAAATAGGCCCATCTAATTCGGCCATCCGAGTGGCTTCTTTGACGACCTTTTTCATTACATTGCTGCTGGCCTGCACAGAGGCGAAACTATCATTGCTGATTTGGTGGAATACGGTAAGTTGTTGCTCCAATCTAAATTCAGATTTAAGCATTAGCAAAGCGCCGGCTAAAATAGACGAGCCACCAGCATCCGGTATCATGACAGGCAATATATCAGCTAAAAAATCTTGTTCTAAAAAACTAACTTTCTGGGTCTGTGCGGTAGCAGGATTCCCTTCAAACCATTTTTGAAAAGTAAAACCACGCACAAATTCGCCAATCTCTTCACCCAATAAACTTTCAGAGCTTTGTTCGACACTTGCGGTTACGGCTTCGTTAACCAGCAAAATACGCCCTCTAGTATCTAAAGAAAATATGGGATCGGGTAGAGTTTGCAGCAATGCGCGAAGCTGATTTTGCTCCCTTTCTATTGGCATGAAAGGCGTTGTTTTAACGTCTTCAATGCCTTTAATACGCCGGATTTCTGGCATAAACTGCTGAAAATCCTCAAACTTAATATTCGGGAAGTTTAAGAAAATTTTTCCCGCAATATCAATTTCAATGCCACGTAAATCAATTTCGTAATTAACTAATATGTCTAATACATCTTGCGCTATGCCCAATCTGTCCTGACAAATAATTTCCAATCGCATGGGGTCACGATCCATAATAAAAGGTGTAAAGATATTATTACAAATTATAGGGGTTGTCTTCAAATTCAGTGAGGTGGGTAACCTAAATTTAAGACAAAAGGTGAAAAACGCTCCAGTTTTAACATGAAGCGTTATTTTTAATAGAAAGTATCGTTATCAACCAATCGAACAATTCTTAGGTGTATATCTGACACTATTCGAGAGTTAACTAACTAACTTATCTTTGCTTTCAAAAAGCGGCGCTTTCAAACCTAATTTTTTCGCCGTATTCACCAATGCCATAATATCGAGCTGGGTTAATTCAAACAATTGATCAAAGTGATTTAATGTGAAATAAACCGGTTGCATGATGTCAATGCGATAGGGAGTGCGCAGTGCCTCTAGTGGCACCATCTCTTGTCTTATTGGTTTCTCACTTTCTAAGGCATAAATTGTTTCACCAGGTGAAGATAAAATCCCTCCCCCATAAATTCGCGTCCCGTCTGCTGTGTGCAACAAACCAAACTCAACGGTGAACCAATATAATCTAGCTAAGTATGCTCTATCCTGTTTATTCGCTGCCAACCCCAACTTTCCATATGTATGGGTGAAATGTGCAAAAGATGGATTGGTTAATAATGGGCAATGGCCAAATATTTCGTGAAAAATATCCGGTTCCTGAAGATAATCAAAATCCTCACGATTGCGAATAAATGTGGCGACCGGAAACTTTTTATTGGCTAATAAAGTGAAAAACGCATCAAAGTTAATCAGTGACGGAACCTGTTCCACCTGCCAACCTGTGGTGGCTGCTAGAACCTGATTCACTTCGCCTAATTGCGGAACTCTATCGGTAGGCAAGTCGAGTAAACTAAGTCCTTGCATAAACTCATCACATGCCCTATTTTGAATAATCGCAATCTGTCGTTGGTATAAGTCTCTCCAAACCAAATTCTCACTTTGTGACCAGTCAACAAGGCCATTTTGATCCATACTTCGAGAAGAATATTTAGTTGTTTTTGGCATTTGTATTCCTCGACTTCCCATCTTGCAAAAGTCTTATTCTGTTCGTTTTTCTTTCAATCTAGATGAAAGAAAAACGTGCAATTTGCTAAATCTCAATGTCTTTAAGTCTACTTAATTAAGATTAAAGGAACAGAAATCGAGGTATATAGAGTTTTTCAAAAAATGTAACATTAATTTTACATAAGAACAGAGTTTTCCATTAAATACAAAAACTTATGATGTTACCTTTTTCAAGTCAGCAAGTAATTGTTGGGTAAGTTTTGACAACCCAGGAGGTTTACTTGCAATCCAAGGCAAGGGACGACATGCATGCATTGCCTTTATTCCAATTCGTGTGGTTAACACGCCCGCGCCTAAACCTTGAGCGACTCTTGATGATAGTTTCCCCGTTACCCCAGCGCCAAGTGCATAATTTCCTGCGTCACTTATAATCTCCGCAGCGCCAGCGATTAGCATTGATTTAAACACTCGTTTAACCAAACTAATTCGTCCCCAGTATCCCAACTGAATCCCGTAACATTGGCTCACTTGTTTAAGCATGACTAAATTGCGCCACAAAACCACTGCCATGTCTAATAACGCAAAGGGACTCACGGCAATCATAGCGGCCGAAGCAGAAGCATGTTTAGTCACGCAAGCTAAGGCTTTTTGGTCTACTTTTTGGAGCACTTTTTGATCAAATAATTGCAAAACTTCACTATCAACATGATGTGCCTGTACGGTACTTTTCCATTGACCAATTTCCGCTTCATATTCATTTGCAGGCAAATTCGCGATCAGCTTTTCACAAAATCCTTCTGACTGTCCTATGGTTGGTGCCGCGAGCAATTGCAGTGCTTGTTGTTTAAATTCATCATGCCGTTTGAGGTGCGCCAGTCCGCGCCATTGGGAAAATAACTCTTTTGCTGCCATCACTACAATCAACGAAAACAAAATAAGCCAAATAGCCGACAAAAAATCTTCAGTTAAATAAACTTCGCGAATGAACAAAGCGAGTTCGGCGCAGCCAAGCCCTAAGGCCAACAGCAGTAACCAGAATAATTTAGAACTCTTTGCTGTTTTTAGGTTTTGAGGATCATCAAAATCATCGGTTTGCTCTATTTCGGGGCTGCTTTGCTCCCAAACCACATCAGCTTGCAAAAGCGTGGCAGGCTTAATTTTATGGGACGACTCAACTGTTGCTTGCTCTGCCCCGTCATTTTGCTCTTCTGTCAGTATTAAACTAGATTGAATACTGTCCTTAGCAGGTTGTTCTGATTGACTCATAACTTCACTCCAGTTTGTCACCTAACACAAATTCCAATACATGGTCTAACCGTATATGTGGAAAGGCACTTTTGTTGTCGCCTTTTGGCATCGGACGAAAATTCGGAAAAGCAAAACCTTGATGCTGCCAAAATGACTGTGCAGGGCATTCTTTAGGCACTTCTCCTGGAAACAAAGTAATTGCTTTACCTTCAATAGTGGTGCCTTTAAGCACTTGAACAGCCTCTCCATTTAGTATGCTACTGCCTACTTGTGAGGTACGTATGGCGCTAAAAGCAGTGGATTCGGTTGCGACTCCTTCATATTGAATATGCTGTCTAGCCTCATGGATCATCGATTCTAAAAGCATCACCAAATTAGGTTGTTGCTCTGGGGTTATATGGTCTGATTTACTCGCAGCAAACATCAGTTTGTCGATGTTAGGTGAGAATATTCGTTGTAAAATATTACTGGTACCATAGTGAAAACTGCTTAATAACCAATTGATGGCTTTGCGTAAATCATTAAAACTATGGGCTCCCATATTCAAAGCAGATAAACAATCGACCAAAATAATTTGTCGATCAAAACGTTTAAAATGCTTTTTGTAAAACGGTCGAATGACTTTTTTCTGATATTGTTCAAAACGGCTGCTCAGCAAATCCAATAATTCAGAGTTCTCACCGTTAGCTTGATTGTCAGACGCTAACTTCAGTTGCGCTGGATTTAACGGAAAGAACTGCAACACAGGCGCCCCCACTAACTCGCCCGGTAGCACAAAACGACCAGGTTGAATAAGTTGATAACCTTGAGCCTTACACTCATGAAGAAACTGGGTAAACAGGTTGGAAATATGTTGAATTTGCATCTCATCTGCAGTCCCAGTCAAATCTAAGTTATTCAATTCAGATTTAAAATCCTCAGCCAGTGAACTCTTAGTTGGATCGTGCAAGTCGTCCCAAAAATTCTGGCACCACTGCACATAATCCAATTCTAATAACGGTAAATCGAGAAGCCATTCTCCGGGATAGTCAGTAATATCCAATGTTAAGGTACTGTATTCGGATACTAATCTGCGCAGTCGTGACTGATTGCGATATTTAATTAGCAGCCGCACCTGAGACACTCCATTGGTAGATTCTGGCCACTTTGGTGGTTCACTGTTTAGGCTTTCTAGCCCCTGTTCATAGGCAAAACGGGCAACGGTTACATCTGGCTGAACGTCGCGCTTAACACCAATTAGTCGATTCTCAGATACCACCGAGAAAAACGGCAAATCAGATGACTCTCGAGCATTCAGTAATTGATTTACCAAAGAAGTGATAAACGCGGTTTTACCACTTTTACTCAGGCCCGTCACCGCTAGGCTCACGTGATGATCCATCAGCCGGTTCCCCAACACTTTGGCTTGATCTTGAAAACGTTGCACTGAAGAGTTTTGGGTTATTTTAGATAGCAATCAAATGACTCCTGAGATGACAAAACAGGTTAGCGAGCGAAGTACAATAAAAGGATATTACCTGTGTTTAATTTACAAGCAAAATCTGACTGATAAGTTAATCACGATGTATGCAAGGGTTTTTAATGGGATGATCAACTACCAGACTCTGGTTATTTGCCAAACAGTAAGCAAACCAACCTACATAAAACTGCACCAAGCATTGGTTTAAACAAGGTGCAGTTTGAAAAAACGACTAGCTTAATTGCTCATTAAACCGCTAGAGTTTGTTAATTTCGCGATTCAACTGAAATTCAGATGAAGTAACATAGGTTTCAATCTTTCTCAAACGCGCTTCCGTTCGTAAATATTGCTGTTTGATATCATAAAAAGCTTGCTTTGGAGGCTCTCCAGCCTGCCAAACCTTTGACTTAACCGCTACTTTTTTATCTGCATCATCAATATCGTTATGCCAACCTTTTACACCAGACTTGCCATGAAAGTGATGTTGGCCTTGTGAACTATGTTTAGATTCAGGTGTTTTTTTATCTAAAATGAACCAAGCAGCGATGTAAAATACTGGAATAAATGGCCCAGCGAGTAACAACATGGCGGCGACTGCAGCAATTCGAACTAGCCAAGTCTCTATTCCAAAGTACTCAGCAATCCCTGCACAGACACCGGCAATTTTTCCATTTTCCGAATCGCGCTGTAATTGCTTGCGTGGTGTCATGATTTATTTCTCCAATCTGGTGATTCCGCATCCAAAATGGCTTCTAAAGTCTGGATACGATCTGCCATCATTTCAGCCTTGTTGGATAATTCCTGTAATGACTTATATTCATCTTCAGATAACCCTTGGCTGACCTGCTTTTTACTTCGGTAATGCAGAATCAACCAAATAGGTGCGACAATTATCATGAAAATAATAGTAGGTACGCCTACCGTCACAATCAATATATCTTCCACGGTGTTACTCCTTCCTGGCCACTACTTTTATTTTTTAGCTTTACTATTTTTAGTCTGTACTTTTTTCTTAAGCGCTGCCAGTTCATCGTCAATCACATCATCAGATGCTAAATCAGCAAATTCATCAGCTAAAGTTTTCTTACCTAAATCATAGGCATCAACCTGTGATTCCAAATCATCAATTTTACGCTCGTATTGTTCGAAACGTCCCATCGCTGCATCAACTTTGCTGCTATCTAAGGTGCGTTTCACTTCAAGACGAGAGCTCACTGTCTTCTGACGCATGATAATCGTTTTTTGACGAGCTTTTGCATCGGCTAACTTATCTTGCAATTGGCCAATTTCGCCCTGTAGCTTGCTGATTTGTTCATCAATAAGCGCTAATTCCTTAGCTAAAGAATCACTGTGTTCAACACACTTTTTCTTTTCTTGTAATGCAGCTCTGGCAAGATCTTCACGATCTTTACTCAATGCCAGTTCAGCTTTAGATTGCCAATCTTCAGCTTCATTGGTTAATTTTGTTATCTGTGAGCTAATATCTTTTTTATTAGCCAAGGTCTTAGCTGAGGCAGAACGCACCTCGACTAATGTATCTTCCATTTCTTGGATAATGAGGCGAACCATTTTTTCTGGATCTTCAGCCTTATCAAGTAATGAATTAATATTTGAGTTCACGATGTCTGTAAAACGCGAGAAGATACCCATAATCTTTTCCTCTACTTCAAGTTATCGAATAAATAAATGCTTTTGGCATTTGCTGTAATTGATTATTCAATATACGGGCCAACTAATTAAATCAGTTTAACCTTATGATTTTTAAATAAAAACAATTTTATTCCTTAACTTTATGATTTTAGCGTATTATGATTATCAACCACATATTAGCGAATTCGACCACTTTTTACTTTGATGAACAAATACGTGAGCTAAAACTAACTATTTAGTAAAGGTTTAAACGTTAATTGCATCGTCGAATATAGTAGTCTAACAGCTACAATTTTCAAATAGAGGAAATGTGTCAATGAGCCGATTTCGTCAACAAGACAATCTGCTAGGACAGTCCAATAGCTTCCTTGAAGTGCTTGAACAAATATCTCAAATTGCGCCTTTGAACAAACCTGTTCTAATCATTGGTGAAAGAGGGACTGGTAAGGAACTAGTGGCAGCTCGTCTGCATTATTTGTCTAAGCGTTGGGAACAAAATTATTTAAAGCTCAATTGCGCAGCGCTAAGTGAAAGCTTATTAGAAACTGAACTCTTCGGATACGAAGCTGGCGCGTTCACTGGTGCTCAAAAACGACGAGAAGGTCGTTTTGAGGTCGCTAACAATGGCACCCTTTTCTTAGACGAGCTGGCCAACACTTCAGGTCTGATTCAAGAGAAACTGCTAAGAGTTATCGAATATGGTGAATTTGAACGGGTTGGTGGTTCTCGCTCCGTAAAGGTGGATGTGCGAATTGTAGCGGCAACCAATGAAGATTTACCCTCATTAGCCGCCTCAGGTGAGTTTAGACCGGATTTACTAGACCGACTCGCATTCGATGTTATTACCCTCCCTCCATTACGTGAACGCCTAGAAGATATTATGATGCTGGCCGAACATTTCGCGATTAATATGGCGCGAGAATTAGAAATGGAGTTATTTAGTGGCTTTACTGAGAAAGCCAAACGCACTTTGCTCGAATATGAATGGCCGGGCAACATTCGTGAACTGAAAAACGTTGTGGAACGAGCAGTCTATCGAAGCAATAACCCACATGTGCCAGTTCATCAAATCGTGTTAGATCCCTTTGAGTCTGTTTTTCGACCAAAAGGCAGAATTAAAACCCAAGACCGGATTACCGCAGTGGTGCCACCAGCAGCAGTAACGCCATCAGCTCCGACAGAAAGCGCAACAAATACGGACGAACCTGTTAAAGCAAAACAGAAAGCCTTTCAGTTTCCTGTTGATTTGAAAACACTGTCACAAGAATTTGAGGTCGACTTAATTAAACAGGCATTATCTGATAGTCAATTTAATCAAAAAAAGACCGCAGAGAAGTTATCTTTGACCTATCATCAATTACGCGGTTATCTAAAAAAATATAATTTATTGGACAGTTCCCCAGAAGACATAGAAGATTAAGGTGATGCATCCTAAAACTCCCAATCGATTGTTTCGCTTCACCTTAGCAGTGCTGCTTGCGCTGAGTATTAGTGGTTGTTTTGATGGCACAACAGCAACTTCCTCTGTGACTGGTGTCATTTATTGTTCGGAAGGCAACCCAACAAGCTTTAATCCACAACTTGACACCTCAGGCACCACATCTGATGCATCCTCTCACCAAATATATGACCGCTTACTCAATTTTGACCCACAATCTGGAAAAATTGTGCCCGCATTGGCCAGTAGTTGGCTAATTAGCCAAGATGGATTGACATATACTTTCCAACTACGCAGAGGCGTAAAGTTTCATAACACCGATTATTTTACGCCTACTCGAACCTTTAACGCCGATGACGTTATTTTCAGTATTGACCGCTGGCGTCTAGACAGCCATCCGTATCATTACGTATCGGGTGGCAACTATCCTTATTTCACGAGTATTGGACTCATCGACTTAATTTCAAATGTGAAACGAATAAATGGTTACCGAGTAGAAATTACCTTAGCCCGCCCTGACAGTTCTTTTTTAGCCAACTTAGCCACTGATTTCGCGGTTATTCTGTCAGCTGAATACGCACAAAAGTTAACCTTAAGTAAACAACAAGAACGGATTGATAATTATCCGATTGGCACAGGGCCATTCAGATTTAAAGAGTATAAAAAAGACCATTACATACGTTATAGCAAGCATGAAGACTATTGGCAGCATAAAAACGCACCGAACAAACTTATCTTTGACATTACAACAACGAGCTCGCTCAGGTTAGCTAAACTCATGACAGGTGAATGTGATGCCATCGCATTTCCTGCGCACAGCGAGTTGGATACCATTCGTGAAAGACCAGACCTTACCCTTGATGGCAGGCCTGGCCTCAATGTGGGGTTTTGGGCGTTCAATACGTCGAAATATCCTTTTGATAACCCAAAAGTAAGACGTGCCTTAGCCATGGCGATTGATAAAAATACCTTACTTGAAGCGGTTTATTACGGTAGCGCCGTAAGTGCAAAAAGTCTGTTACCTGAATCATCTTGGGCGTATCAGTCTGATGTGAGTGAAACCAACTATAATCCTGTAATGGCCCGTAAGCTATTACGAGAAAGCGGCATAGACGAAGGGTTTACCATGAATATATGGGCAATGCCCGTTGAAAGAGCGTACAACCCAAATGCCCGTAAAATGGCTGAATTGATGCAAAATTACCTCAATCAAGTAGGCATTCAAGTGAATATTGTTAGTTATGAGTGGACAACATTTCGTGAAAAACTAAAAGAAGGGCAGCACGACTCTGTGCTTATTGGCTGGTCAGCAGATAATGGCGACCCTGATAACTTTTACCGTCCTCTGTTAACCTGTTCGGCCATTGAATCTGGCACAAACCGAGCGATGTGGTGTTCTGAGGAATATGATTCCTTGATAAATCAAGCGTTACGATACTCGGAAATAGCACAACGTATCGAATATTATAAATTGGCCAATAAATTGATTGCTGAACAATTACCTTTAGTTCCTTTAGCTCATGCGTATCGTTATCGTGCTCACCGCCGCGAGCTTAACGGATTAGTGATTAATCCGTTTGGTGCAATTCGATTTGGGGACGTAGAGAAACAATGATGTTGATGCAAATCATTCGAAAATTTAATTTGCTTATTCTCACCTTGTTTGTGCTAAGCGTATTATCCTTTGCGTTAGTTTATTTATTTCCTGGCGACCCAATCGTAAACTTAACAGGGTTAAAACATTCTTCTCCTGAAAACCATCAATATCTCATAGAGCTTCATGGTTTTGACCGTTCATATGTCTATCAATATTGGCTTTATTTAAATAATCTATTAGAAGGTCAATGGGGGCTAAGTTTTAGCTCTGGTAATCCACTTTGGATGGAAATATCACAAACTTTACCCGCGAGTATGGAACTAAGCGCTTACGCTTTGTTGCTCTCTTTACTAATCGGTGTGCCTTTGGGTTTTCTGGCAGGCTTTCAGCATTACAAGCTATCGGATTACAGCTTATTAGCCGCAAGTGTTATTGGCTACTCGACCCCAGTCTTTTGGCTGTCACTCATCATGATCTTGGTGTTTTCATTGCAACTTGGCTGGTTTCCACTGTCCGGCAGAATTAGTTTACTTTTCGACATCCCTCATCAAACTGGTTTTATGTTTATCGATATTTTATTAAGTGATTTTGAATTCAAAAATGCCGCCGTTAACAGTGCTCTACAACATCTTATTTTACCAACCTTGTCTCTGACAATTGTAACCGCATCAATTATATTTCGAATTACACGCCGTTCGGTTATCGATGTGATGGCGAGCCAATATATATTAACCGCCTACACTAGAGGACTAAGTGGATGGCAGGTGGTATTCCGACACGGCGTCAGAAATGCGCTACTGCCGATTATCCCACTGTTTGGTATGCAATTCGCTGTGCTGCTGACAAATGCCATGATAGTCGAAGTTATTTTTTCCTGGCCAGGGATTGGAAACTGGCTAATTCAGGCAATTTTTCAACGGGATTACCCTGCGATTCGTGCGGGTATGTTAGCCGTATCTACAATGGTTATCATTTTAACAGTCTGCACCGACTTGTTAGCCAAGCTGATTAACCCAGCACTAACGGGAGAACGTCGTGCCCAAATTTGATATTTATCAGGAAGAATTCCATCCTTCACCATTGATACATACTTGGTGGGAATTTCGCAAAAGCCATATTGCCGTCTTGGGCTTATGGATATTGGGATTTTTTATATTCCTCGTAGTGTTCGGCCCGCTCATCGCGCCATTTGATCCTTTGCTACAAAACCCCAATGCCTTTCTGGTTAAACCATCGTGGGATGTAAACGGTTCAATTCGACATTTATTTGGAACCGATAGCATAGGACGGGATCTACTCTCGCGGTTAATCTATGGTTGTAGAATGACCCTTGGGATAAGCTTATTATTGGTTCTATTGGCTATGCTAGTTGGCGTAGCATTAGGGGCATTTGCGGGCATAACTCACGGCGTACGGTCTAGCGTATTAAATCATTTATTGGACTCAATTTTAGCAATACCAACCTTGCTTATTGCCATCGTCATTGTTGGTATTTTAGGTGTTGGTTTGGTCAACAGTATGTGGGCAATAAGTTTGGCACTCATCCCCCAGTTTGTGCATAACACGCGAGAAGTCGTCAGAACCGAAATGGCCAAAGAATATATATTGGCTTCTAAATTAGACGGTGCTAAAAATACCTACCTGTTTTTCTATTGTATTTTGCCGAATATGTACGAAATGTTAGTTGTACAAGGCACAATGGCATTGTCTATCGCAATTTTGGATATTAGCGCCTTAGGATTTTTAGGGTTGGGGGCGCAAGCGCCAGCCCCTGAGCTAGGCACTATGCTCTCTGAAGGGCTGCGAGTTGCTTACAAATCGCCATGGAGCATCGCACTACCAGGAAGTGCAATATTTTTAATGGTGTTGTCAGTAAATGTGGTGGGTGACGGTCTTCGCTCAGCACTTCGAAATAGGCTGCAACGTTAATGGCATTGCTAGATATTAAAAATCTAACCCTTGAAATCAACGGTTCAACGGGCTGGATGAAAGCCTTGGATAAAGTGAACTTACGCATTGAAGAAGGCGAGATACGCGCTTTAGTGGGTGAGTCCGGCTCAGGTAAGAGTTTAATCGTCAGAGCCGTTGTTGGGGCGATTCCTGAAAACTGGCGATTAACCGCAGATAGGCTCACTTGGAAAGGTCGAGATTTATTAAAAATTAGCCAAGCCGAACGACGCAAAATAATGCGCAGTGAAATTGCCGTTATTTTTCAAAATCCGATTGCATCATTAGACCCCTCATCCACCCTTGGTGAGCAGTTAATGGAAAGTATTCCTGGACATATTTTGAAAGGGAAATGGTTTTGGCAAAGGAGCAAACAACGACTTCAGATAGCCATCAAACTATTACACAAAGTCGGTATTAAAGATCATAAAAAGTATTTACAAGCCTACCCCAATCAAATTGCCGATGATATTGGTCAGAAATTTTTAATCGCATGTGCTTTGGTCTCTTCACCGCAACTGTTGATTGCCGACGATCCTACCCGTGGCATGGAGATTACGACCAAAATACAGATATTAAAACTGTTGTCGCAACTTAATAAGACACGTAATTTGAGCATTTTATTTGTTAGCCACGATTTGATCGCAATATCGAGTATGGCAAACAAGATGACCGTTTTATATTGTGGTCAAACGGTAGAGGATGGAAAAATGGCGCAACTACGCAAACGCCCGTTGCATCCTTATACCAAAGCGCTATTAGACAGTGCCCCTAGTTTCAGGAAGGATTTGCCGCCTAAATCGCCGCTATCCACCCTCGATGGCACCATTCCCACATTGCAACATTTACCCATAGGCTGTCGACTAGGTCCTCGCTGCCCTCGTGCACAAAGGGAATGTGTTAAGGTGCCTGAACTTAGATATGTACAAGATCATTTCTATAGTTGCCACTTTCCCTTAATACGAGAAAAAGAATGACGGCTTTATTAAAGGTTGAAAACCTCGAGTACACCCAAAAACCGACTAGGAGTCTGTTTAAGAAGCGCTCTGGATTCACGCTAAGTAAAGTGAGTTTCGAATTGAACAGTGGCGAAACCTTAGCAATTTTGGGGGAAAATGGCTCCGGAAAATCCTTGTTAGGAAAACTTTTGGTTGGCGCTGAGATACCAACTGGAGGCAATATATTTTTAAATGGTCAAAAGTTATCGCCACATAATTTACGACAACGCTGTCTTAATATTCGAATGATTTTTCAACACAGTAATGAGTCGCTAAATCCTGGTATTAATATCGCCAAAATTTTGGAAGGCCCTTTAATCCTTAACACCCAATTAAGTTCAACTGAACGGTTAAAGAAAATAGAGCAAACCTTAAAATTAGTAGGGTTGTTGCCCGATCACATGTTTTTTTATCGACACATGTTATCTGATGGTCAACGACAACGTTTAGCCTTAGCCAAAGCGCTTATTCTCGATCCACAAGTTATTGTTGCTGATGAACCTTTTGCTGCATTAGATCCCTCGGTTCGCTCGCAGACCATAAACTTGATTATGAAACTACAAAAGGACCTTGGTTTAGGATTTATATTTATTTCTCATAATTTAGGGATTATCAGGCACATCAGTGATCGGGTATTAATTCTGCAAAACGGAAACTTAGTGGAGACAGGTAAAACTGACGTGGTATTCAATTGGCCAAAAAGTGAGTACACCGAAAAGTTAGTTAAATCCCACCTATCACTTATTACCCCAAATTAATTTGAACATAAAAAAACCCGGAGAGAGTGAACCTCAACGGGTTTGTTTTAACTTTTTACTTTCTCGCTGAAGCGATAATCTAACCCACTAAGGCTAACAAGATACCGGCCGCTACTGCTGAGCCCAATACTCCTGCCACATTAGGTCCCATTGCATGCATCAGTAAGAAGTTATGGGGGTTGGCTTGCAACCCAACTTTGTTTACTACCCTTGCGGCCATAGGAACGGCTGACACGCCGGCTGCGCCGATTAAAGGATTGATATCTGCTTTGCTATACTTATTCATCAGTTTCGCCATTAGAACGCCTGTGGCTGTTCCTATAGCAAATGCCACAGCACCCAATGCAAGTATACCCAATGTTTCTGCTTTCAAAAATTTATCAGCAGACAACTTCGAACCAACAGCCAAACCTAAGAAGATAGTGACGATATTAATAAGCTCGTTTTGCGCAGTATTGCTCAAACGATCCACCACACCACACTCTTTCATTAAGTTACCCAAACAAAACATACCTACTAGCGGCGTTGCCGTCGGCAAAAACAGGATAGTCATCAGCAACACAGCTAATGGAAAAACGATTTTTTCTCGTTTAGACACTATACGCAACTGACCCATTTGAATTTTTCGTTCTTCAGGGGTCGTTAACGCTTTCATTATTGGTGGCTGAATAATAGGTACCAATGCCATGTAAGAATAAGCAGCAACAGCGATAGTGCCTAATAATTCAGGGGCTAATTTCGATGCTAAGAAAATTGCCGTTGGGCCATCCGCGCCACCGATTATGGCAATCGCTGCAGCATCTTTTAAGGTAAATTCAAGACCTGGAACAAAATTTAGTAAAATCGCCCCTAACAAGGTGGCAAATATACCGAACTGTGCAGCGGCGCCAAGCAACAACATCCGTGGGTTAGCAATAAGCGCGCTGAAATCAGTCATTGCACCTACTCCCATGAAAATGAGCAGAGGGAACACCCCTGTATCAATTCCAACGGCATAAATGTAATGCAGTAAACCACCCATTTCGCTAAAACCAGCCAATGGAATATTGGTCAATAACGCACCAAAACCAATGGGCAACAATAATAGCGGTTCAAATTTCTTAACGATGGCCAAATATAGTAACAACAGGCCAACAACCATCATGATCACTTGACCAGCCTGGAAGTGTGCCAGCGCGGTGCTTTGCCATAGGATTTCTAACTTCTCCATGAAATTATCCTAAACTCAATAAAGCTTGACCTGATTGGACTGCATCGCCTTCTGATACAAGTACATCAGTCACGATACCGCTTTCGATAGCACGTATTTCTGTTTCCATTTTCATCGCTTCCATGATGATGACGACATCACCTTCGCTCACTTCGTCTCCTTCGCGAACTAAGATTTTGAATATATTACCCGCCAATGGTGCGTTTAATTCAACACCTTCGTCAGAAGATGGGGTGGCAGTTGGCGTCGCCGCTTCAGTGCTTTTAACTGAAGAAAGTTGACCACTTGGGGCAACCTCCACTTCATAAGACTTGCCATCAACACGCACAGAATAACTTTCTGCTTTACCTTGGGCTGGCGAAGATGCAGCTGACGAAGTTGCAGGTTTTGCTTCAGTCTCGCCTGTAGGAGCAGGTTCAAATGCGTCAGGATTCCCTCTATTTTGCAAAAACTTCAAGCCGATTTGCGGGAATAATGCATAGGTTAATACGTCATCCACTTTTTCCTCAGCCAACTTAATATTTTGCTGTTGCGCAATTTCAGTCAATTCTGTGGTTAAGGCAGCTAATTCAGGTTCAATCAGATCAGCGGGTCGACAAGTAATAGGTTCTTGGCCATCTAATACTCTAGCTTGTAATTCTGCATTCACTGGCGCTGCGGTTGCGCCATACTCACCTTTAAGAACACCTGCAGTTTCCTTAGTGATGCTCTTATATCGTTCTCCGGTCAGCACATTTAATACAGATTGAGAACCAACGATTTGCGAAGTTGGAGTCACTAATG
Organism: Aliiglaciecola sp. 2_MG-2023; assembly: GCF_030548145.1. Lineage (NCBI taxonomy): Bacteria > Pseudomonadati > Pseudomonadota > Gammaproteobacteria > Alteromonadales > Alteromonadaceae > Aliiglaciecola > Aliiglaciecola sp. 2_MG-2023. Next base: position 48,062 of record NZ_JAUORY010000003.1, read on the forward strand.
GAATAAAACCAAGATCTTCCCTTACTTTAGGAATTTCTTTGAGTACTTCATCCATTTTATCTTCAGCACCTTGTTCACGAAGTTGGTTTTCCATATTCGTCAACATTCCACCAGGCACTTGAGCAATTAATATTCGTGCATCAACGCCCTTCAAGCTACCTTCAAATTTAGCGTATTTTTTACGCACTTCTCTGAAGTAACTCGCGATTTCAGCCATCAGATGCAAATCTAAGCCGGTATCTCGGTCAGTACCTTCCACAATCGACATAATGGTTTCAGTTGCACTGTGCCCGTACGTCATACTCATAGATGATACCGCGCAATCAACCATATCAATACCCGCATCAATGGCTTTTTGATAAGTTGCGGTGCTTAGTCCAGTGGTTGCATGACATTGCATGGCAATAGGCACACTTATAATTTCTTTCAAGCGAGTAATTAGTTCTTCACATTCGTAAGGTTTCAACAACCCTGCCATATCTTTGATACACAAAGAATGTATGCCCATATCCTCTAAGGACTTAGCCATGTCTAGCCAACGCTCTAGGGTATGCACTGGACTTACTGTATAGGAAATCGTGCCTTGGGCATGTGCGCCTACAGAAACCACAGATTTAATCGCTGTTTCCAGATTTCGAGTGTCATTCATTGCATCGAAAATACGAAACACATCAACGCCATTGGTATGCGCTCTTTCTACAAACTTTTCAACTACATCATCTGCGTAGTGACGATACCCCAAAAGATTCTGCCCTCTTAGCAACATCTGCTGAGGTGTATTAGGCATGGCCTTTTTTAATTCACGGATACGATCCCAAGGATCTTCGCCAAGATAACGAATGCAAGAGTCGAATGTAGCGCCTCCCCAAGATTCCATTGACCAAAAGCCAACTTTATCTAATTTCGCTGCGATGGGTAACATATCATCCAATCGCATTCTAGTGGCTAATAAAGATTGGTGCGCATCACGCAGTACCAATTCAGTTATTTTAAGGGGGTTGCTCATGGAAACTCCTAAAAAATCGATTTATTTAGACTATCTATTTTTTCGATATTGGTGAACTGCGGCGGTTATTGCCGCAATAGGCACGGAAGAATTTGATTTGTCATTAGACACTTTCCTTTGTGTCCTAGCAGGATGCGCAGGGACAACTTCTTCAGGAAATCTTCGGTTAATTGCAGCAATTAAGTTTACTGCGCCGATTAGTAGTGTAAGGAAAACAAACACCACAACCATACCCACTACCATTAGGTTGGCAGCTTCAATTAGTAATTCAGAAATGGACGTTTGCATATAATTCACACTGTTATTAGTTTAGGTATCGATAAGTATCACTTAAGCATTGAAAACTCAACCAAAATCCACAAAGCAAACTGTATTTTTAGGGTACTTATTCAACTATTTTGAATTTTTACCCACTCAAGTCGCTGATTAGGCGTCTCCACCAATCATTTAGCCACTTTATACTGTAAATCTGTTCGAATACTTTTAGCGTTAGCTATAAAGTTAATTTAATGCAAAGCAGCGCTATCATACCAATCGTCACGTTTAGATTAATATTACTTATTGGTAATTACTTATAAATATTTAATTTAACTTCGGACATAAAAAAACCGCTTATAAAAGCGGTTTTTTTATTGCTTATACTTCAAATCATCTACGTCGATTTTATATTTCTAACTTCTCGAGATACGTTCTTTAGCAAAATGCTATTCAAGCACAAAATCGTAGTTTTGATTTTCGAACCTCCTGCGGAGCTTCGATTCAAATATGGCGCGTGTGGAAGGATGATTTCAGGCATCCTGCCTTACACCCCTTCGGGGCCGTGCTGCGCACGTTCAAAATCGTTCCTGACGATTTTGTCGAACCTCCTGCGGAGCTTCGATTCAAATATGGCGCGTGTGGAAGGATTCGAACCTCCGACCGCCTGGTTCGTAGCCAGGTACTCTATCCAGCTGAGCTACACACGCGTGGTATTTAACTTACTCTGTACTTACAACTGTCAAATTCTACTTCTAGTCTTTAACAGTTTTATCGAATTTCCTGCGGAGCTTCGATTCAATATGGCGCGTGTGGAAGGATGATTTCAGGCATCCTGCCTTCCACCCCTTCGGGGCCGCGCTTCGCACGTTCAAAATCGTTCCTGACGATTTTGTCGAACCTCCTGCGGAGCTTCGATTCAATATGGCGCGTGTGGAAGGATTCGAACCTCCGACCGCCTGGTTCGTAGCCAGGTACTCTATCCAGCTGAGCTACACACGCGTAAAAGACATTTGTTCCATTCCCGATAAAAAGGAATGGCGGAGAAGGAGGGATTCGAACCCTCGATAGGGCTACAAACCCTATACTCCCTTAGCAGGGGAGCGCCTTCAGCCACTCGGCCACCTCTCCAAATGTGGGAGCGAAGTTTACTGAATCACAAAAGGAAGTCAAACCTTTTTTTACACTTTACTACCTGTATGCTGGGATTTTAGACGATCAGCGTAAAACTGCAATAATATGATGGTATTTTGTACGAATTGATATGCTTATATTTTCGAGATAGTTAAAACAATTATTAAAAATAAAATAAAAAAAAAGGCTGGTTAACCAGCCTTCTTAGGTTTTTCACTTTACTTTATTCTACATCTTCGCTCGAATTGCCGGAACGTTCACTCGCAGTTCCATTTTTTTCTGCTTGAATGCGCATATAAATTTCTTCTCGATGCACAGATACTTCTTTGGGGGCGTTAACCCCTATTCTTACCTGATTCCCTTTAACACCCAATACAGTTACGGTGACTTCATCACCTACCATCAAGGTCTCACCTACACGACGGGTTAAAATTAGCATTCTATTGCTCCTTTTGCGTTATTCCACAATATTCCCTAATTAAAATTAGCGTATTTACCAGTTAACTCCAGAAAAATACACAATTAGCATTCCATGTTTTTGTCGTCACTTACAAAAACTCACTAATTAACACTTATAAGCGCTCTTCTAACCAACTATGTACAGAGTTAATAGCGGCATCAAGGTTTTCAGGTTGACTCCCTCCGGCTTGCGCCATATCGGGTCTCCCGCCGCCTTTACCGCCTACTTGACTGGCTACATAATTAACTAATTCACCGGCTTTAACTTTGCCAACTAGATCTTTAGTCACACCAACAATAACACTCACTTTGTTATCTGCTGGTAAACCTAAAACAATGACACCACTGCCGATTTGGTTCTTTAAGTCATCGACCATTGTACGTAAAGTTTTAGATTCTACACCTTCAACTTTAGTCGAAAGTACTTTCACCCCCTTTACATCAGTAGTCTTAGACGCCAAATCAGTTCCAGCTTGAGCAGCCATTTTCTGCTTAAGCTTAGATAATTCCTTCTCCAACTCTTTGGTGTGATCAACTACAGCAACGATTCTATTTTCTAAATTCGCAGGCTCTGACTTTAATAGACCAGAGATGCTGCTAATTAATTTCGATTGATCTTGCACATATTGTAATGCTGCTTGACCAGTAATCGCTTCTATTCGTCGTACGCCAGATGCAATGCCACTTTCGCTGACTATTTTAAATAATCCAATGTCGCCTGTTTGGTTGACATGAGTACCACCACAAAGTTCCAATGAAAACGGTCCCATCGATACTACGCGCACGTTTTCGTCGTATTTTTCACCAAACAACGCCATAGCACCGGCATTTTTAGCTTCTTCTAAGCCCATTAGTTTAGTATCTAGACGATGATTCAAACGAATGTGCTGATTGACGAGTGACTCGATTTCCAAAATTTGCTGAGGCGTAACCGCTTCAAAATGAGAAAAATCGAAACGTAAACGCTCTGCGTCCACCAATGAACCTTTCTGGTTAACATGCTCACCTAAGATAGTTTTTAACGCCGCATGCATTAAGTGAGTAGCACTGTGGTTTAACTTAATTGCTGAGCGACGTTGAGCTTCAACTTGAGCATCAACAACATCGCCAATTTTAATATCTTTATTCGCGATACCTTTGTGAGCAACAGCATCATTTAGCTTAACGGTGTCTAACACGTTAAATTCTGCAGAGTCACCTTTGAGTAATCCAGTATCCCCGACCTGACCACCAGATTCCGCGTAGAATGGCGTTTTTGAAAGCACTACAATACCAGAATCACCAGCTTTGATTTCAGTGACAGCGCCTTTGTCATTGAATAACTCGACAACCTCAGCGCGATCAGCTTCTAATTCGTAACCAACAAATTCACTGCTTGATTTAGCATGAATCGCTTCATTGTAATCTTTACCGAAGTTGCTCGCTTGCTGAGCACGTTCCCGTTGTTGCGCCATCGCTTGATCAAAACCATCTTGATCGATAGTAAAACCTTTTTCACGGGCTACATCATTGGTTAAATCAGCAGGGAACCCATAAGTGTCATAAAGTTTAAATGCCAATTCTCCAGGAACAACTTCTCCCTCTAATTCTGACAATGCTTCATTGAGTATAGTCATACCTCGTTCCAAGGTACGAGAGAATTGCTCTTCTTCAACTCTGAGCACTTTTTCAAGGACCGGTTTTTGATCAATGAGTTCAGGGTAAGCTTCACCCATTTGAACTCCTAACTCGTCAATCAACTTGTAAAAGAAAATATCTTTCGCGCCCAACTTATATCCATGTCTTACGGCACGACGAATAATACGTCGCAATACATAACCGCGACCTTCATTCGATGGCATAACGCCGTCACAAATTAAAAATGCACATGAACGAATGTGGTCTGCAATCACTCGTAAGGATTTGTCTTCTAAGTCCGTTGAGCCCACAATTTTTGCTGCAGCGGCAATAAGCTTCTGAAAGATATCAATTTCATAATTGCTGTGAACGTTCTGCAAAATCGCGGAAATACGCTCAAGCCCCATACCCGTATCAATTGAAGGTTTAGGTAGCGGGTGCATGACGCCATCGGCAGTTCGGTTGAACTGCATAAAAACTAGGTTCCATATTTCAATAAAACGGTCACCGTCTTCTTCAGGCGTACCTGGACGTCCACCCCAAATATGTTCTCCGTGATCGTAAAATATTTCGGAGCACGGTCCGCAGGGGCCAGTATCTCCCATTGACCAAAAGTTATCTGAGGTTGCGATGCGTATAATTTTATCTGCTGGAATACCAATCTCTTTGTTCCATATATCAAAAGCTTCATCGTCTTCATGATAAATGGTGACTAATAGTTTCTCTTTAGGTAGGCCTAATACTTCGGTTAGGAACGTCCAAGCATGGTGAATAGCTTGTTGTTTGAAATAATCCCCAAAGCTGAAATTCCCCAGCATTTCAAAAAATGTATGATGTCGCGCTGTGTAGCCAACATTTTCCAAATCGTTATGCTTTCCACCCGCTCTGACACAACGCTGAGAAGACGTTGCTTTGTTGTAGCGTCGCTTTTCAGTACCAAGAAAAACATCTTTAAATTGGTTCATGCCTGCATTGGTAAATAAAAGCGTAGGGTCATCCGCCGGGACCAATGAAGAACTGGGAACAATTTGATGACCATGATTGGCAAAATAATCCAAAAAGGCGCGTCTAATTTCAGCGGTAGTTTTACTCATTCATTTTCCTGATTTAAAAGTTGTCGGACAAGCACAATGCTTGCTAATTAGGCTATAGGCGGCGAACGATACCACAAATGAGGGAACCTTGTTAAGCCGTGAATTTGTCAAGCTGTATTGATCATTCTCATTCATTAGGTTCGCCTTTTAAAGCAATTCGAATTTGTTCGTGATTAAAACCACGATATTGCAAAAAACGCATGCGCTTTTGTTTGTCTTGCCAATCCCGTATCGGCGTATCACCGTATTTTTTACGATAAGCTTGAATGGCTGTCTCAGCAAAATCTGTTTCACAGTCGGCAAAACTGTTTGATACTATCATTTCGTCAATATTATGTTGTTGTAACTCAACTTGGATACGTTTAAGCCCCTGCCCTTTCAACACTCTATTTCGAATAAATGCTTCGACAAAACGTTTATCACTTTGAATATCTTTTTCTGCAAATAAGGCGATTTGCTGTTTAACTAAACCGCTATCTAAGCCTTTTAATGTGAGCTTTGTGACTAACTCATGTTGACTATGTTCTCGACGAGCTAACAGACGAGTAATAGAATGATTGATGATCTTCACATCATTGTCTGACATATTAATAGCCTATCAACTTGATTCATCGGAACCTTTGTATTGTTTTTTCAATTTATTCATTCAATCGACGAAGTACCTAAACAGATCTGGGATGATTTAAATCAAAATCAAGCGCTGTTTTGTAGTTACCCATTTTTAGCGGCCTTAGAGCAATCCGGTTCTGTTGGCGGTGACACAGGATGGATACCTCATCATTTGGTAGCTTATCAGGATGAGGCGGTTATCGGTATCCTACCAATGTACAAAAAAAGCCATAGTTATGGCGAATATGTGTTTGATTTTGCTTGGGCAGAAGCATATCAGCGTTATCACAAACAGTATTACCCCAAATTAGTCAATGCAATTCCCTTTACACCTGTTACCGGTACGCGTTTGTTAACCAATAATAAAACTGACCCAGTAAAGTTATTGGAAAAAATGTACCTGTATATAAAACAACAATTGCCTGCCCTGGACGCATCTTCTGTACACTTTCTGTTCCCCTTTGAAAAAGTCAGTCAACAGTTGCAAGGCCTTGGTGCAGTGCAACGAAGAAGTGTCCAGTTTCAATGGTTTAACCGTGGCTACCAGCATTTTGATGATTTCATAGCCACCTTTACCGCCCGACGCAGAAAAAGTGTGCGCAAAGAAAGACAAAAAATTGCGCAGCAAGAATTAACCGTCAAACGCTTTCATGGCGAAACCTTAACCTCAGTAGAAATGGATTTCTTTTATCTTTGCTATTGCCAGACCTATTTAAAGCGTAGCGGTCATAGTGGTTACTTAAACAAATCTTTCTTTACAAATATTCTCGAAAATATGCGACAGAACATCTTATTGGTGATTGCTTCGCACAATGACACCCCCGTGGCTGGGGCACTTTATTTATATGATCAAACACAGTTGTGTGGTCGATATTGGGGCGCAATAGAAGACTTTGATGGTCTGCACTTTGAATGTTGTTATTACCAAGGCATTGAATTCTGTATCCAGCAAAACTTAGCCAGCTTTAACCCGGGCACTCAAGGAGAACATAAAATTCTAAGGGGATTTGAGCCGATATTTTGTTATTCAAATCACTGGTTAGATGATCCCTCCTTCCAAGACGCAGTATCACGTTTTGTTAAGCAAGAAGCCCCTGGGATTGAAGCCTATAAAATTAGTGCCGCTGAAGTCTTACCGTTTAAAAAATCACAAGACTAACGAAGTTACTACTTACGCCAGACTAACAGATGATTATTGGCCGGCATCTGAATCATATCGTCTAAGGTTAATGGCGTGGCCCAGTTTTTTAACTCAGCAATGTCACGGATACCGCCAAAACCTCTTTGTTGTAGGCTTTGGTCAAACTGCGCATTACTCTGACTAGTATATTTACCGTCAAATTTAAATGGGCCATACTGACAGAAAACCCCAGTTTCAGGTAAATTTAAAGCGACAGTTTGCATCATCAATTGGGCTTCATGAGGCTGCATAATGTGAGTGGTATTCGCACTAAAAACGCCGTTTACGTCTTGAAAAGACCAGCTATCTTTGCCAATGAAGAATTCTTCAGGAGGCAACACATTTGTGCATTTTGCTTCCTCTAACCACGCATTAATACTGGCGTGGTTGTCAGCAATATCTGTCGGTTGCCAAGTTAGATGTGGCAATGCAGGTGCAAAAAATGCAGCATGCTGCCCTGTGCCAGAACCAATTTCCAATACCTTGGTTTGATTGGCAAAATGCACAAGCAGTTGCTCTAAGATAGGTGCCTTATTATTCTCACAAGGTTGTGAAAAGTTTTTGTTATCGAACATCTGTCACCTACTATTTATAAGGTTAGCCGTTTAGATTCGGAGCAAGCCACTTCTGAGCATACTCCAAGCTCCATCCTTTACGCTGTGCGTAATCCTCAAGTTGATCTTGTTGAATTTGAGCGACTGCAAAATAGCGTGCATCAGGGTGTGAGAAATACCACCCAGATACAGCCGCGCCTGGCCACATCGCGTATGACTCAGTAAGCTGCATACCGGTCGCATTTTCAGCGTCCAATAGATCCCAAATAACTTGTTTTTCAGTATGTTCAGGACAGGCAGCGTAGCCAGGTGCAGGGCGAATACCCTGATACTTTTCGCGAATCAAATCTTCATTAGTTAACTGTTCGTCTGCAGCATAACCCCAGATTTCTTTTCTGACTTTTGCATGCAAATACTCAGCAAAGGCTTCTGCTAAACGATCAGCAATGGCTTTGACCATAATACCGTTGTAGTCATCACCATCATCAATGTAAGCTTGAGCTAATTCATCTTCACCTATGCCAGCAGTAACGGCAAAAGCGCCAATATAGTCGGCTTTTTTACTGGTTTTGGGCGCAATGTAATCGCTTAAACAGTAATTAAACCCTTTTGGCTTTTGGGTTTGTTGACGCAAATGATGAGCTACCTGAATCGTGTTCTGGCGACTATCATCGGCATAAATTTCAACATCATCACCTACACGGTTCGCAGGGAAGATGCCAACCACGCCTTTGGCAGCCAAGCTACCTTCTTCACACAGCTTTTTCAGCATATTAGTGGCATCGTGAAACAGCTTTTTAGCTTCTTCGCCAACCACTTCATCATCTAAAATTCGTGGGTATTTACCCGCAAGTGACCAAGTTAAAAAGAAAGGTGTCCAATCAATGTAATCAACCAATTCCGATAACTCAACATTTACCGTTTGCACACCTAAAGTTTTGGGTACTGGAGGATGATATACCTGCCAATCACAATCAAAACGATTTTCTCTTGCGGCAGCTAAACTTACAGGTTTAGAACGGGGCTTTTTACGTGCATGCTGCTCTCGGACGACGTCGTATTCTTTTTGCAATTGCGCTACGTATTCAGGTCTAAATTCATCCGAAATCAACTTCTGACAAACCCCGACGGCTCGGCTGGCATTAGGCACATAAACCACAGGTCCGTGATAGTTTTGTTCAATTTTTACCGCAGTATGGGCTTTTGATGTGGTGGCACCGCCGATTAATAACGGTAGATCTAATTCTAAGCGTTGCATTTCTTTTGCGACGTGTACCATCTCATCCAAAGAAGGAGTGATTAACCCTGACAGTCCGATCATATCGACGTTTTCGTCTTTGGCCACTTGCATAATTTTAGCAGCCGGCACCATTACGCCTAGATCGATAATTTCATAGTTATTACATTGCAAAACCACACCAACAATATTTTTACCTATGTCGTGCACATCGCCTTTTACTGTTGCCAACAATATTTTACCGTTGCTACTGCTTTGGTCTTTTTCAAGTTCGATGTAAGGTTCAAGGTAGGCCACAGCCTTTTTCATCACTCGGGCAGATTTTACCACTTGAGGTAAAAACATTTTACCTTCGCCAAATAAATCACCTACCACGTTCATGCCGTCCATTAATGGACCTTCGATAACATGCAAAGGTTTCTCAGCTTCTAAACGTGCAGCCTCAGTATCTTCAACGATAAAGTCGGTAATACCTTTAACTAAAGCGTGCTCTAGACGCTTACTAACTGGGAATTCACGCCACTCTAGATTCTCTTTTACAACCGCTTTGCCGTCACCTTGATATTTGGGTGCCAGCGCCAATAGATTATCAGTGGCATCTGGGTGGCGATTAAGAATCACATCTTCAACAGCGTCTTTTAATTCCTTAGGAATATTGTCGTAAACTTCTAACTGGCCGGCATTAACAATCGCCATGTCCATGCCTGCTTTAATGGCATAATACAAAAACACCGAATGCATTGCTTCGCGAACTGGGTTATTGCCGCGAAATGAAAAGGAAATATTCGATAAACCACCAGAGATATGACAGTGCGGTAGATTTTGTTTTATTTGACGAGTCGCTTCGATGAAATCAACCGCATAGTTGTTGTGCTCTTCAATTCCGGTTGCTACGGCAAAAATGTTCGGATCAAAAATAATATCTTCAGGTGGAAAGCCGATTTTTTCAGTTAATAGTTTATAACTGCGCTCACATATCTCGTATTTTCTAGCTTGTGTGTCGGCTTGACCTTTTTCATCAAACGCCATCACAACAGTCGCTGCACCATATCGTTTCAATAATTTAGCTTGCTTTAAAAAGGGTTCTTCACCCTCTTTTAAGCTAATCGAATTGACTATCGCTTTCCCCTGAACACACTTTAAGCCAGCTTCGATGACGCTCCATTTAGAAGAGTCAATCATAATAGGCACGCGAGAAATGTCTGGTTCAGAGGCAATTAGACATAAAAATCGTACCATGGCAGCTTCGGAATCCAACATGGCTTCATCCATGTTGATATCGATGACTTGCGCACCATTTTCAACTTGCTGACGAGCCACATCTAACGCTGCTTCATAGTTATCTTCGAGGATCAGACGTTTAAACATTGCTGAACCTGTAACGTTGGTACGTTCCCCTACGTTTACAAAGGTAGCACTGGTATTTTGTTGTTCTTGTGACACGAAAAACTCCTGTTAATGCACAAAGGGTTCTAAACCAGACAAGCGCATTTTAACTTCTTTTTTGACTGGAACCCGAGGCGCAATGCCTTCTACGGCTTTTGCAATTGCAGCAATATGTTCTGGCGTACTGCCGCAACATCCACCGACAATATTCACCAATCCTGATTTCGCCCATTCTTGGATATGTTCTGCCATTTCGTCTTCTTCCATGTCGTATTCCCCAAACTCATTCGGTAAGCCCGCATTAGGGTGCGCAGAAACCAGACACTCAGCTTGGTTAGCAATCTCTTCTACATACTGACGTAATAGATCCGGTCCAAGGGCACAATTGAGCCCAAATGACACAGGGTTGATATGTCGCAGTGAATAGTAAAAAGCTTCAGCAGTTTGCCCTGATAAAGTACGGCCAGAGGCATCAGTGATAGTACCTGAAATCATAACGGGTAGAGTAATACCTAACTCATCAAACACAGTGTCTACTGCGAAGGCAGCCGCTTTAGCGTTCAATGTATCAAAAATAGTTTCAATTAGAATTATGTCAGCTCCGCCCTCAATCAAACCGTGTGTCGCTTCTGAGTAGGCTGCTACCAGTTGATCAAAATTCACATTACGCTTGCCCGGATCATTTACATCGGGAGAAATTGAAGCCGTGCGGTTTGTGGGTCCTAAGACGCCCGCAACAAAACGAGGTTTATCGGGCGTTTTTGCGGTGTATTCATCGGCCGCTTTACGGGCTAACTTGGTTGCTTCAATATTAATTTCTTTGGCCAGGGATTGCATATCATAATCAGCCATGGCGATAGTGGTAGCATTAAAGGTATTGGTTTCGATTATGTCAGCGCCAGCTTCGAAATATTGGCAATGAATATCATAAATAATTTGGGGTTGACTCAATACAAGCAAGTCGTTATTGCCTTTGACATCACAATGCCAATCGACAAATCGATCACCGCGGTAATCATCTTCTTCCAGTTTATGCCGTTGAATCATAGTTCCCATTGCACCGTCAAGAATAAGAATTCGTTGCTGTGCAATGGAGTAGAGTTGTTCGGTGTTATTTTGCGCCACGCAATTACCTCTTATTTTTTACTTGGAAGATCAGCAAGATCAAACGGTGTCGTCTGATAAACATAATAGTTTAACCAGTTTGTAAACAGAAGCGAACCATGGGAGCGCCATGTTACATGATAGGGCTGACTGGGATCATCATTTTCGTAATAGTTTTCTGGAATTTTCGGCGCTAATGCATTATTACTATCACGCTTAAACTCCTGATCCAGTGTTTCAGGATCATATTCTGGGTGCCCAGTAACGCATACCATTCGTTTATCTTTTGAGGCGACTAAATACGCCCCAGTTTTTTCCGAACTGGCTAATACATTTAGCCCCTCAACACTTTTATATATGTCGATGGGAATTTCCCCAAAACGAGAATGGGGTGCATTGAACTGCGGATCAAAGCCGCGCATTAACGCATCGTGTGGTTCGTTCACATTATGGGTGTAAACACCGGAAAGCTTGTCGTTTCGAAGTTGACGATTGTGCCCGTAAAAATGAAACATGGCAGCGTGGGCCGCCCAACAAGAATATAAAGTAGACTGCACATGACGTTGTGTCCACTCCATAATAGTGGTGATTTTGTCCCAATATTTGACGTCAGCATAATCGAGGTGAGCAATGGGTGCACCGGTGATAATAAACCCATCGTAATTTTTATGAGCCACGTCATCAAAAGACAAATAAAAGGCATCCATATGGGCTTTAGGTGTATTCTTAGGTGCCTGATTATCGATGCGAATAAGATCAATATTAATCTGTAATGGCGTATTGGAAAGAAGTCGTAAAATCTGAACTTCAGTTTCAATCTTATTCGGCATTAAATTCAAAATGCCCACTTCTAGAGGACGAATGTCTTGCTTAGCAGCGGCTTCGCTGTCCATAACGAATATATTTTCCGCGTTCAAGACCCCTTGGGCGGGAAGATCACTAGGTATTCGAATAGGCATAAGTTCTCCAATGTGGTTGTAAGAAAACAAATTTCGCCTATTCACACTCAAAAGTCAACATCTTTACGTCTAGACGTCTAAACGTTTATCCGGCCTATACACTTTATACCTGAGAATTTTTATTTCACATATTCGAAATAACCTTAATTATTCTTATTCCTCACATAAAATTGGTTAACTGAAATTGGAGCAAATAATCAACTTTTAGCCATTATTGTTGTTGTTCTACACTGCTGAAATATATCCATTTCTGGTTGATAAATGCTGCTTTTCACATTGGTTAAACCTAACAGGGTGTCAAAAATATTGTCTTGTGAGAAATCAGAATTCAATTTGCTGGAAATACAGTCTTTAAAATTAGCATCCGCTAATTCAGTACTCCAGTACAACATAGGCACATGAGTTTGCTCTTCAGGGGCAATGCTGTAGGGAAAGCCATGCAAATAAAGTCCATTTTCACCTAATGACTCGCCATGGTCTGAAATGTACAGCAAGGACTTATTGGCTACATTACTTTGCTGCAGAACCGCAATAACTTTACTTAATACAAAGTCGGTATAAGCAATAGTATTGTCATATGTATTTTTTAACTGGTTTTCGCTGCAATGTTGAATATCACTTTGCGGACAATCTGGCATAAAAGGTTTAAATGTATCGGGATAGCGCCGGAAATAAGTAGGACCATGGGAACCGATCATATGTAAGACGATAAGTTTATTGTCGGATTTATGCTGGCTAATTTGTTGTTGCAATTTTTCGATAAGAATTTCATCAAAACAATAATCACCATCACACAACGGTGAGTCTTGAGTTGGATCAAAACGAATTTCACTCACTCTTTCACATACCCCTTTACAAGTACTGTTATTATCAATCCAAGTGACGTCCACGCCTGCTCGATGAATTATATCTAAAGCATTATCTTGACTACTCGCCACTCGACTTTCGTATTTGCTTCGTGGTAAACGAGAAAACATACATGGCACAGACACTGCGGTAGCAGTACCGCAAGAGCTTACCTGTTTAAAACTGAGTATTGGGGTTTGCGCCAAAAACTTATTGGTATTGCGAGTATAACCATTCAACGAAAAGTTCTGTGCACGGGCAGTTTCCCCGACCACAACTATTGTTAAGTTTTGTTGTCCTTGTTTTGACGGCTTGATCGTTGGCGATTTATCTAAAACTTTAAAGGGCAAAGGGGGATAAAAATAATTATCTCGTAAATACCTAAATCCAGAATCATAAAATGCAAAAGGGACAATATACTTAAATAAATTATGATTATTTCTGCCTACCGCTGCGTAATCTTTATACAGGAAAGTAACAGTCGAAGCAGTGACGATTAGTGCAAGCAGATTTATCGTTAACACACTTTTTATTCGGCTTTTTAAATCTCCTTTAACCTTTATTTTAAACATCAATATTGCAGGGACAACTCCCAGCAGAATAAAGTAGATAAGAAAACTAATATTCAAATAAGATGAGGCTTCACCAGAATTGGTTTCAGCAATGTTTTGAATCATGCTTTTATCAAAAATGACACCGTATTGAAAAGTTGCATAAAACAATAAGCATGACACTAGCACTGTGACCGCAGATATAGTTCTGGGAAAAACTATTCCTCCCAAAATACTAGTGATTATAATGGTTAGACTAAACAATAATAGAATAACTGAAGCGTAAAAACTCCATTGTGACAAGTTGTTAGGTTGAATGGCTGCAAATACACCATTTAAAAAACAATAATTAAATACAAATACAATAAATAACGAATTTATCGCGATAATTTGTGCGCCAGTATATTCATGTCGCATTAGCTTTAAAATTACATTCATCTTGTTTCATTTATGGTTGATTACACAAGCTATTTTAGAAGCCAAACCTTAGCTGAAACTGAAGATAAACTGATGTTTTGCAATAATTTTTTAAATAAAAACAATTCTATAATTTAATTTAAAATCTCTACTGTCTGAGTTGAACTTTTTGCAGTTATTGATATGTTTTTTTGATTCAAATAGGCACTTAGGGTTTGGGAATATACTGATATTCAATAATATTGCCCTGTGGTTTATGAAGCTGTGGTTTAGGACACCCATTTACGCGACTAGCGGTATTTAATAATACCCAATCAGTGCGGTGGGCAAACCCAAGATGTATGGCTTTATTTTTATCAAAACAAAGCCCCTCGACTAACTCAAAACTTAGCAATATAAATCGGTTTTTACTGGTTCCTATCCACTGGTAAGCCGCTTTAACTTGCTCTGCATTGTCAGTGTGATAACCAAAATGAGTAATAGGATAAGGGGAAAATAGAATAAATTGCTCGGCAAAATCGACTAGCCCAACTTCAGCATTTTGCGGAACAATATGTTGCATTTGTTGAAATATTTTTTTCGGCGTTTTAACCACTTCTAATAAACCGTATCCCCAAGTAGAGTACAAAATCCATAACACAGATATAAATAGCGGCCAGCTCCGCCACTGCTGTTGTTTGACTGTGATAAGTGTGCCCAGGAGTCCAGCCAAACCAATTGATATAAAAAAGTACCAAGGTGAAATAGCGTATTCAGTCACTAGCTTTTGGGTAAAACTGGCATTGCTTAATCCAGCCAATGCGAAAGCTAATAAGCCTAAAGATATACCAGTCACCAGTGCCCATAAAATCCAATTGACGGCCCGTCGCTGTAAAATTTGTCGCACATAAGGTGCACTGATTAAGGCTAACATTGGCAAAGCTGGCAATATATATACGCCTCTTTTGCCTGGGCTGATACTGAAAAACACTAACACGAGTACAATCCACGTTAGCGGCAGAATTACCCGGGCATCCTGCTTTTTGATTGCGCGTATCCAATGAGGAATTAACCACGGAATGAAAATGCTTAGGGGTAACCAAAAGGCAGGGATTACGGATACGAAATAATACCAAAATGGTTTAATATGATGCCAAGAATCAGCATAACGAGTAACTGTTTGTTTAAACAAAATATTATCGCGATATTGTTCTAATAACGGATTGTGGCTTAATTCAACTAATACCAACATAGGTACAAACCACAAACCTATTGCTAAAAGCATGACCAATAGTCCCAGCAACCACTTAACAATAGACTCATTATCCGGCTTAAGTATTGAGTGATAATTGCAAATAAAGCGCATAAACATATACGGAATCAATATCAATATAGGTAAAAAGCCTACGCCTTTGGTGATAACACCGATTCCCATAAAAAAACAGGCTAAATAGAACCATCGCCATTTAGCGTCAAATAGCAAAAACCTCAAGAAACCATAACAACCAAGGGTGATCCACGCACAAACCATTGCATCAATTTGCGCACTTTTAGCTTGCAGCATAAATTGAAAGCTAAACACTAGTAGTAAACCTGCTATAAAACCAGTTTCTGGGCTCCATAGCTTACGTCCAATATCAAATACTAAATAAATAGTCAGTAGTGAACACAGCGCAGAAGGCAATAAGAAAGCTATATTTAAAGAGCCGAACAATGCGTAAAAAATCGCGATTGACCACATAAATACAGGTGGTTTATCAGGATAAAACTCTGCCGCTCTGGCCGGGAAAAACCATTGACCAGTTTCTACCATCTCTTTAGCAATTTGTGCGAAACGAGGTTCATCTGCAGGCCATGGATCGCGAAATCCTAATCCCACAAAAATTAAGATGATCGAAATGAACAAAAGTACACCCAAAAGCTGCAGTTCGCGCGCATGTTTTTGAGAAGATAAATGGAACTGAATTAAATGCGTAATCATGTCACTATTTATGACCGCTCGTGGCAGCAAATTGAGCAGTATTTTGTGCACCGGTGCTAGTGATTAAGTACTTATCAGCCTTAAACTTTTTATAGACATAAAGACTTAACAAACTGGATATGGCGAGAAATACAACACTGAGAGTGATCTTCCAATAAGATTGCACCACAACCCCCTTTCCCATAAGCGCAAAAATAGCCATCTGAGGGATGTAACCAAACATAGATCCCATCACAAATGGCCAAATTTTAATAGTGGTTACTCCCGCCGTTATATTGGTAATGAGGTTATTGCCAACTGGCAACAACCTAACAATAATTGTTTTTATAAAAACTTGATTAGTCAAAAACCGATTGAGACCGATCACTTTGTTTGGGAAAAAGTGCGTGACCACAGGTTTGGCATAAAAACGAGAAAGAAGCATGGTGAGTAAACAACTCAACGTAATCGCAAACGTCGAATAAACTACACCTTCAGCAAAGCCAAAGGCATAGCCGCTTAGAAAAGCGATGAATTGTCGAGGAGCGCCCAAAGACGCCAGTAAACCGCTAACTAAAATAAAGTTAATAATCCCCTGCCATCCATTGTCTCGAGTGTGAGCATCTATCCACGATTGATTAAATGTATTAATCGATGGGATCTGAGCTAGTAGCTCACTACCAATTAAACAAATCAATAATAAAGGTATTAGACGTACAAAAACGTTGAGAAACAACTTCAAAATTTATTGCTCATGAGTTGTTTCAAGCAAAGCAATTTTACCTCGTCGTTGTAGCCACATCACACCAAGAAGATCGACAATTCCCACTCGTAGTCTTCCCAACATATTATACTTGGAAGTGCCATATTGACGATCTCTATGGCTGACTTCAACAACCACAATCTTTCCTCCAAGACGACGCACTAAGGCAGGAAGAAAGCGGTGCATATGATCGAAGTATGGGAGTTGTAAAAAGGTACTTTTGGGAAAGATTTTTAAGCCACATCCCGTGTCAGGGGTATTGTCCCGCAAAATTCGACTGCGTATATTGTTAGCAATCTTAGACTGCATGCGTTTCCATGCCGTATCTTTACGATTTTTCCGATAACCGGCGATACAAAAATGAGCACCAACTGGAAATTTTTGAGCTTCTTTTAACAAATCTGGAATGTCAGCAGGATCATTCTGACCATCTGCATCTAGGGTTATTATCAGCTTTCCTTTGGCAAAACTGACACCGGTGTGAATCGCTTTGCTTTGGCCAACAGAATACTTATGTCGAATAGGTTTTACTTGAGGGTAATCACTTGACGCGGCTAAACACAAGTTACTATAGGTATTATCATCGCTACCATCGTCCACATAGACAATTTCAAACTCATTATTACGATTAAGAACAGCAACAATTTCTTCTATCAACGGAATGATATTGTCTTGTTCATTTTTAGCGGGGATAACTACAGAAATATCCACAATATCAACTCTCCCAGACTTATTACTTTAAGTTTTTAGCAATATATCCGAGCAACCTTAAGGTTAACTGAAGATTAGATTTAATATTGTTTAACACATACAAGTTTACGATCTTAAGTAAACCTTAAGATTGGAAGCGTAAAGTTGTCACTTACTAGCATTCAGTGGCGAACAATAAATTGTGCGATTATTACTAATTGAAGATTCGGAGTCTTTGCGACGCAGTTTAAAAATAGGTTTAGTCAAACTAGGATACTCTGTAGACACCTCAGGAGATGGCGCTGAGGGCTTAAGCATGGCCTTGATGTGTGAGTACGACGGCATAATACTTGACCTAATGCTCCCTAGTATTGACGGCATGACAATTCTCGAAACACTGCGAAAAAGTAAAAATGACACTCGCGTATTAATTTTATCAGCTAGAGCCGAACCTGAAACGAAGATCACTGGGATTTTATCAGGCGCGGATGATTATTTATCTAAACCGTTTTCGTTCGATGAATTGCACGCAAGATTAATCAACCTTATGCGACGAGGTTCAACTCAGAATCATTTTGACAAAATTAAAGTCAAGGGGTTTGAGCTTAACTTGCAATTAAAAAGCATTAGTTTTGCAAATCAAAATATTGATTTAACCCCCAATGAATACAAAGTTTTAGAGTGTTTATTTGTTAACCGAAACAGAATAACCACCGCAGAGAAACTGAGCGAATATATATCAGGGCAATACGACAGTATTTCTAAAAATGCGATTGAAGCACACCTGTCATCTGCTAGAAAAAAGGCTAGAAAACTCGGTGCTGATCTCCCTATAAAGAACAAACGTGGATTTGGTTATCAAATGCTGGAAGGTGAATGAAATCCATCCGCAAAACACTAACAAGACGGTTATCGTTTTTTATTTCACTCATTGTTTTAATTGTACTTTTAGCTGCAGATATTACTGTAGATACTTGGATCTCTGACGAATTTGAGCGTTCCATGATCAACAAGGCTGGGATGCTCATGACATTTGTACGGGAGGATCACGACGGTCTTGAATTCGAATTTGCCGGTGAGTTTTTACCTGAGTTTGAGGGTACAACGGAATCAGAGTACTTCCAAATATGGCATGGAGAGGATATTTTCGAACGCTCAGACACACTGACAATGCACACAATAAGAAGTTTAGCCTACAAATCAATCCCTGTTGATTCAATCCTATCTGAAGATATTAAATTACCCGATGGTCGTTCAGGCAGGGTAATCTATTCACGTTTTATCCCACAAATTGATAGTGAATATAGAAGTGAATTACTCAACAACAAACAAGCAGACGAAGATTTTCAAAAACCCGTGTTACTCGCCTATGCAGCTTCCGTTGAAAACCTGAACTTTTATCTCTGGTTTATTGATTTAGCCTTTATCATTGCCGTAATAACTATCCCCCTACTTATCAGGTTAACCGTTAGAAGAGTGGTATCCTCGGCACTAAAACCAATCGATGAATTAAATAAAGAAATTAAAGCCATACGATTTTCGGAACAAAACCAATGCTCAAGAATAAAAGACACAGCTTCAGAACTAGTGCCTATAGTAGAAAGCTTAAATCATTTTATTAATGAAAATTACTCTCTATTTCTTCGGGAAAAAAGGCTGACATCCGATATTGCTCACGAGTTAAAAACCCCAGTTACCGAGCTGATTAACTTAGCAGAAATAGCCATTCGTTTTCCTGAAGAATATAACCTTAACTCGGAATTTAAACCGGAAGTGCTTAAAATCAGCGAACGAATGAAAAGTATCATTTCAAATCTAATGCTGATCCATAAATATAGCGTGCAAACCTTACAATGTACTGATGAGATTGACCCGTTATCGTTAGTTCAACAACTTAGTACTAAGCTTAACCAAAAGCGTATACAGATAATTAGCGCGGATCATTCACACAGCATACTAACCAATGCATTTGCATTGGAGTCAATATTAACAAACCTTCTGACCAATGCATTGCAACATAGCGTTGAAAACTCCACTGTGACAGTCGCTATTAAACATGCTAACAAAGGCCCGCTAGTGATTGATATAAGCAATATTTGTGTTAACCACTTAAACAATGAAGAACTTGCAGGGATGTTCGAACCACTGTGGCAAAAAGACACAGCCAGGACTTCAACCGAAAACTTTGGGTTAGGACTGACAATAGCCAAAACGCTAGCTAATGGAATTGGTTCAGAACTTACGGTGACAGGCGATATGCAACATATTACATTTCAATTAATCTTAAATCAGCAGAGCACTGATTAGAATGCCTATGCAACCTAGTAACTAGGCTGCACTTTATTCAAAAAACTTGGGGTTAAAAGTAAAGTCACTAATATGAGGCGCCCACTAAATAGCAGTTTTAAGATTGCTTTTCTTCATCACGTAAGGTTAGCACTTCATATCCAGTTGGAGTCACTAACACAGTGTGTTCCCATTGGGCTGACAACTTTTTATCTTTGGTGATAACCGTCCAGCCATCTTTTTTCAATTTGGTTTTAAATGAGCCTTGATTGATCATAGGTTCAATCGTAAATGTCATACCTTCTTGCAATACAACACCTGAGTTAGGTTTTCCTATATGTAAAACCTGCGGTTCTTCGTGCATCTCGCGACCTATTCCATGTCCGCAATAATCGCGCACCACACTGAATCCATGTTTTTCTGCATGTGTTTGAATTGCATGCCCAATATCGCCAAGGGTATTACCAGGCTTGACCGATTTGATGCCTTGCCACATTGCTTGGTAAGTAACATCGACTAGTTTTTTAGCAATAGGCGATACATTGCCAATCATATACATTTTGCTACTGTCAGCAATATAGCCATTTTTCTCTAAGGTAATATCAATGTTAACGATATCTCGTTCCTTAAGCTTTTTCCCTATCGATGGTACGCCGTGACATACAACCTCATTGATAGATGAATTTAACGTATATTGATAACCGTATTGACCTTTACTGGCAGGCCTTGAATGCAACGAATTTACAATATAATCATCAACCAAATCATTAATTTCCATGGTGGTCACGCCTGCTTTTATAAAGCTATCTAAGACTGCAAAAACACTTGCTAATAGCCTTCCTGACTCACGCATAAATGCTATTTCTTGGTGCGACTTGATGTTGATATTACTCATTGACTAATTTCACTGTGGTGACATTTTGACTACGCATTTCACGCTGCAGAATTTGTTCGTAAGTTAAAGTTGGATTTTGCTCCGCTAAGCGCCCGATTTTCAGCCAAAATTCAGCCTGTGAATTGATTGACCTTTCCATTACAGCACTATTTTTTCGAACTTCTTCATGCAATTCATTCGAAATTTTTACTATGCCCATACCTCCCCCCGGATATACATTATGCTACAAAACGTAGTATATCGTATATTTATTGAAAAAGTTAAGTGAAATGAATTATAAATTAGCGGATCAGGAAAATTCCCATTTCTTGGTTTTCATATAGGCTTTTGAAAACAAGCCTCTAATGTAATGACTTGTGTGAAATAAAAGGTGAAAATATACCGTCAATGATTTCCTCGGTCGGCACTTGTCCACCATACACTCTTATAT
This sequence comes from Aliiglaciecola sp. 2_MG-2023, assembly GCF_030548145.1. Classification (NCBI taxonomy): domain Bacteria; kingdom Pseudomonadati; phylum Pseudomonadota; class Gammaproteobacteria; order Alteromonadales; family Alteromonadaceae; genus Aliiglaciecola; species Aliiglaciecola sp. 2_MG-2023. Next base: position 69,473 of record NZ_JAUORY010000003.1, read on the forward strand.
AAGTTCGAAGTCCTGAAAAGTTAATCTGTACATGGCGAGCAATGTTTTTACTGTGATAATTTTTATCTAACTCCCCTAAAGATTGCGCTTCAATAATCAGTGACTCAAAACTGCTTTCCATGGCTTTTAATGACATTCTGGCTTGTTCTAATAACTCCGAATTATCATCGGTTAACTCTGCTATCGTTTTAGCCAATAAACAAATACTGCAAGGAGAAGACATTTGATTTTCAGCGACTCTGTGTAGCATAAACATTTTGAGTGCGGCCAGCGGAGAGGTAGCTTTGTTGCGACATTGTTTAAGATGCTCTGACCCTATCTGGGTGTAACGAATAAGCGCTTGTTTAAATAAACCTTCTTTGCTACCAAATGCTGCATAAATACTGCCTGGACGCATATCAATTTCATTCTGTAATGTGCGCATGGAAGTGCCATGAAAGCCTCGATTCCAATAAAGTTGTAGGGCTTTATCAATCACTTCATCTCGGTTAAATTTTGTATTACTTGCCACTTACAACCTCCTTTTGAACAACTGTTCAATATTAACTTGAACGATTGTTCAAAGCCAGATATATTGCGCTAATCAAGTTAATCGTTTTAACTTGATATTATTCAACAGATTTAAATTCGAACCGATTATGGTTGTCTTCGGTGAAATTTAATCACCCAAGTTCAACTAATTTCCCACCTAAATTAATGTAGCGAGTATCCATGTATTTTAAAGTGTTATCCCAATACTTCCGTTTTTTACTATTGAGCCTAGTTTTAGTTGGTGTGAGCTTTAACAGCCAAGGCGCAAGCAAACCTAAGATCATTGTTTTTGATGTTAATGAGACCTTGCTTGATCTGGAATCCATGCGCACATCCATTGCAAAAGCATTGCATGGAAACGACGATTTAATCAGCTTGTGGTTTTCAACTATGCTGCATCATTCACTGGTCACCACTGTGACGGGCGAATATCATGATTTTGGTAAAATTGGCGTCGCAGCATTGATGATGGTTGCAGAGAGTAACAATATCGAGATTACCCAAGAGCAGGCCTTAACAGCAATTAAAAGCCCGTTGTTATCGTTGCCACCTCATCCCGATGTGAAAGCAGGTTTAGCCGCATTAAAAGCCGAAGGCTACATGCTCGTCAGCTTAACTAATTCATCCAACAAGGGAGTAGAGACACAGTTCAAGAATGCCGGTTTAACCGAGTTTTTTGATAAACGTCTAAGCATCGAAGATATTAAAATCTACAAACCTGACTTAAGATCATATGCATGGGCATTAGAAACCTTAGGGGTAAAACCAGAAGAAACATTGATGGTTGCCGCCCATGGCTGGGATGTGGCGGGAGCTAAAGCCGCTGGCATGCAGACCGCGTTTATTGCCCGTAAAGGCAAAGCACTTTATCCACTTGCTGAAAAGCCAGATTATATTGTTGAAGATCTGCAGCAACTGGTAACGATTTTGGAATCAAAATAAAAACGTCAATAATGCAAATGAGCAATCTGAATTATTCAACAATGGGTGTTAATAGGCACTGATAACATTCGCTCATATCAGATATTACAGTTTGAATGAATAGACCTTTTTCCTTCAACTAAGCTGATATGAGCGAATAACAACACCGACCTTTGTTTCACCTAACCTAATAATGCCAGTGTTAAAACTTTTTTGTAAAATGCATTTGTTTAAAAAGACGTTTTATCTATTTATTTCAAAAGCAGAATCTTTTCGAGTAAGCCAGTCTTTTAATATGGCTTGGGTAATTATCGGCCGATCAGAATAGAAGCCATGTGCTCCTCCTGGCACCACAGCCAGTTCAGCACCCGACGTCAGTTTGATATAGTCTTGCACGGTATCAATGCGCGCCGAGTCATATTGGCCAATCATAAAAAGAGTGCGGCTGCCATCAATCTCAGTCAATAAATGGGTGGCATCGTAGTGTTTAAGCACACCTGTAGAAGAAAACTCACTTGGTCCCCACATTTGATTATAAATAAGCGGATTAAACCCTTTTCCACCAACGTTTTCGTAGTACGCTAAAGCCGCTTCAGTGGTTGGTTTAGGCTGGTAATAAGGTGAATACAAAACGGTATAGGCATTATCACAAATATCTTTTTTCGGAGGCGAGTCAGATTCACATTGTTTAAGGGTTTCTCTTATTGTTTCCGGGGCTGCTTTTACAAGCAAGTTGGCATCCATGATCCAGTGCGGCGTAGAGATAAATGTCCCCCCCAAAACTGTGGAGACAGTATGCTGCGGGTATTTAGCCGTATATTCGAGGGCCAGCGCAGAGCCCCAACTATGTCCAACCACATGCCAGCGTTCAATTTTAAGTGCTAGGCGTATTTTATCCAATGATTCAACAAAGCGTTCAACTCGCCAATTTTCGGGATTGTTAGGCTGTTCAGATTTACCACTGTCGAGCTGATCATACATTATAACCATACGCTCATTCGCCAGCCCCAGCATTTCAGCAAAGCCGTTATGTGCGCCACCAGGCCCTCCATGAACAAAAATAACAGGATAAGCATCACTGTGAGACAGGCCATTTAGCCGGACATACACTTTACCGCCTTCGACTTCGACCATTAATTCCTGTTCAGGTGGACCAAAAGGCTCTGTGATATTTGTGCTGCTTTGGGCCTCAGTACCTGTTGCTACCAATGGCACCAGGGTGAATTGAACAGCCATTAAAAAAGCCAGTAGGTGTAAAACAGTGGTTTTCATAAATGTATATCTCATTAGAGGAATATTAGTGACTGCATAGCGGAATAACACCATGTTAAATCAACTTATCAACGATAAAGGTAATCTGCTGATATTACACAACACATTGATTAGTTATCCCATAAACCAACAACCACGACAAGGGAAAAAGGTTTTTAAGAGTAGATTGAAATAAATGCCGATAACAGAGGTTAGGGAAATTTTACTGGGATTTTTTCACCGCAATTAACAATTCAGCTTCTGCCCGTGGAAGCTCACATTCTCGCATAAGTTCTTCTACGCTTGCGCCTGCGTCGGCCATTTTAGCAGCTTGGGAATACAATTTAGTTTCTGGATCTAGATACTCAATTTCTTCTAACTTATCTTGCATCAATCCGATTTTAAGCACTAAATCCTTTACTTTCGCTGCAACACCCATGGCTCCGGAGCGCACTTCATGCAACTCTTCTTGTGCGTGTGAAATTTGCTGTTGTAGAGTGTGAATTTGCAGCATTAACTCATCGACACGCTGCTTGTTTTTTTTATCTCGATTAGCAAAAACGTAAGTAACTATGCCAATCAGAATAACCAAAAACACCAACGTTGCGATGGATGCATATTGCCAAGTAAGCATTTAGGTATGCCTTTTACACAAAATCAAACGAATTATAATCCACTAATTTCGTCCCACTCTTCATCACTTAGCAATTTATTTAAATCTACTAATATAAGCAATTCGCCGTCACGATTACTGACACCTTGAATAAATTTAGCACTTTCTTCGGTGCCAACATTGGGTGCGCTATCAATTTCAGAAGAACGTAGGTAAACAACTTCAGCGACACTATCAACCAAAATGCCCACCACTTGTTCTTCAGACTCAATAATGACTATACGGGTGCTGTCAGTGATGTCATGGGGTGGAAGACCAAAACGAGTTCGAGTATCAATCACAGTTACAACATTGCCCCGCAAATTGATAATACCAAGCACATAATCTGGTGCACCGGGAACAGGAGCGATTTCTGTATGCCTAAGTACTTCTTGTACTTGCATAACATTAATTCCGTAGGTTTCGTCACCTAATCGATATGTTACCCATTGCAGTACTTCATCGTTGCTATCGGCGGCTACATTTTTAGTACTTCTTTCATCACTCATATGACTCGCTCCCTACAAGCTGCGTCTACTTATCATTGCTATTTTGGCCCTTGTCGAGCAATTTAATCAACTGCTTCACATTAACAAGTGCACACATTTTATCTTTTACCATGCCAGCCAGCCAAGGGCGTTTATTATTCGCTTTTCGCCACTTCACATCAGTGGGTGCTAACGTCGATGTGGTAATCAAACGTTCGCAAGCCAATCCCCAGCCACTTGAATCTAGCATAATAAGATATTGATAATTTAATGATTCTGCCAGTTCATCATTATATTTTTCAGGCATTACCCACAATGCGGTATCAACAACGCTTAATTTTTCATCTCTATGCAGCATAACACCTTTAAACCATTTAGGTTTACCAAACAAGGGGCCTACTTTTTGGATTTTATGTATGCCGCCTAACTCCGTTAAAGGTAATGCTAAGGTTAATCCTGCCACTTCAAAAAATAGTGCTTGAAAATCTTTAGTCGGAATAAAAGACGCTTCAACTTCCTTTGCCTTGACTGACGAAGACTCTTTATTTTCGACCAAAACACTGGTTTCTTTAATTTCCGGCAACGGATTCGGTTCGCAGAAAGTCGGCTCTTCAAGGGATTCTTGAACGGCCGCAACATCTGCTGTGGCCAAGAGCTTAGCAACACTTTCGAGTTGCTCCCTATCCTCTTCTACCTCTTCAGTCAGTAATGATGTTAGATAATCTTCTACAACGTCTTCTTTTGCAAAGGTACCTTTACTCATGTGATGTAATCGACTTTAGTTTGAAGTTGCGACAATAAATTTTTATACGCAAAAACGCCTCGGGTTTTAGGACTAAATAACGACGGAGGAGATTGTGCCTGACTCGCGTCTCGAAAGCGCGTATCAACAGGAATGATGCCAGACCAAACTCTGCCTTTGTTATTATCGCACAGATCTTTATATGCATCTGACGCCGCGTTAACACGCTTATCATACATTGTAGGTACAATAATATAATCAAAATCGCGTTTTTGCGACCTCGACATAATTTTTAATGTATGCATCATTCGCTGCAACCCTTTAAGCGCAAGAAACTCGGTTTGCACTGGCACTATTAATTTGTCACATGCGGCTACAGCATTCACCATCAATACACCTAATACAGGAGGACAATCAATTAAAACATAATCAAATTCATCTTCAATTTTTGCAAATGCTTTTTTTAATATCAGACCCATGCCAGGCCTAGTACCCATGGTTCGATCTAACGTTGCTAGCGCCATTGAAGAAGGCAAAATAAATAGCGAATCGAGTTTGGTCGAACACAAACTATCCAACACTTTATCTTTGTCTAACCCGTCACCAGCAATAAAAACATCATGGACACTATGCGATAACTCCTCAGCATCCACACCAAAATAATAGCTCAAAGATGCTTGCGGATCCGTGTCAACCAATAGAACACGTTTCCCTTGTTGTGCCAAAATTCCACCTAAAGTGACAGTCGTGGTGGTTTTTCCAACTCCACCTTTTTGGTTAGCAACAGCCCAAACTATCACAAGCGATCTCTTTCTACTCGATATCCAATAGTGTTCATTTTATTTGCATTTCCAACACTATACTCTTGGCAATATCAAATATTGGTATATTTCGTTCTGAGATATTGGCTTTCGTCACGGCTTGTGGCATGCCATAAACCACGCAAGTTTGCTCGTCTTGCGCCCAAATTTTAGCGCCTTTTTGTTTTAATGCTGCGCAGCCTTCTTTTCCATCAGAGCCCATTCCCGTTAATATTATGCCCAACACATTGCCAGCGTAAACCTGACTTATCGACTGAAACGTTAAATCAACGCTAGGTTTAAACAGATGATGAGCCTGGTCGTGAGTTTCTACGATATTAACGGTGGCATTGCGACTTGAACCTTCAATTAACATTTGCTTCCCGCCGGGAGCTAAATACGCACAACCTTTGACTAAACGTTCTCCATGAGTCGCTTCTTTGACGGTAATTTTACAATTGTGATTTAATCTATCAGCAAAGGCTTTAGTGAAACTACCGGGCATATGTTGTACAAGAATAATCGGATGTGGAAATGTTTCAGGCAGTTCAGTAAGTATCTTCTGTAAAGCCACTGGTCCCCCAGTAGAAGTACCAATTGCTAATAGTTCGTAACGTTTACCTGATGAACGGCGAATAGTTGAAAATGACTCTTTAACATCAGTTTGCGATGCTGCCGGTGCAACGGCAACACTTGAACTTCGCATAAATATTTGGGTTTTCGCCGTGGTTCCGGGAGAATTAAACGCTGTTTTCGAGGCTGTTGAATAACGTCTTGCCACTAGTCCACGCTTTGCAGCAAGAGTCCGTACCCTATTTTGCAGCAATTCAACAGACTCTTTGCTATTTCTGGCAATGTCTTCAAACTTTTTAGGTAAAAAGTCCAAGGCTCCAGCATCTAACGCGTCTAAGGTTGCTTTCGCGCCATCAGATGTCAACGACGAAAACATTAGAATCGGTAAAGGCTGAATTTGCATGATACGCTTGACCGCGGTAATGCCATCCATTACTGGCATTTCAACGTCCATAGTGACAACGTCGGGTTTTAGCTCAGTCACCATTTTAATGGCTTCTTCACCGTTTCGAGCAATACCAATGACTTCCAACAGACGATCTTGATTTAGGATATCTTTTACGCGTCGGCAAAAAAAACTTGAGTCGTCAACTACTAATACCCTGTATGCCATCGCGAAAAAGCGTCCTCTTATGAATTTGGTTATTATTTCTTTTTAGCGTATCGCTTTAATAAGCTTGGAATATCAAGAATTAAGGCAATCCCGCCATCACTTGTAATTGTAGCGCCAGCCATGCCAGGAGTACCTTGTAGAAGCGCATCTAGGGGCTTAATAACCACTTCTTCTTGCCCTATTAAGCCATCAACAACAAAGCCGACTTGCTGGGTGCCTATTTGCACGACGACCACATGTCCTTGATTTTTATCCACCGTTCCAGGTTCTTTTCGCAACCAGTCTCGAAGATAAAAAAGCGGAATGGCTTTAGAACGAACAATCATAGTCAATTGACTATCAACCGTATTGGTTTTGCTCAAGTCCATATTAATAATTTCGTTTACCGCACCTAAAGGTAGTGCAAACGTTTGCTCTCCAACAATAATCATTAATGTCGGCAGGATAGCTAACGTCAGTGGTACTTTGATTTCTAAGCGTGTGCCTTTACCCAATTCGGAATTGATATTAACCGTGCCATTAAGCTGGTTAATCTTGGTTTTCACCACATCCATGCCAACACCACGTCCAGAAATATCAGATATCTCTGTTTTAGTGGAAAATCCTGGAGCAAAAATGAGATTGAACGCTTCTTCATCCGACATTCGAGCCGCCGCGTCAGCGTCTAACACACCTCGACTTATGGCAATATCTTTTAACTTATCGGGATCCATGCCTTTACCATCATCTTCAATGGTAAGCAGTATATGATCCCCTTCCTGAGACGCAGCGAGCTTTACAGTGCCTAGTGACGGTTTACCTGCAGCCAAGCGTTCATCTGGCATTTCGATTCCATGATCGACTGAGTTTCGAACCAAATGAACCAAGGGATCTGCCAAAGCTTCGACTAAATTCTTATCTAAATCTGTTTCTTCTCCCTCAAGGACCAAAGAAATTTCTTTTTTGAGACTACGTGCCAGATCTCGCACTACTCTGGGAAAGCGACCAAAGACTTTCTTAATAGGTTGCATGCGCGTTTTCATCACCGCGCCTTGCAAGTCACCTGTCACAACATCAAGATTCGCAATCGCTTTGGTCATGCTTTCATCATTGATATTGACACCTAAACTTAACAGTCTGTTCCTAACCAATACCAGTTCACCAACCATATTCATGATCTGATCTAGGCGCTTGGTATCGACTCTTACTGTTGTTTCACCCTGGGCACTGGCAACTGGTTTTTTGTCATCTTTTTTGACGACAGCCTTGGCAGCTGCTGGCGAATTTGCTGGTTTTACAGCCACTTCTGCTTTGGCTGCTGGAGGTGGTGGCTGTATTGATGACGGTTTTGGCGCTGGTGTAGGTGAAGGCGCTGCTGTTGGCGTCGGCGTCGGCGCTGGTGTAGGTGTTGGCGCTGAAGCTTGCGCTTTTACAGCAGGTCCTTTCCCTTCACCATGCAATTGATCTAACAATGCTTCAAACTCATCATCTGTAATATCTTCAGAATCAGAGGTCTCTTCTGGTGCGGCACTCACTGGTTCTGGCGTCGGCTCTGGAGCTGGCTGGACTGCTTCAAATTTATCGTTTGAGAAGCCACCTTCACCGTGAAGTTGATCAAGTAAGGCTTCAAATTCATCGTCAGTAATATCTTCATCACTGGCACCAGTGATTAAGTCGGCGGGGGGAGTAACTTCTGCAGGTATTGACTTAGCTGTACCATGCAGTTCATCCAATAGAGCTTCAAATTCGTCTTCAGTGATGTCTTCCATGTCGTCGTTCGACTCTGCACTAGAGTCGGTCTCGACTATCTCTTGAGGCGCTTCAAAGGCCGCTGGGGGTTCTACACTTGACTCATCTTTTGATTCTGGTTTACTCAATCGATGTAACGTTTCTAAGAGTTCAGGGGCGGCAGCTTCAAGTGGCACGCGTTTTTTGACATCTTCGAACATCTGCACAACCACATCTGTGGCTTGTAAAATAACATCCATTAACTCTGGCGTCAGAGTGCGTTGTCCATTACGCATGGTATCGAAGACATTCTCAGCACCATGGCAAATATCGACTAATTCTGTAAGTGATAAGAATCCAGCGCCACCTTTAACTGTGTGGTAACCGCGGAATATCGCATTCAGCAAATCAGAATCTTCTGGATTGTTTTCAAGATCAACAAGCTGCTCTTGCAGTTGCTCTAATAATTCACCTGCCTCAACTAGAAAGTCTTGTAGAATATCCTCGTCAACTTCAAAAGACATGAATAAGTTCCTCTTAAAACCCTAAGCTAGATAATAAATCATCTACATCGTCCTGATTGGACACCACATCATCGCGTATTTCAGCATCAATGATTGGACCTTCAGCTTTCACTGTATCGGACTCAGCTTTAGATTTATGAGCATTTTCATCTGCTTTTGAAATTAACGAACTTGTTTCAGAAGCACCAAAAACAGTCAACATATGCACTAAACTGTCTTCAACTTCTTTCACCAATTCGATAACTCTGCGAATAACTTGGCCAGTGATATCTTGATACCCCTGTGCCATCAATATATCTGTTAAGAATGCAGTTAATTGTTCGGTGTCTTTAGATGACTGTTCTAATAATCCATCTAAGTCCGAGCAAAGAGATTTAAATTCGCCAAGTTGTAACTGCCTAGTCATCAACTTTTTCCACTCGGGGAGCAAATTATTAATACCTGTATGCAGCTTTTCAGCAATAGGCATACTTGCTTCCACGGCATCCATCGTTGTGTTAGCCGCTTTTTCGGTCGTTTCTATAACATAGTTCAGGCGACTTTGCGCATCAGGTATTTCTTCATTGGCTAAATTCGAAATGCGATCATCAAGTTGAAAACTATTCAGAGAGTCATGGAGCTGGCGGGTTAATTTGCCCACCTCTGCAAATAATTCAACAGAATTGGTTAAAGAGGCTTCTTCGAGCAATTCGCTAGCAGCTTGGTTATCTCCGCTTTCCAGCAATTCAACTAATTTTTTAGCGTCATCAAGAGACATTGGAGCTTTATTAGAGCCGGTCATTTAGACACTCCTAATTTTCAACACAGGTTAAATCTTAACCCAGTCTCTCAAAAATCTTGTCTAGCTTCTCTTTAAGCGTAGCCGCCGTAAAAGGCTTAACAACATAACCGTTCACTCCAGCCTGAGCTGCCGCCACAATTTGTTCTTTTTTCGCTTCAGCCGTTACCATTAAAACTGGTAAATGCTTTAAACTATCATCTGCACGAATGGCTCTAAGCAAGTCAATTCCTTGCATGCCTGGCATATTCCAGTCTGTTACTACAAAATCAAAATCACCTTGTTGCAACATAGGTAACGCAGTGCTGCCATCATCGGCTTCTTGAACGCTTGTGTAACCTAAGTCTTTAAGTAAATTTTTGATGATGCGTCTCATCGTTGAAAAGTCATCAACAACGAGGATTTTCATATTTTTATCCAAAACTGCCTCCAATGAGGATTAAATCAAATGGTGTTTTATTATTCTTCGTTAACTCGCCAAGATTGCATTTTGCTTTTCAATTTTAACATTGCTTGGCTGTGAATTTGGCTGACTCTGGACTCGCTAACTTCGAGTACCTCGCCAATTTCTCTGAGATTCAACTCCTCATCATAATACAATGACAGTACGATTGCTTCTCGTTCCGGCAAAGTAGTAATAGCATGTGCTAATGCTTTTTGAAATGAACCTTGTAGTAAATCCTGAAAAGGCGTGTCACTACCTTTATTTTGCTCAGTGGTAATCACATCTTCGGTAATACCTAAATCTTCAATACCGATAATTTTTCCAGCGTTGACTTCATTCAACATCTGATGGTATTCGGGTAGGCTTACTTCTAACTTTTCCGCGATATCTATATCTCTAGCATCTCTGCCCGTTTCACGTTCTACTTGATTAATTGCTTGGGTAATTGCTCTGCCATTTTTATGCACAGATCTGGGTGTCCAGTCGCCTTTGCGGATTTCATCAAGCATGGCTCCGCGGATACGGATACCTGCAAAAGTTTCGAAACTTGCGCCTTTTGAGCCATCGAAGTTTTTTGCGGCCTCGAGCAATCCAATCATTCCAGATTGAATTAGATCATCCACTAATACACTGGCAGGTAATCTGGCTAATAAATGATGGGCAATTCGCTTAACCAAGGAAGCATGTCTTTCTACAAGTTGAGCCAAATCGGCTTGTTGTTGATAAGCTGCTGCCTTTCTAATCACCTTTGTCCACCTACCACTTTTTCGGCGACAAGTTGTTCTAAGAAAAACTCTAAGTGTCCACCAGGTTGGTTGGGAATTGGCCAATGCATTGCTTTTTCTGCAAGGCCTTTAATAGCGATAGAAGCTGGCGATCCTGGAAATGCATCTACAATTGCTTTTTGTTTTCGAACTGACTTACGAATATTCTCATCGTAAGGAACCGTTGCTACTAGTTCTAAAGCAACATCTAAGAAACGGTTAGTCACTTTAGATAACTTTGCAAATAACTCTTGTCCTTCGCGCATGTTACGTACCATGTTGGCAACGATCTTAAAGCGAAACACGCCGTGTTCTCTGTTCAGTAGTTTGATCAACGCGTATGCATCAGTTAAAGAGGTGGGTTCATCACAAACAACCATCATTATATCTTGTGATGCTCTGGAAAAACTGAGCACCATATCTGATATGCCCGCGGCCGTGTCTACAATAAGCACATCTATATTGGTACGCAACTCACTAAACGCGCGAATTAGTCCTGCATGTTCAGTGGGGCTGAGTTCGGTCATTGATTGTGTTCCGGAGGTTGCCGGTGCAATCAATACCCCATGAGGGCCCACAACTAAAACTTCATCCAGCGTACATTCACCAGATAAAACATGGGATAAGTTTTTTTCTACTCGCAAGCCTAACATGACGTCGACGTTTGCCAACCCTAAGTCGGCATCTAACACCATGACGCGCTTGCCCATTTTAGCCATCGAGATAGCCGTGTTTAAGGTAATGTTCGTTTTACCGACCCCACCTTTACCACCGGTTACCGCAATCACTTTGATTAATCGAGATTGATTCATTCGTCTTAAGCTACTCGCTTGGTCGTCAATCATATTGCTAATGCCGATTTGTTTAGTTCTGGCTTAGCAGTATGAATCAAACCATATTTTTTATAAAGCTTAGCCGCTGCAGAGATTAAAAACTTTGCGTCTGCAACTTTAATATCTTCAGGGACTCGTTGTCCATCCGTCAAATAACTAACGGCTAACTTATGTTCAATTGCCACACTTAACGCTTCTCCGAGACTATAACTCTCATCGAGCTTGGTTAAAATACATCCCTGCAAATCAATATTGCTAAATGCACTCAAAGTATGCTGCAGCACTTTGTATTGTGCATTGGCTTGAATCACAACATACTTCTTGATATTAGCACATGAATGCTGATTTAAGGTATCTAACTGCTTGATTAGTCGAGAATCTCTTTGACCAAAACCTGCAGTATCTATTAAAACCAATCGCTTGTTACGCAGTTGGAAGAGTATATCTGACAATTCTTCCGCATTTTGCGCTTTTTTTACGTTACAGCCAATAATTTTTCCATAAGTCGCCAATTGTTCAAACGCCGCTATACGATAGGAATCAATTGTTACCATCGCGATTTGGTCAGCGCCATACTTTTGCGCTGCTCTGGCCGCCAATTTGGCTATGGTTGTGGTTTTTCCTGTCCCTGTGGGACCAACTAATGCAACAACACCTTTGTCGGCCAGAATAGCATTGCCAGTGGTTTGGATACGATTAGACAATAGTTTAAGTAAAAATAACCAAGCCTGCCTTTCATCTGCGTTTTCGGGAGTAGGAGTATAAGAGACTATGTCATCGGCAATGTGACTACTAATGCCCATTTCAATCAGTCTTGAGGTTAAATACCCGTGCATAGGATGAGCACTTTGACGTTGTTGTTTTAGCAAACCAGAAACTTGAAATTGAAGTACATTGCGCAGCGAATTTAACTCATTTTTTATTTCACTAATGGCAGAATTCGAAACGTCTTCAGCCTGTGCCGTTTTTACCTCATGACTATTAGCTTCATTTTGTGACGTTGGCACGGCTGCTGCGGCTTGTTTTTCGAGTAACTCACGCAGGCTATCTGGCCCCGAGTCGCCAATAATTTCACTCAGACTCGGCACTTTTTGTTGTGCTGCTCGCAGGCTTTGTGGTTGATTAAAGTTTGCTGTAGTAGCTTGTCGCCCAGGATGCGCAGTTGCAGTTGCAGTTGGCTGTTTATTAATACCAGAATGCTTAATTCGTTGATTAGGTTCCGTAACAGCTTCAGGTTTTGCTTGATCGTACGCAGCAACAATTTCGATTCCTTCCGAAGTCTTCTTGTTGGACATAATGACCGCATCACCGCCAAGTTCTTTTTTTACTTGGTTAAGCGCATCGCGCATGTCTTTTCCGATAAAACGTCTAATTTTCACATTGCCCCCCAAAGAAGCATCTGGTCTAGTTTATATAAATTAGTCTGCGCCATTTTATTGACCCACAGCACTTACAATTCGAATTTGTTTGTCACTTGGAATTTCTTGATAAGATAAAACGTGCAAGCCCATCACTGAATGTTTGAAGAATTTTGATAACACAGGTCTGAGCATGCCTGATGTTAATAATACGGCTGGCTCACCTTCTAATTCTCTTTGTTGCGAAGCTTCAGACAACGAGTTTTGTAATTTTTCAGCTAAGCCAGGTTCAATACCAGCGCCGTCTTCTCCACCAGCTTGTAAAGATTGATGGAGCATTTGTTCCAAGTCAGGTGCTAGGGTAATAACCGGCAACTCTTGTTCGTTGTTATTAATCTCCTGCACGATTAAACGTTTTAACGATATTCTAACGGCAGATACCAACACATCAGGATCTTGAGTTTTAGGACCATATTCACATAACGTTTGCACAATACTGCGCATATCTCGAATAGGAACGCCTTCATATAGCAAGGTTTGCAATACTTTTACCACTGTACTTAACGGCAAGACTTCCGGTACCAAACCTTCAACCAACTTAGGACTGTTTTTAGCTAACATATCGAGGAGTTGTTGAACCTCTTCATGTCCAAGTAGCTGATACGCATTATTAGTTAGTAACTGGCTAAGGTGTGTAGCAACCACTGTTGCCGCATCTACTACTGTGTACCCTAAAGTTTGTGCGTGTTCACGTTGTTGAGGGCGGATCCAAACGGCTTCTAAACCAAAGGCTGGGTCTCGTGTTGCCTTGCCCTCTAGTTTTCCGAAAACCTGCCCTGGATTAATCGCTAATTCATCGTCATGACTAATCTCGGCATCCCCAACCGTAACTCCTAGCATAGAAATGGTATAGCTATTGGGGTTTAAATCTAAGTTGTCACGGATATGCACAGGTGGAATTAAAAATCCCAACTCTTGAGACAATTTTTTACGAACGCCTTTAATCCGGGTGAGAAGCTCACCACCTTGAGTTTTATCAACTAAAGGAATTAAGCGATAACCCACTTCTAAACCTATGGTGTCGACATGCTGCACATCATCCCAACCAAGCTCTTTAATCTCTTGCTGCTGGCTTTGTTCCGGCGTATTTTCCAATACTTGCGGTTCAGCAGCCTGCTTCTTGGCGTTCCAGAAATTGTAGTAAGCAACTGCCGCTACAAATGCACTAAAACCAAGAAATGCTATGTGTGGCATACCTGGCACTATACCCATCACGAATAAAATCGCGGAGGTAACATAAAGCGCTTTTTGGTTACCTAGTTGGCGTCTCATTTCCTGACCCATTTCTTGAGAGTCATTTTCGCGGGTAACAATAATCGCCGTAGCCACGGAAAGTAATAACGAAGGTATTTGCGCAACTAAACCATCACCAATGGTTAAAATAGTATATATTTCAATGGCTTCGCCAAAGGCTAAGTCATGTTGAATAATACCAATGAATAAACCACCAACAATGTTGATAAGCATAATGAACAAACCAGCAACGGCGTCACCTTTAACAAATTTAGAAGCACCGTCCATTGAGCCGTAAAAATCGGCTTCACTGGTAATTTCCGAACGTCTTTTTCTGGCTTCATCTTGATCAATATAACCGGCGTTCAAATCGGCATCTATCGCCATCTGTTTACCGGGCATCGCGTCCAAGGTAAAACGAGCACTTACTTCTGAAATACGTCCTGCACCAGCAGTTACCACTTTAAAATTGATAATCAGTAGGATAGCAAACACCACTATACCCACAGCGTAATTACCACCAATAACCACTTCACCAAATGCCTGTATTACTTTACCAGCAGAATCTCCACCTTCATGCCCTTCCAACAAGACAATTCGCGTGGAAGCAACATTTAAGGCAAGGCGTAATACAGTGGCAACTAACAGTATTAAAGGAAAAATACCAAAATCAACAGGCTTATTAGTAAACACAGATACCAAAATCACCATAAGTGATAAGGCGATATTGAAGCTAAAAAGTATATCTAGTAGAAATGCCGGCATCGGCAGAATAACCATGCCCATTATGGCTAGCACTACGATTGGAGCGCCGACCCCATTCATAAAGCTTTTTACCTGATTTTTGTCTACCCGATTGAGGTAACCTGCAAGTTCCATAAACAAATTTTTGACGGTTATTAATATAATATGTGGAATTGCAACAAGCGCGCCAAAACTAAAATGACTGTAAATTGACGTTCTTTGCTAGAAAATGAGTTTACGAAATTAAAGCCACTCTACTCCGCTCTATCACGCATAGTGAATAAGCCTGAGGACAAATTAAACTGCTCCGCAATAAAATAATGGAAATGAACAAAAAAGCAGAAATAGGACAAATCGGTATACAGGTGAATATATTAACAGACATAAAAAAACCTGGCTGAAGCCAGGTTTTTTAAAACGAGAGAATAAATTTACTTAGCAGCCACTTTTCTGCGTACTAGTAAACCTAAACCAGCAAGCATAAGAACTAATGCTGAAGGCTCTGGAACATAAGTTACGGCGCCAAGAAAAATATCAGCATCTACTGATGGAAACACGCCTATTATATCGCCACTAACGTCATATACATATTCATCAACAAACAAGAAGCCGTCAAGAAAGCCAACATCTAACGTTAATATATAGTCTGGCATGGAACCAAATAAAGGAAATGTTTCAAATAAAAATTCTAACCCAGCATTTGGAGCAAATGGATTAATACCCGCTATAATTGGAAGACCTTGATCCGCTGAATCACCATCAGCCTCAGTTAAAACTAAATCGCCGATAGACAAATCGAGCTCTACAACGCTCAAAAAACCGGCCCCATCCGCGTCTTCAGTATTGTAAGTAACAGAACCTATTACCTGAGGACCTAAATCAATATTGAATGGATGAAACTCAGAAAGCAGAACATCTGCATAGATATCTTGTTGAATAATTGCGCCAGCGTTAGCTGAAAGAGACATTCCCAGTGTAGTGGCAATAAGACCTGTTGCGAGCAAAACTTTTTTCAAATACTTCATACTAGTGAACCTTATTATTGTTTTAAACGATTTCGTTCATTTTTATTGTTATATTTCGGTCACAAACTAAACAGTGCGACCTCAGCAATTAAGTAAAGCAATTACTGAACCAACTTATTTTTATTATATGAATCAGTAATTTATTATTACGTAACAAAATAAGCCTATTGAGATCGTTAAATTTTTTGACACTTAGTTGCTCGATTATTTATCGTCTTCAGTCGATTTTTTGGGTGTATCGTCGAAATCACAATCAGACTCTTCACGATCCCCAACTACATCTTCAAGACGCACTTTATCAACACTTCGAAACGTATTTATAGGTCCTGCTAACGCATAGAGGGCAAACACTATAAACAACACTAAAGAAGGCGCCGTGGCAACAATGATGAAAATTAACATCACAATTAAAAGTCCAACAAAAGGTACCTTGCCGTGCCAGTCAACTTCTTTAAACGAGTTATATTTGAAGTTACTTACCATTAATAATCCAGCTAAGCCCGTTAACACAGCAACTACTAGACCGAAATCTTTGCCATCGACGTCGTATTCAACGCCAACCCAGACCATTCCGGCAACTAATGCAGCCGCAGCGGGACTTGCTAAGCCTTGGAAAAAACGTTTATCCGCCACACCTAATTGGGTGTTAAACCTTGCCAGTCTTAATGCAGCACCCGCCACATAAATAAAGGCAGCCAACCAGCCAACTTTACCTAAATCGGTTAAACCCCAATTATAAGCAACAAGAGCCGGCGCCATTCCGAAAGACACCATATCGGCCATAGAATCGTATTCAGCACCAAATTCGCTTTGGGTATTTGTCATGCGCGCAACTCGACCATCTAGGCCGTCAAAAATCATCGCCACAAAAATCGCCACTGCCGCGGCTTCAAATCGACCGTTCATCGATGCGACTACAGCATAAAAACCCGAAAACAGACCAGCCGTTGTCAGCAAGTTCGGTAACAAATAAATACCTTTACGTTTAGAATCCGACATTATTCCCCCTTCAAAATGAGCGCACAAGATAGCATAATCCTGAATTAGCTCAAAATCATACACACCCTTGCACGGACTAATTTTAACGCTTCTTTGCGCAAATATACTGTTTCTTTTTGAAAAATGTTTCCTATTTGAGCATTTCCTTTATAAGTAAACGCTTATATCTCAAAATACCTATGCTACGAAAGTCATACATAACTCCCTTTAATCTCGCGGTATACTGGCTTTAAGAAAGATTAGAACGATAAAATCTTACCATGTCGCCATCTGGAAACAGGTAAATTTTTTACTGTCCATTATTTTTACAGGGAGACAAATTGACCTGGGGAAATATTACCGAAAAAGCACTTAAGCTGTTGTTTACAATACACTTACAATAGTTGGTTTGTTTTTTGCTTAACTCATTCCAGTGAAGGTCTCGGCCTTTAGGTTGGAAGATGTAGGAATATTAGTTATGGTTAATAAAGTTTTAGCGGGATTTTTCGCATTAGCGGTCACAGGTTTTGCTTCAGCAAGCACGACCACGTATGAAACTCAGAATTGGAATTTCAGTTCTGGTGGAAGTTGGGGTTCTAATTCCCTTAGTTATACCTCTGGAACAATCGGTATGACGGTAACAGCTTGGTCATCAACCGGCTATGCCAGTTGTGGCACAGGCCCAGAGTGTAACAGTAGTAATGTCGCATACGATCAAGACCCGTTTATCGAAAGCGCAGATTTACAACGTTACTCCTCTGGTCTTGGCGCAATAAACGACGATGATTCTGATTATTCTCCTCATCATGCTTTAGATAATAAAGGTAGTAACGACGGATGGCGTGACTATGACATGGTGTTATTTGAATTTGATACTGCTGTAGAGTTAACCAGCGTTCAAGCCGGTTGGTATAGTAATGATTCAGATGTCAGTATCGTTGGTTACACTGGTACGAAAGATCTCGGTACTACTCCATTTTCTTCGGATACCAAGTGGAGTGATTTGTTATCTGAAGGTTGGGGATATCAAACCGACAAGTTCAACATTGGCACAAACACGGCAACCATTGCCCCAGGTTTTGAATCAAAATATTGGTTAGTGGGTGTGTATAACTCTGTTTTTTCTGGCAATGCGGAAGACAGTTACTATGATGCGATTAAACTGAAAAACATCACAACCCGCAAAGGTGAAGGTCAAACACAAGTTCCTGAACCAGCAACATTTGCGTTATTTTTAGCGGGTGTGGCAGCAATATTCAGACGTAAAATGTCAGTCTAGACAAATATATTGTGACAAAAAGACGGTTCGCCGTCTTTTTTTATGTCTAAAATCTGACATTATCAACGCAGCAGTGCGCAGTAATTTATCCGCTAACAGTATAAAGTATGTGCGCTTTGCGGTATCTTGTAATGCAAAATGATAGCAATTCATAGTTACATAATTATAGAGAGATCATACGTGGTGAAACTGGCCAGAAAAATGTCCTTAGCTGCTTTTCTTTTAGTAAGTAGCCAGGTTATCGCACAAACCAGCAGTGAATTTTACGAAAAAGCTCTGGCTTCATTTGAAGATAAAGATTTTGAAACTGCTTATATCCATTTGAAAAACAGCTTACAACAAAACGAAGATAGCCTACCCGCTAAAATACTCATGGGTAAAGTACTGTTAATCAGTGGTTATATGTATGAATCAGAGGAAGTACTCGAAGAAGCATTAGCCATGGGAGCAGATCCCAGTTTAATAGTAGATACCCTCGGTAAGGTTTGGCTTTATACCAAGCAAAACGAAAAAATCATTGATAGTCAATTCAATAACCTCACTCCTAAGAGCCGAAACGATTGGCAAATTATTGTCGCCACCGCCCACTTAAACCTTAAAAATATCGACGCTGCACGCAAAGGTTATGAATTAGCATTAAAGAATGATCCAGCCAATATACGCACACTCAATGCGCTTGCGTCACTTGAAATACGAGATGAGCAGTTTGACAAAGCTCTGTCTTACATAGAATTATCACTTGCGCTAGAACCCACCAACGCTCAAACATTGCGTATCAAAGGAGATTTGTATCTTTTCCAAAAAGATATGCCAGAAGCCATAACTTACTATAAACAGAGTTACGCACTTGACGTTGATGATCCTATTATAAAACGTTCGTTAGTAAGTGCTTATCTGCAAAACCAAGATATAGATTCAGCCAAGCAGTTATTGGACGAAATTTTGCAGCAGACCCCCGGCGATCCGACTGGAATGTTATTGAAAGCTTGGTTATTAGCGAAAAATCAATTAAGTGACGATGCTGCAAAAGAATTAGAAAAATTAAGCTCTCAACTAGCAGGACTTAGTGAAGAAAGTTTGCAAGATGATCCATCTTTGTTTTACGTCAGTGCTTTATCCGCTTTTGCCTTACAGAACTATTTGCAAGCCAAAACATTTTTCATTCAATATCTTAATTTCGTGCCAGATAACATCGAAGCTATCGCACTGCTGGCGCAAACTCATTTAAAACTGAATGATCCTAAACTTGCTTTAGAAGTTATGCAGCGTCATGAAAGTAAACTCATGGAGAAGCTAGATAATGCTCTGTTACTTGCCGAATTATATTTAGCTAACGATAAAGCATTTAAAGCGGTGGAAATATCTGGGAAATTAAAACGCCAGTATCCAGAAAATCCAAATGTTGAATTATTGGAAATTAAAACCCTAAAGTCGAGAGGCAAACTCGAAGATGCTTTAACCAGATTAGACCAATCCGAATATGCGCAAACAAATCTTCGTTTTGTTATTCTGCGCAGTGAATTATTAATGGATATGGGTAGGCTAAACGAAGCGGATGAAATTGCCGATAAACTGCTACAAGCGGTTCCTGAAAATATCGACTTTTTGAATTTAAAAGCTGGCATTCAAATTCGCCTAGGTAACCCAGCAGTAGCTGAACAATATTTAGACCAAGCACTTGCCATTAACCCTGAACATTTCTCTGCACAATTTAACAAAGCCAACCTATTAAGCTCCCGTGGTGAACATCAGACAGCACTGCAGATTGTCGAAAAGCTCAACACTATTCAACCCGACAATGTGCGGATTTTAACCCTGTTAGCTCGCTGCCAATTTAATGCAAACATGAGCGATGAGGCAGAGAAGAATTTAGAGCGGGTATTACAGAAAGACATTAATAATTTAACCGCTCTAGAATTGCTGGCCACTATTTATACTCAACAAGGTGAGCTTGAAAAAGCAATTAGGCAATTAAACGTCGCAATTAAAACTGAACCTGATATGGCCGTTTATCAAATGCGTCGAGTGGAGTTATATATTGCGTTGAAGCAAATTGACCGAGCGGCGCGAGAAATTAAAAAGATTCATTATTTGGTTAAAGATGATGCTGTAGGTTTGGTTGAGTTAAGTAAACTTCAGTTTAAAGCGGGGCTTTTTGATGATGCGAAACAGAGCATAGCTGACGCTTCCGCAATACATCCTGATAGTTTGTTTCTTGCCACTGAGTACATTCGCCTACATTTAGCCAGCAACGACTTGAATAAAGCTAATGATATGGTCAGTAAATGGTTACAGACCCATCCTAATGATTCAAGATTGTTGATCTTGGCTGGAGATGTGAATGTGGCTAGCGACAACTTGGATGCGGCATTTGAACACTATTTACTTGCCCTAGAGGTCAATAATTTAAACCGCACTGCAATGTTTAAATTATACCAGTTAGCTTCCAGAGGCATTAACAGTGACAAGTTTGAGCATTTTACTACTGAGTTTTTACAACAAAATCCCGAAGCACATTTCCATCGTAGTATGTTTGCGGACTTTTTGCTTAATCAGAATCGTTTTGAAGAAGCTTCGAAGCATTATGAGAAATTAGTAAAAATTCAAAATTTACCGAACAAAGCTTATATGTTCAATAACTTAGCTAACATTTATGTTAATAAAGATTTGACTAAAGCGAACCAATATATCGAAGAAGCACTAGCCCTTGGAGCAGAAAATGCGGCAATTTATGATACCCAAGGATGGATCAAAACATTACAAGGCAAACATGAAGAAGGACTAACGATATTGCGTAAATCTTTTGCAATGAATTCTAATTCGCCTTCTAATCAATATCACTTAGCCTTCACTTTGCAAAAGCTAGGAAGAACGGGTGAAGCTAAAGCTTCTTTGCAAAGAGCCCTATCTTCTGATCAGGATTTCATCGAAAAGAAGCAAGCTAAAGCGTTGTTAGAAAAACTCTAAAATCATCGTTTGAAGTAAATAAAAAACGCCGACTACAAATAGTAATCGGCGTTTTAATAAATGGCCTTACAATGGGTATAGCAACAACAATGCTGTACCCAAATTCTCGGTTTAACTAATCTTCAATGAATCACCATCCATATCGATTCGAATAGTACTTTCAGCCTGAATCTCTCCTGCTAGCAACCGTTGTGCTAGCGGATTTTCAATCTCCATCTGAATTGCTCGTTTAAGCGGTCTTGCTCCGTATACAGGATCAAAACCAGCCTCAGCGATTTTTTCCAGAGCTGCTGGCGACAAATCAAGTTCAAAGCCTTTTTCAAGTAGACGCTGACGTAAAGACTGTAACTGTATCTTAGCGATAGCTTTGATTTGTTCCAAACCAAGTGGATGAAACACCACTACATCATCAATACGGTTTATGAATTCAGGTCTAAATTGTTGCTCAACGATCTGCATTACCATATTTTTCATTTCGGAATACTGACTCTCTTGATGTTTGTCTTGAATTACATCAGAACCAATATTCGAGGTCATGATTATGACCGTATTTTTAAAATCAACAGTTCGACCTTGACCATCGGTTAGACGACCATCATCCAGTACTTGCAATAAAATGTTGAACACATCTGGATGCGCTTTTTCAACTTCATCCAACAATATGACTGAGTAAGGTTTTCTTCTTACCGCTTCGGTCAAG
The DNA here is from genome assembly GCF_030548145.1 of Aliiglaciecola sp. 2_MG-2023. NCBI lineage: Bacteria > Pseudomonadati > Pseudomonadota > Gammaproteobacteria > Alteromonadales > Alteromonadaceae > Aliiglaciecola > Aliiglaciecola sp. 2_MG-2023. The sequence continues at coordinate 91,439 of NZ_JAUORY010000003.1, forward strand.
TATCCACCTTCTTCATAACCGACATACCCTGGAGGCGCACCCACTAAACGGGAAACCGAGTGTTTTTCCATAAATTCTGACATATCGATACGCACCATTGCTTGCTCAGTATCAAACATAAAGTTAGCAAGGGCTTTACATAGCTCTGTTTTACCTACACCGGTAGGGCCTAAGAACAAAAATGAACCAATAGGTCGACTGGGATCAGACAATCCGGCGCGAGAACGTCGTATAGCGTTACTCACTGCGTTCACCGCTTCTGTTTGACCAATCACTCGACTTTGCAAGGCTTCTTCCATGCGCAACAGCTTGTCTTTTTCCCCTTCAAGCATTTTGTTGACGGGAATGCCTGTCCAGCGCGATAACACATCCGCGATTTCGTTTTCAGTCACTTTATTTTTTAACAACTGAGTTTCTGTTTGCTCCGCTTCTGACGCATGTTCTAATTTCAATTCAAGTTCAGGTATGCGTCCGTATTGTAACTCTGACATGCGATTAAGATCAGAAGCCCGACGCGCTATTTCCATATCTAATTTAGCTTGCTCAAGTTCAGATTTAATGTGCTGTGTACCTTGCATCGCACTTTTTTCAGCATTCCAAATGGCTTCAAACTCAGAAAATTTGTTTTCTAATTGTTCACGCTCCAATTCAATTAGTTCTAGGCGTTTATGACTGGCATCATCTTTTTCTTTAGATAGCGCCTGCTCTTCTAGCTTTAATTGAATTATTCTACGTTCTAAACGATCCATGTCCTCTGGTTTAGAATCCATCTGCATACGGATACTGGAGGCAGCTTCATCAATCAAATCAATCGCTTTATCTGGTAACTGTCGATCCGAAATATAGCGATGCGATAACGACGCTGCTGCGACAATTGCCGGATCAGTAATATCAACAGAATGGTGCAATTCATAACGTTCTTTGAGCCCACGTAAGATCGCAATGGTGTCCTCAACACTAGGTTGATCGACAATGACTTTTTGGAAACGTCGCTCTAAAGCAGCGTCTTTTTCAATGTATTGACGATACTCATCTAATGTCGTTGCGCCAACGCAGTGTAATTCCCCTCGCGCCAAAGCAGGTTTGAGCATATTACCAGCGTCCATCGCGCCTTCGCCTTTACCCGCGCCGACCATAGTGTGCAACTCGTCGATGAATAAGATCACCCGACCTTCTTCTTTAGACAGTTCATTTAGCACTGCTTTTAAGCGCTCTTCAAATTCACCTCTAAATTTTGCTCCTGCGATAAGTGCGCCCATATCCAGAGATAGCACACGCTTATTTTTCAATCCTTCAGGCACTTCAGAATTAATAATCCGCTGTGCTAAACCTTCTACGATAGCGGTTTTACCCACGCCAGGCTCACCGATTAATACAGGGTTGTTTTTGGTACGTCGTTGTAAAACTTGGATAGTACGGCGTATCTCGTCATCTCTACCTATCACTGGATCCAGTTTGCCCTGCTCTGCTCGTTCAGTAAGATCTGTAGTGTATTTTTCCAACGCTTGACGTACATCTTCGGCATTCGGATCGGTCACTTTTTGACCGCCCCGCATGGTTTCAATGCCTTTCTCGATTTGTGATTGGGTAATGCCTAGCTGACGAAGAATATCGCCTAGTTTGCCTTTATCTTCTAATGCAGCTAACACAAACACTTCAGAACTAATGTATTCGTCTTTACGTTTCTGGGCGATTTTATCGCTCAGGTTCAACAGTACAATGGAGTCTTTGCTCAATTGCACATCGCCGCCAATCCCTTCTACTCTGGGCAATCTATCAATTGCCTCTGCTAGGGATGAGCGTAAACCATTAACGTTAGCTCCTACGCTATCAAACAACGAGCGAATTGAACCACCTTGCTGATTAAGCAAAGCTGTCATTAAATGGACAGGGTCGATATATTGGTGGTCTCGGCCCAATGCAATCGATTGTGCGTCAGAGATTGCCATCTGAAATTTACTGGTAAATCTATCTAATCGCATAAAATTTCCTCAAAATTGATTTACCAACTTAATGGGTACTTTTAGTAACCAATTCAAGGTAAGGAATGATTAATGATTGATCTAGATCAGTAAATTGTCGATATACGCGAGAGAATTGCGATTTTAATTTGGAATAAGACCTAAAGTTGGATTTAGGAAAAAAAAGCTACTGAATTTATAGCAACTCAAATTACAATTACTGTAAATAAATACCGCATACAAATCGACCTGTCTGAGCTTGGCCGTGATGTTGGGCATACCGATGAGAGTAGAAGTCGCCATGATGAACATAAGTACATATACCACTTTCTACAAAACTACCCACACCTATTGAATGACACTTTTCACGGGCTATTTGGGCTAAACTACACAAGTATTTTCCCTTTACCGTATCTTTAACAAATGCTTCAGGATACTGAGCAAATACTTTCCTCAAATCCTCAGATACTTGGAAATGTCGTTGCGAAATATGCGGGCCGATCCAAACCGTCAAAGCACCAGGCTCACAATTCATCGCAGCAATTGTGTTTTCAATAATACCATTGGCTAAACCGCGCCAGCCAGCGTGAATGGACGCCACACAAGTGCCGGCAGTATTCGCCACAAGAATTGGCATACAATCAGCAGTCATCACAGCGCATACACTTTTTCTTTCAGTGGTAAAACTGGCGTCGGCTTTGGCAACTTCTAGAGGTAAAAAATAATCTTTTGTAATACGAATACATCGAATTCCGTGTACTTGCGTTAACCAAGCCACCGAGTCTGCACATGGCAATGCATCTCGATTAAACTGCACATCAGCTGGATTATCGCCAACATGCATTGCCAAATTATTACTCTCGTATGGGGGCTGGCTAACTCCCATTTTACGTGTGGTATAAAAAGCCTTAACACCTTCAGGCAAAGTCCAATGAGGCGTCCGAATTGGGCTTGATAACACAGCTTCAGTCATCGGCAAATCCATGTTCCTTGGTATCTTCTTTGAGAACAGATAGTAGTTCCACCATGTCATCTGGTAAAGGGGCCTGCCAACTCATCCACTCACCTGTAGTAGGATGAGATAGTTCCAATTGAATAGCGTGCAATGCTTGGCGTTTAAATCCTCTTAACATGTTAATCATATCTTCAGAACAGGCTTTAGGTAAACGTGGTCTGCCGCCATATAACACATCTCCAACTAACGGATATCGCAAATGGGACATATGGACGCGAATTTGGTGGGTACGGCCGGTTTCTAATTTTAGTCTTAGGTGCGTATGGGCGCGATATTTCTGTTTAATACGATAATGAGTGACCGCTGGTTTACCGGTTTCACGGACAGCCATACTGGTACGTTTAGTCGGATGTCGCCCAATCGGAGCATCAACAATACCACCAGCGACCATAGTGCCATAGACCACAGCTTCATATTCTCGACTAATTTCGCGAGCTTGAAGTTGTTCAACCAAATGAGTCTGGGCAGGAACTGTTTTAGCAACGACCATAAGGCCTGTTGTATCTTTGTCGAGGCGATGAACAATACCAGCTCTTGGTACACTAGCGACCTCAGGCGCGTGGCTAAGCAGAGCGTTTAAAATGGTGCCGTCCGCATTTCCTGCTCCAGGATGAACAACAAGATCCGTTGGTTTGTTAATCACTAATATATGTTCGTCTTCATACACTATATTTAATTCGATATCTTGCGCCACATGATTTTCTTGCACCTGCAACGTGGCGTCTATGGATACTTGCTCACCACCAAATACTTTTTCTCTTGGTTTATCGCACACAGTCCCATTTAGACTGACACTTCCGGCTAAAATCCATTCTTTTAAGCGAGATCGTGAATAATCAGGGAACAATTCGGCTAAAGCTTGATCTAACCGTTTACCAATTAATGTTTCTGGTACATCTGTAGAGAGTTTTATCGCTTGAGGATCGCTGGGCATGTAAAATTGTGTCCTTAAAGATCTATAAAAATATAATTTCCCGCAACTGGCGATATAATTCACATTATGCGGGTACAAATGCAAACGCCAGATATCACGATTAGGTGATTTATAACAAAACGTGCATCCCATGGATCCCTAGGGTAGAATGCCTCGGATCGATGGATTACTGAAAACAAAGTTTAGCGGATTTTTTAACGCCTGCTAAATCCCTGTATAGAATAAGAGTAACATGACATTTAAAAATTCATTCTACAAACTAATCATTCTGCTTTCTGTTGCCACTATGTATGGCTGTTCTTCTTCACCTGATGATGAAGATATTTTAATTGGGAACAGAAGCGAAAGTGCGCTGTATGATCAAGCAAAAGAAAGTATGTCGCAAGGTAATTTCAACGTTGCGACGGAAATATTAAGTACACTTGATTCTCGTTTCCCTTTTGGACCACATTCACACCAAGTGCAATTAGATCTGATTTACTCTTATTATAAAGTAGGTAAAACAGATGAAGCTATTGCCACTATTGATAGATTTGTGCGACTCAATCCTAATCACTCAGATGTGGATTATGCACTATATATGCGTGGTTTAACTAATTTAGATGCTGATAAAAACCTTTTCCAAGAACTGGTTGGCATTGATCGCTCAGATCGAGACCCGAGCCGTTCACGAGAAGCATTTTCTGATTTTCGCCGTTTAATTAATAAATTTCCCGATAGTAAATACGCTGCTGATGCTAAAAAGCGCATGGTGTTTATTAAAAATCGTTTAGCCAAGTATGAAATCGCCGTTGCACGTTTTTATATGCGCAGAGAAGCTTATGTTGCTGCTGCAAATCGTGGCAGATACGTGCTTGAATACTTCCCTGATTCTAGTGAAATTCAAAATGCATTAGAGATAATGGTTGAATGTTATGACCAACTGGAACTTGAAGAATTAAAAAATAATGCGTTAAAAACCTTGAGACTGAATTATCCAGACAGTCGCTACGTTAGCTAATAGATAAATCTAACGTACTAATTAATTTAAATCATTAAAAAACGCGCTGACAATAATTGCCAGCGCGTTTTTTTATATGGATTGTTAGGATTATACCTAGAAAAACAAGTGACTAAAGGGATTAAGCAAACGTGCGATACCAGATGTGAAGTGCAAGGGCGCATCAACAATGGTAAACACCAAACAGCCTTCACTGGCTTCAGAATATGGCGCGTGAGTATTTTCGCTATTCATCAGAATAAAGTCACCCGTATCATAATGTGAAATACCGTCACTAAACTCACCATCAATCACCAAGGTCAGTTCTGTTCCTCTGTGAGTGTGTTCCGGCACCCGCCCCTGTTTTTGCATAAAAATAAAATTAGCTTTACCTATGGGACCTAAATCAACGGGAGCTTGCCAAAGGTTTCCCAATAGATGTGACCAATTACCGGTCTTTTCAACATAGCGTTTCAAAGCTCTGGGGACAGTAAATTTGCGACCATCTAATTCTATCTGATGGGATTGAGAGATATTGCTCGGCCCCTCAGCAGCGGGTAAACAGGTAATTTCAGCTAACATAGATGCAAAATCAGTGGGTTGTTCAGCCATTCTGTCAATAGGTTGCTCAACAAGTATTTTCGCAGATGCACTTTCTAACTGAGAAATTTGCCTTTTACATTGTGGGCACATGTCAGCATGGGCGGAAATCACCAGCGACAACGCTGGAGCACTTAAGCCTTGAGCAAAATCGCTCAACTGCTGCTGAGTTGGGTGGAAATTAATCATCGTCTTTAATCAACTCTTTCAATCGTTGTAACGCCAACCTTGTACGAGACTTCACAGTCCCCAAAGGAATATCTAGCTGTGAAGCAACCTCTTGTTGAGATTTGCCCTCAATATAAATGGCTTCAATAACCACTTTCTGCTTTTCTGGAAGAGATTCGAACATGGTATTTATTTGTTGCATGGTCATTTGCTGTTCCAGCGAAACCTCGTTGACATCCGCTGTATGCTCGCACAACACTGGCCACAAGTCGTCTGAACAGATGTCTTCCTTGCGGTTTTGTTGTTTGCGCAACATGTCAAATCGTAGATTTCTAGCTATAGTAAAAATCCATGTCGAAGGGGAACCTTTTTCAGCATTGAATAAATGCGCTTTTTGCCAAACATTAGACATAGTGTCTTGCACTAACTCCATCGCCAGCGCTTCGTTTCCTGTTTGTTTCAAGCAATAAGATCTAAGCCTAGGTGCGAAGTAATTAAATACTTCAGCGAACGAACGCTTACAGCGCATTTCAGCCACTGTAACCAAGTGCTCAGACATTTCTTTAGCACATTCTTTAGGTGTGGGTATATTTGCATTTTTCGACTGCAATGGAATTCCGACCAGCATGCGTACTTTCCTGAAATCAAATTATTTCAATTTATACGCATTCAAATAGATAAGGATCACTTTACCAGTTGTGATAAAAATTCCAAGGCTGCTAGACAATCTTTCTGCTGTAAAAAGGTTTGTTTCTGATCTGCATCGACAGGGAGAAGTTCTAACCAGCGATAAACCACCCAAACCGGATCGTCGAATTTGGGGTTAGGGTAAAGCGCTTGAACTTCTGGGTATTTATCGAAAATTTCTTTTAATTTTAAATCTACATCGATATTTCGAGTTTCAACTGCCGAAGATGTCCAGTTTTCTTGCCAGCGGCACTGTCCGATTCTGAGATCGTCCTTTGCCGTCTCAACTGATTCTATACATACACAAGAATGGCCCTTGACAGTGATACCCAGCAAGCCATCTTCCAATAAATCAAAGTCTTCAACTGTGACATAAGTCCCAATTGGATACATATGTTGGTTTGATGTTTTGTCACCCATTGAATTGAGCATACTAATAACGAAGCCAGATTGTTCAGCACAAGCCTCTTTTACCATTCGAATATATCTGGGTTCAAAAATACGTAATGACATTACGCCACCTGGCAATATATGTGCAGACAATGGAAACAATGGAGAAGTAAAGGTTTCAGAAGCCAATTTGCTGTTCCTAATTATTCATCACTAACATCTACGCTAGGCAAAGCAAATTAGATCCAAATAATCTGAAATTTCATCGTTCACCGAAGTTCACCACAAACTAGACTATTTTTAGTCTAAATATGATCCCAATGAAACTGGGTCGAGTAAACCTAACTATGAGCTAACAGAAAGTATTGATCATGAGTGTATTGAAAAAATTCGAAAATTTTTACCGAAACTTGTCGTTGCAATCAATTGCTCACTTGGGCGATGTATATGCTCCCGAAGCAACTTTGATAGACCCGCTTAGCCAACATCAAGGACTTAAATGTATAAAAGATTACTTTGAAAATTTACTTACTAACACATCAAAATGTGACTGTTTGATTCAACATATCACTGAGGTTGAGGGTGATATTTTCGTAACCTGGAAAATGAGAATAGTGCACCCCCAGCTAAATTCGGGGAAAGAATTTGAAGTTGACGGTATTAGTCACTTAAAAAGCGCTAACGATAAGATTGTATTCCACCGAGATTATTACGACTTGGGAGAGATGATTTATGAGCAAGTCCCGCTGCTAAAACATATTATCAGGGCACTTAAACGAAGGTTAGTCTCATGAAAACAATTTTAATCACAGGCGCAACATCTGGCATTGGTAAAGCGCTCACGCTTTTGTGTGCACAAAAAAATTATAAGGTAATTGCTTGCGGACGAAATCAAGACGCGTTAGAAGCGCTGGCGAAATACGACAATATATCGACACTCAAATTCGATATAGCGAATCAACAGCAAGTTGCTGACGGTTTGCAAAACGTGCATCCAGATATCGCGGTGCTAAACGCAGGCGTGTGCGAATATGTCGATATAGATTGCTTTGAAGTGGCATTGTTTAAACGGGTGTTTGACGTCAATTTCATGGGTGTCGTAAATTGCACTGCTTCACTAATCAAAGCGAGCAGTCCACCACAGCAAATAGTGATTGTGGATAGTTTAGCGAGATTGCTGCCCTTCACTCGCAGTCAAGCATATGGTGCCAGTAAAGCAGCCTTACACTACTTCAGTAAGAGTATGCAAGTTGACCTAGCGCCCAAAAACATCCTCATTCAGAGCGCTTCTCCAGGCTTTGTAGAAACACCATTAACGGATAAAAATGATTTCGAAATGCCAATGAAAATTAGCGTCAATGAGGCTGCTGATGCCTTATTAGTGGGAATTGAACAGCGCCATTCAAGCATTTATTTCCCCAAAAAATTAAGTTTTATATTACGTTTTTTAAATCTTTTTCCTGCATGGGCGAAATTTAAAATAAGCAGCAAAATGAAGAATACTCAGGATACTGAATGAAAAAGCGAATCGCGATTATTGGAAGCGGCATTTCTGGCATAACATGTGGCCATTTACTCCATGAAAAGTTCGACATTACCGTGTTCGAAGCCAATAACTACATTGGCGGCCACACCGCCACTGTAGATGTTGATGTAGCCGGAAAAAGTTACGCCATAGACACTGGGTTTATAGTCTACAACGATTGGACTTATCCTAACTTTATTAAGCTACTTGCAAAAATCGGGGTGGCAGGTCAACCCACAGAAATGAGTTTCAGTGTGAAAAACCTGAGTGAAAACTTAGAATACAACGGCAATACAATTAATAGTCTATTCGCCCAACGAAGAAATATTCTTCGTCCTAAATTTCACCGAATTGTCCGCGACATATTGCGCTTCAATAAATTATGTAAACAACTTTTTAGTGAACAAACGCCCGAACAAATTGGCGATATCACTCTGGGCGAGTTTTTAATTCAACATAAATTTAGCGAAGATTTTAATCACAATTATATTTTACCTATGTGCGCTGCGATTTGGTCAGCAACGTTGCAAGATATTAAAGGCTTTCAGCTCGCGTTCTTTTTACAATTTTTCAATAACCATGGGTTATTAAATATCACTGACAGACCACAATGGTACACCATCATTGGTGGCTCCAGAGAATATATAAATCCATTAACAGAAGGTTTCAGGGACAAAATTCTATTGAACAGTCCTATTAGTCAAGTGGAATATGTAGATGGCAAATATCGTATTACATTGGCGGCAGTCGATGGGGATCTAAGTAACAGCAACTTTGAATTCGATGAAGTGATATTTGCCTGTCATAGTGATCAGGCGCTAAAAATGATTAAAAACCCTTCTGTTGCACAACAAGATATTTTATCGGCTATGCCCTACAGTCCCAATGAAGTGGTATTGCACACTGATACCTCTGTATTGCCGAAGCGCAGATTGGCTTGGGCGAGTTGGAATTATTTACTCAAAGGTGGTCCTGACGAGGAACAAGAACCAACATCACTCACTTACAACATGAATATTTTACAACGCCTAGAGTCGGAACATACTTTTTGCGTGACACTGAATAATAGTGAGCATATCGCCCCTGATAAAATTTTAAAACAGTTCGAATACCATCATCCTCAATTTAGTTTGCAAAGCGCCAAGGCACAATCCCGAAGATCTGAGATTTGTGGCGTGGCGGGCATGCATTTTTGCGGTGCTTATTGGTATAACGGTTTTCATGAAGACGGCGTGCGCAGTGCTTTAGATGTGTGTAGTCGATTTGGGGCTGAACTCTAATGGACAGTGCGCTATATATTGGCAACGTTTTTCATGCGCGACACCTTCCGAAAAAGCATGCCTTTAACTATAAAATATTTATGTTTTGGCTCAACTTAGATGAAATAGACGAGCTTTGCGAAAACGTAAAAGGCTTTTCTACCAATCGTTTTTCAGTGGTTAGGTTTAAGCGTTCAGATTTTTTAGGTAATCCACAAGATGATTTAAAGTCATCGGTGATACAACGTATGTCTGAATTAGCGCAAAAGCCACTGTCTGGAAAGGTATTTTTGTTAGGCCAACTGCGTATGTTTGGCTTGTATTTTAGCCCAGTCAATTTTTATTATTTACAACAACCAGATGGCACATTTAGTCATCTACTTGCTGAGGTGAGCAATACACCTTGGAACGAAAGACATCACTATTTGGTTGATTTAGCGGTCCAACAAGACTGTGACAAAGAATTTCATGTTTCTCCATTTAATCCCTTAGATATGCAGTATAAATGGAACGTTAAGCAACCTAGTAAAAGACTCACATTATCACTTAGCTGCTTTAAAGAGCAGAAGCACTTTCAAGCAAATCTCAATCTTGTTCGTGAACCATTGAACTCAAAACACCTTTTACGCGTACTACTAAATATCCCAAGTATGACAATAAAAACCGTTGTCGGTATTTATTGGCAAGCATTGAAATTGTTTGTTAAAGGTGTGCCTTTTTATGGTCATCCTGGCAATAAGGAAAAAAAAGCAGATGTTAAATAGTGAAAACACCCTGACTCAGACTGAAACGTTATCCACCACAGATCGAATTTGCAGAAATATTTTGCTCAAAATTTTCAGTCAGATACCTGAAGGTATGATGACCATAAAAGAACACGGAGTCTTAGTTGACAGGTTTGGCGATGCAAATTCAGATCTTCACGCCGAAATTAACTTTCTCGACTTAAAAGCATACAAAAAATTACTATTTGGAGGTAGCGTCGCTTCGGGTGAAACCTACACGGATAATTTGTGGGAAACGCCAAATTTGACCGATGTGATTCGAATCTTCGCGCGCAATTTGCCTATGCTGGATGCTTGGGAAGCAAAAATGAGATGGATAGCCACTCCACTTCGTCAGATTAGTCATTTAAAAAATAAAAACTCTAAACATCAAGCCAAAAAGAATATCTCAGCACATTATGATTTAGGGAATAGGCTTTATACCCAGTTTTTAGATAACAGTATGATGTATTCCGCGGCTATTTATCCAACCCAAGATATTAGCTTGGAACAAGCCCAACAACTTAAACTCAAAGCGATTTGTGACAAATTGCAACTCAATGAAAATGATCACCTTTTGGAAATCGGTACGGGCTGGGGTGGTTTGGCCATATTTGCAGCTAAACATTACGGTTGCAAAGTCACTACAACAACTATTTCTGATGAACAATTTGATTATGCGCAACAATGGGTAGCTAAGGAAAATCTGACAAGTCGTATCACTTTGTTAAAGCAAGACTACCGAGTGTTAACAGGTCAGTACGATAAACTGGTTTCCATTGAGATGATTGAAGCGGTGGGCAAAGAGTACTTGCCTAATTTCTTTGAAAAGTGTTCTTCACTACTAAAAAAAGATGGTTTGATGCTGCTGCAATCCATCACCATAGATGATCGTCGTTACGAAAGTTACAGTAAAGACGTGGACTTTATTCAAAAACATATATTTCCGGGAGGATTTTTACCTTCTCAATATGAGCTAAACCGGCACTTAAAACTATACAGCGACATGATGATCCGCGATTCACATGATATCGGACTAGATTATGCAAAAACCATCAATCACTGGCATCAGCGCTTCTTAGACAAACGTGAAGTGCTCGCTAAAGAAGGATATGACGAAAGGTTTATGCGAATGTGGCGTTATTATTTTAGTTATTGTGAAGGAGGATTTTTAGAACGCACCATTTCAACAGTGCAGTTAGTGCTAAGTAAGCCGTCTTTCATCGGACAAGTAATCAGATAGCCGATGTTAAAAACTTTGGGATTTTTTTTCATATTGATGGTGAGCAGTAACACAATGAATATAGTAATGGCTAATCCAATAACAGGACTGACGAAAGTCGGTTCTGCCAAACTAGAGGTATTCTTTTTCGATATTTATTTCTCAACTCTTTATAGCAAGAATGGAGAATATGCTGCTGATAACCTGCCATTGGCACTGCAAATAAAATACTTACGTGCAATAAAAAGTGAAGACTTATTGGAGCGCACAGAACAGGAATGGCAAAAACTAGGTTATTCCTCGCAGAATATTCGAAATTGGCTGGATGAGCTTGATTCAATTTGGCCGAATATCAAAAAAAATGACGTACTGACCTTGAAGGTCAATGCGAATGGTCACAGCCAATTCTTTTTTAATGATGATCTCATTGGAGTGATACAAGACCCCAAATTTGGACCGAGTTTTCTGGCCATATGGCTCGACGAAAACTGCAGTTACCCCAAACTTCGTAAACAACTGATTGGAGGTTAACGATGAACTTTATTCAATACACAGCGGTTTGCGCTGCAATGGTCGGTTTATCTGGGTGTTCATCCTCGGTCGATGATTATCAAGGAACCACACCAGAATTTAAACTAAAAGAGTATTTTTCAGGCAATTTAACCGCGTGGGGAATTGTGCAAGATATCAATAACAAAACGACTCGTCGTTTTTGTGTTGACATCATTGGCACTTGGCAAGGTGATAGCGGAAAATTACACGAAACGTTTTACTATGCAGATGGCGAAACGCAAATCAGACAGTGGCAACTTAATATTCAGCAAGACGGCACTGTCACAGGGTCTGCAGGTGATGTAATTGGCCAAGCAAGTGGCGAAGCTAATGGTATGAGTTTCAATTGGCACTATACACTCAGAGTGCCTGTAGATGATTCAGAGTTTGATCTGAAAGTAGATGATTGGATGTACATGTTGGATGAAAAGCGCATGATGAATCGTTCGTATATGAGTAAATTAGGTATCGGAGTGGCAGAAATTTCCATCTTCTTTGATAAAACTGAGCCGCTTAGGAAATGCCAATAACCTAGGGAGTTAGGTTAGCATCACCCTTAAGGCTCGATAACCGAAATGGGTTTTGAATACATAGGTTTACCTTGGTTAATAGCAATTTCTACGCGGCGATTACGACCTCTGTCTCCAGCGTTTTCATTGGTCGACAATGGCGCGGTATCCGCCTTCCCTACCACCAACATGCGTTGCTCATCAAAACCGTCAGCTTTTCTAATTTCTTCTGCTACAGCAACCGCCCTTTGTGCGGATAAATCCCAGTTAGAGCGATATAACTCATTGGATATTTGCTGACTGTCACTGTGGCCAGAAATCTCTATCTCACCTGGAACATCTGCAAGTAATTCACCAATCGTCTTCAAAATGGGACGAAATTGGGGTTGTAGAAAGGCAGATCCCGCGGAAAACGATCCATTCTCACGGATCCTTATGATAATTTGCTGGCCTAAAGATTCCATTTCAATAGAACCATCTAATATTTGTTTTTGTAATTGTTGAGCGACTTTTTTCATCAACTCGTTAGTTTGTTCTTGACTAGATTGTTGTTGAGCAGAAGACGACGACTGGTCAGTAGCGGTTTGTTGTGCTGCCCCACCTCGTTGTTCACCCCGTTGTTTTTGCCGTCCGCCAGCAGAATCTTCATCGCCGGCTTGGAATTCCAACATTTCTTGGGTCATATCAACAGTTTGCTGCTGGATATTTTCGATGGGTGTGGGATCTGGTCTGCCAGGTCGAAATTCCATGGCAATAACACTGGTACCTTTAGGAATATCTTTGACTTCAATTTTATTCTGCACACCAAAAGCGAATTTCATTGAACCGGCAATTTGCTTAAATTTAAGCACATCCATTTCAGAAAAGGCCAGCAACAGCACAAAGAAACACATCAGCAGAGACATTAAGTCCGCAAAAGTCCCCATCCACGCAGGGAGTCCTTCAGGAGGACATTTTGGGCATTCTTGCTCTGCCATTGACTATTCTTCCTCTGTCGCCGCACCGCGCTTATTCGCAGCAAGATAACTTTTCAATATTCCTTCGATAACTCTTGGATTTTGTCCGTCTGCGATACCTATTATGCCGTCTAACACCAGGCTTTGATTAAGTTTTTCTTCGTTCGCACGGTTTAGCAATTTAACTGACATCGGCAAACAAATAACATTCGCAAAAAAAGCGCCATATAGGGTGGTTAATAGTGCCACTGCCATTGCGGGTCCAATTGCTTTTGGATCATCCATGTTAGAAAGCATAGCAACCAAGCCAATTAAAGTACCGATCATGCCCATTGCAGGAGCAACGTCTCCCATACCTTTGTAAATTGTGGCACCAAACTCGTGACGTTCAGTGGTCATCGCAATGTCTTTAGCAAGGGTATCTCTGACCACATCGACATCGTGGCCATCTACCAACATATCGACGCCTTTTTGCATGAATGCATTTTCTATTTCAGCTTCTTCAAGGGCCAAAAAGCCACCTTTTCTAGCTGCATCAGCCATTTCTACAATTTTCTGAATTAGGTCGTCAGGCGATTCAATCTTAAACATGAATGCTTTTCCGCCGATTTTACCCGCACCGAAAAACTGCCCAAGTGTGTACTGAGATAGCACCACAAACAATGTACCACCAAATACAATAAGGATAGATGGCACGTTCATAAACATACTAATGTCGCCCCCCATAACCATGGCCATGACGACGAAACCGATTGCACCAAGCATACCTATAAGGGTCGCTAAATCCACATTGTCCTCCCAAGGATTCGATAAGCTAATCGAAAAAAGACCCGAATACCTTACTCTTTTTAAGGTATTTACCCGGATAAGTCACTGAATTATTCCATTTTATCGACTGTTGAAGCCGATTCTAAAGGAGTTATATCCAAGTTATAGGAAAACATAGCATATACAATTACAGTTTGGCACAAATGAACTACTAAAATTATCAAGTTTATTGCCCGCTATGTACCTAGGTGGAGTAAAATCCATTGACCAAAAATGGTGCCTCAGGTATCGTTCCCAACTTTTAAAATATTCGCTATTAAGGACACTGTACCAGATGAGTAAAGACAACGAACTAAGTGACAATTCGTTTGAAGACACAATGCAGGAATTAGAGCAACTGGTTGCAGAAATGGAACAGGGAGATATTCCTTTAGAACAAGCATTAGCGAAGTTTGAAAGGGGCATATCACTTGCTCGAAATAGCCAAAAAATGCTCAAAGCGGCTGAACAAAGAGTGCAGATTTTGATGCAACAAGATCAAGAAGATGTGCTTCAGGAGCTAGACCAACAACGGATAGATGAGTGACCGCTTTAGTTCAAAACCAAAAGCGCTTTCACCTGCGCATTGACAATTTACTCAATCAATATTTTGTCGAGCATTCGTCCCCTGCGACACGCTTAACACAAGCGATGCAATACGCATTACTCAATGGCGGAAAACGAACACGACCATTTTTGGTTTATGCTACTGGTGAAATGCTGGGTGTTTCTATAGATAAATTGGATGTGCCAGCCTTTGCAGTTGAATGTATTCATGCCTATTCGCTGATCCATGATGACTTACCTGCGATGGATGATGATGAACTGAGGCGGGGTAAGCCGACCTGTCACATTGCGTTTGATGAAGCAACTGCTATTTTGGCCGGTGACGCATTGCAAACTCTCGCCTTTGATGTACTTAGCTCAGCAGATTCTGCGATAAACAATCCAATTAAACAGTTGAAGCTGGTTAAATTGCTCTCTCAAGCTTCTGGAATTCACGGTATGTGTGCTGGGCAAGCCCTTGATTTAGCAGCCACCAATAAACCGATTTCCCAATCAGAGTTACAACAACTGCATAATCTCAAGACAGGTGCATTGTTTAAAGTATCGGTTTCCATGGCCACAATTTTGGCCGAAGATCTTGCTCCAGAAGTGAGTCAACTGCTTGATCAATATAGTGAAGCTTTAGGCCTAGCTTTTCAGGTTCAAGACGATATTTTAGATATAATAGGTGACTCCAAGGTGATTGGTAAACCGCAAGGTTCTGATCAAGCTCAGAACAAATCCACCTACCCTTCGTTGTTGGGATTAGAAGGTGCAAAAACATATTTGCAGCAACTTCATCAACAAGCACTTCACGCATTAGACGCTTTGCCATACAATACAACGTTATTGCGCGAATTTTCCGATTTTGTTGTTAATCGACGTTTTTAGACTCGCAAGCCACAAACATAAATAATACTAGGCAAAACATGACACTTGATTTAGCTCACTATCCTATCTTGGCAAAGGCCAATACGCCTGAAGATTTGCGTAAACTTCCACAAGAACAATTAAGACAGTGTGCAGATGAATTGCGTCAATACCTTTTGTCGTGCGTCAGTAAAAGTAGTGGGCATTTCGCTTCTGGACTAGGCACTGTTGAGCTAACGGTCGCACTTCATTATGTTTATAACACACCTTTTGATCGTCTCATCTGGGATGTGGGTCATCAGGCTTATCCCCATAAAATTCTGACAGGTCGTCGAGAACTAATGACGACCATTCGTCAAAAAGATGGCCTACATCCGTTTCCTTGGCCGTTAGAAAGCGAATACGATACCTTTGCTGTAGGTCACTCTTCAACGTCAATAAGCGCAGCCCTGGGCATGGCTGTGGCTGCTGAAAAAGAAGGTAAAGATCGTAAGGTAGTCGCGGTAATTGGTGATGGCGCTATGACCGCAGGTATGGCGTTTGAAGCTCTAAACCATGGCGGAGACATCGATAAAGATGTGTTGGTTATTCTGAACGATAACGAAATGTCGATTTCAGAAAATGTTGGCGCACTCAATAGTCATTTAGCGCGCCTGTTAACGGGAAACTTCTTCAATTCGATTCGCGATGGCGGCAAAAAATTATTAAGCAATGTACCGCCTATAAAAGAATTTGCCAGTCGAGCAGAAGAACATATAAAAGGTATGGTGGTTCCAGGCACCATATTTGAAGAGCTTGGATTTAATTATATCGGTCCTATCGACGGCCACGATGTGAAAGGGGTTGTTGAAACCTTACGTAACATGCGAAATATTAAAGGCCCACAAATTCTTCATGTGGTAACCAAAAAAGGCAAAGGATTTGAGTTAGCGGAAAAAGATCCGATTAAATTTCATGCAGTGCCTAAGTTCAATCCTGCAGACAATGGCTTACCAAAATCAGCTCCCAGTGGTCCTACTTTTTCAAACGTATTTGGCGAATGGTTATGTGATATGGCCGCTTTGGACTCAAAATTGATGGCCATCACTCCGGCAATGCGTGAAGGCTCGGGTATGGTCAAATTCTCTCAAGAATTTCCAGAACAGTACTTTGATGTGGCCATTGCCGAACAACATTCAGTGACCTTCGCTGCAGGTTTAGCCAAAGAAGGGCTCAATCCAGTTGTAGCAATTTATTCAACATTCTTACAGCGAGCTTATGATCAGTTAATTCATGACGTAGCATTGCAAAACCTTCCGGTGCTTTTTGCCGTAGACCGCGCTGGTTTGGTCGGTGCCGATGGTCCAACCCATCAAGGCGCCTTTGATATCCCCTTTATGCGCTGTATTCCGAACTTAATTATTATGGCCCCTTCTGACGAGAACGAGTGCCGTCAAATGCTGTACACCGGCCACAAACTAAATCAACCCGCGGCGGTACGTTATCCGCGAGGTACTGGGGTTGGTGCTAAAATTGAAAAAACCATGAGCGAAATTAAAATTGGTCAATCGCGGACGCTCAGACATGGTAATAAAGTAGCTATTTTGAATTTCGGTACCTTGCTGCCCTATGCTATTGAAGCGGCGGAAGAATTAGGAGCGACTATGGTAGATATGCGCTTTGTAAAACCTTTGGATAGCAACATAATCGATTCATTAGCCAAGGATTTTGAGCTATTTGTAAGCCTTGAAGATGGCGCAATTACGGGTGGTGCAGGCAGTGCAGTGGCAGAATATTTACTCAGTCAAAAGTACACGAGCAAGTTACTGCAAATAGGCTTACCTGATGAGTTCATCATGCAAGGAACGCAACAAGAAATGTATAAAGAGTTGCAGTTAGACGGTGCTGGTATTGTTGCCAAAGTAAGAGAATTTTTAGACTAATCACTGACTTTTAACTGGCTATTTAATTAGCCAGTTATTTGATATTGCTAGGGTCTTATAAGCTAAGTGACAGTGGCGGCAAAGATTCAGATAAATTTATAGAAGCTGGAAATAGTGGAAGAACAAGACGTTAAAAGTAACGAGCTATAGAACCCCGAAGTGCAGTAACAAATGTAGACTAGCAAAAGCAGCGATTCCCGCCAACACATCGTCGGCCATAATACCAAAACCACCGTGAACATGTTTATCTAAGTAGCTTATTGGCCATGGTTTGAGAATATCGAAAACGCGGAACAATACAAACCCCACCAGCATAGTCTGCCAGCTCAAAGGCACCGCAATCATAGTAATCATCATGCCTGCCACTTCATCCCAAACGATAGATGAATCATCGTGTACACCCATATCATCGGCAGTTTTGCCGCAAATCCAGATACCGGCAACACTGGCTATCAGACATAGAAATAGATAAACATTCAAGGAGACGGTTTCTAGCAGCAAGCAAACAAGTGGTACAGCGGCAAGGGTACCAAATGTTCCAGGCATTTTAGAGGCAAGGCCTGACCCTGCTCCTAAAGCCAAAAAATGTGCTGGGTTACTCAGCGTAACTCGGCTTCGTTGTTCAGCGTTCAAACGCTAAAGTGCTCAAAACATGCACCCTGTTGCTCATAAGGCTCATCATCAAAAACCAATTCAAGCTTTCGTTTTACGCCGGTAAGTTGACCAATGCAAGTTGCATTAATATTTGCGTTAGCCAAAGCAGTTTCTAAATTGCCCTTTTGTTCTTCATTAACAGTAAACAAAAGCTCATAGTCATCACCTGAACTGAGTGCATATTGGATTGCTTGCTCTAAATCGACCGTTTCTTTGAGGGCCACTGATAAGGGAAGATTTTTCACGTGGATTTTAGCACCACATTCAGATGCATTAAGAATATGTTGCAGGTCTTGCACTAGGCCGTCAGATATATCAATACAAGAGCTTGCCGTGCGTCGTAACGCCGTTCCAGCCAGCAATCTTGGTGCAGGATAATTTAGTCGGTTTAATAAGTAATTAGCAGCAAGTTCAGAACTATCGAGTTTGCCCAATTTAATATCTAGTCCGGCTCCTGCATCACCTATGGTGCCAGTAACATATACTAAGTCGCCAGGTTTAGCAGTGCTGCGCATTAACGCATGTTCATTCGGAACAAATCCTTGAGCTGTAATGGTAATTGCCAATGGACCTTGTACAGTATCACCGCCAATTAATTGTATTGAGTAGTATTTAGATACTTCAAATAGGGATTGTGAAAAAGCCTCTAACCAAGCTTCGTCTATATTAGGGAGAGATAGCGACAAACTAAACCAAGCTGGTTCCGCCCCCATAGCCGCCAGATCACTTAAATTAACCGCCAATGCTTTATGCGCAATCGCTTCAGGTGGCGTATCCACGGGAAAGTGCACGCCACTAATTAATGTATCAGTGGTGATGGCAAGGTTAAGGCCTTCAGGCACACGAGTGATTGCACAATCATCCCCAATGCCCTGAATTACGTCTTTACGCGACTCTCGCTCTTGTTTAAAAAAGCGATCAATAATATCAAATTCTTTCACGTTACTCTTTTGAAGATAATTCGTGTTTTCTGAGGGTTTTAATTGCTTTATCAAGCACACCGTTTACAAACTTATGGCTTTCGTCCGCACCGAAAGATTTCGCCAATTCGATAGCTTCGTTTATCACTACCTTGTAAGGGACATCAATACGTGCGGTAAGTTCATAGGTTGCAATGCGCAGAATAGCTTTTTCCACCACATCAAGTTCTTCTGGTAAACGCCCAAGGTATGGTTTGATCGTTTTATCAAGGTTTTCACTATCTTTGACAACATTTCGCAACAATTCTTGGAAATATGCCATATCGACTTTTTCCATATTTGTGCTTGTGGCAATTCCCAGTTCGATTTGCTCCACTGGGTTTTTGCTCATTTGCCAAGAGTAAACGGCTTGTACCGCAAGCTCTCTTGCTTTTCTACGTGCAGATGGCTTCACGGATTATGCCTCTTCAATTTGCGCGATGACATTTACCATTTCCAGTGCACCCATGGCCGCATCAGCGCCCTTGTTACCTGCTTTGGTGCCTGAACGTTCGATTGCTTGTTCAATGCTGTCAGTAGTGATTACACCGAAAGAAACCGGTATGCCGTATTCCAATGAAACCTGTGCTAGACCTTTATTACATTCGCCAGCAACAAAATCAAAATGGGGGGTACCGCCACGGATAACAGCACCTAAGGCAATAATAGCATCGTATTTTTTTTGCTCAGCTAATTTTTTAGCTACGATGGGAAGCTCATAAGCACCGGGAACTCGAACCAAAGTAATGTCTTGATCACTCACTTCACCCACACGTTCTAGAGTGTCTAATGCTCCGTCAACTAAGCTCTCAACAACAAAACTGTTAAACCGAGATACAACCAGCGCAAACTTTTTGCCGGTTGCGCGAACATTACCTTCAATGATATTCATGTTTGTGAAGCCCTGTAAGAAAAACGGCGCGGATTATAGCACAACACCATGGAAACCCAAATGGATTAATATACGTAATCGACAACTTCTAGACCAAAACCCGATAAGGCGTGATATTTCTTAGGTTTGCTTAGCAAACGCATCTTACGCACCCCTAGGGTAGCGAGAATTTGACTTCCCACTCCAACGGTTCGTGAAGTGCCTTGATATTTAGCTGCAGCCGCACTTCTGCCTTGATCTTCGGCTTCAAATTGTTTTACCTGCGCAATCAGATCTTCTTGCTTACCCAATAGCACCAAAACGCCTCCTTCATCGGCGATTTTTTGCATCGCCTCGTGCAACCCCATGCTGCGCTGGGCAGAGCGTTCAGATGCAAATAAATCGTTAAACGTATTATGTAAGTGCACTCTAACCAAGGTAGGATTGTCACTGTCGATTTTGCCTTTACATAAAGCAAAATGCACTTGGTCATCAATGACATCTTTAAAGGTATGTAAATCAAACTCGCCGTAGCGAGTGGGCAATTTGCAACTAGCGACTTGTTCTATGGTCGTTTCATTGAGGTTTCTATATTCGATTAAATCGGCAATGGTACCCATTTTCAAATTATGCTTTTCAGCAAATAATTCTAGTTCAGGTCTTCGTGCCATAGTGCCATCTTCATTTAAGATTTCGACGATAACCGAAGCAGGTTCTGCACCAGCTAATCTTGCTAAGTCTACTCCTGCTTCAGTGTGGCCCGCTCTATTGAGTACACCACCCTCTTTGGCAATTAACGGAAAAATATGGCCAGGCTGAACAATATCTTCTGCTTTTGCATTTTTGTTGACGGCAGCCAAAATAGTTTGCGCTCGATCCGCCGCAGAAATCCCAGTAGTAACTCCCTTAGCGGCTTCAATTGAAACGGTGAAATTAGTTGAAAATTGGGCACTATTGTTATCGACCATTAATGGTAAATTCAAATGCTGACAGCGTTCTGCTGTCATTGGCAAACACACCAAGCCTCGAGCATGGGTGACCATAAAATTGATAGCCTCAGGAGTCGCATATTCTGCGGCCATAATCAGATCGCCTTCATTTTCACGATCTTCATCATCCATCAGGATCACCATTTTGCCCTGTTTGATGTCTTCGATTATTTCTTCGATGCTATGTAATGCCATTGTGTAGGGTACTCTGTATTTTGTGTATTTTAATAGATTAAATTTGGTTTACTTCAAATAGCCGTTTTCAGCCAAAAATTGCAGATCTATGCCTGATTTATTCTGACTGTGTGCGGCTTTATCACCTAATATCAAACGCTCCAGATAGCGAGCAATCAAGTCCACTTCTAGATTAACTAAACTTCCAACTTGGTAATTACCGATAATTGTTTCTTGTAAGGTATGTGGAATTAACGTGAGCATAAACTTAGCTCCATCCACATCATTGACAGTTAAGCTAACACCATCAATTGTAATGGAGCCTTTTTCAGATATGTATTTAGCTAATTCATCTGGTGCTTGAATCCAGATTTCTAACCAACGATCAATCGGATTAATGGCCACGATTTTTCCCACACCATCCACATGACCACTGACAATATGGCCGCCAAAGCGAGAGCTTGCCTGCATGGCTTTCTCAAGGTTTACTTTGTCGCCCACAGTGTAGTTAGCAAAACCAGAACGTTTGATGGTTTCAGGAGAGACATCAACGCTGTAATGTTTATCTGAAAAATCCACAACGGTTAAACACACACCATTGGTGGCGATACTGTCACCTAATGCCACGTCTGACATATCTAACTTATTCACTGCAACGGTAAGGCGAATATCATCACCCTTGGGTTGCAATTTTGCGATATGAC
The DNA here is from genome assembly GCF_030548145.1 of Aliiglaciecola sp. 2_MG-2023. Classification (NCBI taxonomy): domain Bacteria; kingdom Pseudomonadati; phylum Pseudomonadota; class Gammaproteobacteria; order Alteromonadales; family Alteromonadaceae; genus Aliiglaciecola; species Aliiglaciecola sp. 2_MG-2023. The sequence goes on from NZ_JAUORY010000003.1 coordinate 113,456, forward strand.
CTACATCTTCTATTATTCCAGTAAACATTTTGTCATCCGATATTTGCAAAAGTTTCAATTGAGTCAGTTATTTAAAATGTGCGACCATTTTCAAATCATTACCGACCATACGAACAGTGGACCATCGTAACATTTTAGCTTGATTCATTTGTGTCAGTTCATCCATCACAAACAAATTTTGACCTTTATCCCCCAATAGTTTGGGCGCTTGATATAAAATCAACTCATCAACTAAGTCTCGTTGAACTAACGCCCCTGCAAGCCGGCCACCAGCCTCTACCCAAACTTCATTTAATTGTCTTTCAGACAAAATTTGTAACATGGCCTGTAAATCAAGTTTATTGCCTAGGCTATTTATTTGGACTTGTTCTACGCTGGCTCTTATTGAAGGGTTATGTTTGCGATTTATAATTAGATTTCGACCATCAAGATCAAACATTTTTAAATTATCAGTAAGTTGGTTTTTACCATCTAAAATAATTCGCAGGGGTTGCCGAAGTTCAGATTCAGTTATCCACGTTTTGGCATGACTTAATTCGTTATATCTTACATTTAGACTTGGATTATCGGCTAAAACCGTTCCGGAACCAGACAATATGGCGCAGCTCCTAGCTCGATGTTCTTGCACATCAGAGCGCGCCGCCGCCCCTGTAATCCATTGACTATGACCATTCGCTAATGCTGTTTTACCATCAAGGCTTGCGGCTAGTTTCACTGTGAGCCACGGACGATTATATTTCATCCGTTTTATAAAACCGCGATTTAATAGTTCAGCCTGCTCTGTCATTAGACCATGGGAGACATCGATACCTTGTTCAGATAAACGTTTTAATCCACTTCCCGCGACCTTCGGGTTGGGATCAACCATAGCAGCAACCACACGTTTCACACCGGCGTAAATTAACGCATCAGCGCAAGGAGGAGTTTTGCCAAAATGACTACAAGGCTCTAAAGTAACATAAGCGGTCGCGCCTAGTGCTTTGTCACCTGCTTGTTTAAGAGCATGTACTTCAGCATGAGGAGTGCCTGCTTTATGGTGCCATCCTTGACCTAGTACATCCCCATTTTGATTCGCAATAACACAGCCGACATTGGGATTTGGTGTCGTAGTAAATTGACCTTTGCTGGCCAACTTTAGAGCGGTGCTCATTAAATGATGGTCTAAATTTGAAAAATTATAGGCAGACATTTTGTACCAATTTCGCTAAGCGGATAAAAAAATTAAGGCTTTTCACCTAATTTGGCAATTTCTTCACCAAACTCACGAATATCTTCGAATGAACGGTAAACCGATGCAAAACGCACGTAGGCGACTTTATCTAGCTCTTTGAGCGCATCCATGATCAAGCTGCCCAAGAATTCGCTGCTAATTTCCCGCTCTCCTGTTGCGCGCAAAGATGACTTCAACTGACTAATACAATGTTCCACTTTTTCAGTGCTTACGGGGCGTTTCTCTAATGCTCGCAATAAACCGGCGCGCAATTTATCTTCATTAAACGGCTCTCTTGAACCGTCGCGCTTAACCACTCTAGGCATCACTAACTCTGCAATTTCAAAGGTAGTAAAGCGCTCATGACAAGCGGTGCACTCTCGTCTGCGGCGCACCTGATGACCTTCGGCAACCAATCGGGAATCGATAACTTTAGTTTCTTGTTCAGAGCAGAAAGGACAAAACATAGACTTATTTTCTTTTCACTATCTACAGATGCTCGCTAAACTAGCATAAAAAAGTCAAAAGGTGATATATGCAACGTCTAATTTATCTATTATCAATAGTGATAATTATATTTAATGCGCACGTAGAGGCTGCTGATTCGAAATGTGTTTCCCTAACCCAACTGCAATGGCTTGTGGGGAACTGGCAAACGACGCCTGATGGCAATACCCAAGAAAGTTGGTTGAAAATAAGCGACGACACCTTAACAGGAACAGGCAGCAGCCGAGATGCATCAGGAAAACTCCAGCAACAAGAAAGTATGCGTTTAGTACAAATGCAAACAGAGATATTTTATTTAGCAAAAGTTGGCCACAATAGTTTACCAGTGGCCTTTAGAGCGAAAAACTGCACAGCAAATACCGTTACCTTTGAAAATCCAAATCACGATTTTCCAAAGCAAATAGAATATTTACGTACGGAAAACACCCTGTTAGTAAATGTATCAGGTAACAATGGCAGAGGGTTTAAGGTGCACTACCAATTAAAACCAAGTGCCAATTAGTCTTTGGCCAGTGATTTACTCTTCAGTGACTAATTCAAATCCTTCGTCTAACCAACCTGTTACCCCACCAATGAGTTTTTTCACTGGTCGCCCCAATTCAGCTAATTTAAGAGCGGCCTTGTCAGCGCCATTGCAATGAGGGCCAGCACAATACACCACAAATAAGGTTTCATTAGGGTAAGTTTGGATTGTCTCAGAGTTGATGTTTTTGTGGGGTAAGTTTATCGCGTTGGGTAAATGGCCTTGTTTGAAAAGCACTAAACTTCGCACATCCAGCAACACAAAATCTTGACGGTTATTGCTGATGGCAAAATGTGTATCCCAACAATCCGTTTCTAAACTTAATAAGTGTGCAAAATGGGCCTTTGCGATGTCAGCTGACGCGGCAGGTATTCGTGATACTACTGATGACATATATTACTCCTCTAACAAAAGTGAGTTTTATTATCAGCAACTTAAGGGCAAAGGCAAAGTAGCTAGTAAGCCAATATTCGATGATTCTAAGACAAAAAAAAGCCGCTGATAAACAGCGGCTATATGTAGTAGAGTGTTAGAAATTAACCGTAAACGGGGAATTTCTCACATAATTCAATCACTTCTTTTTTAACTCTAGCAATAGTTTCCGCACTTTCAATATCATCAAGCACATCACTAATCCAATTTGCCACTTGTTTAGCTTCCTGTTCGCCAAACCCGCGACGGGTAATTGCTGGAGAGCCAATACGCAAGCCACTAGTTACAAAAGGAGAGCGAGGATCATTTGGTACCGAATTTTTGTTGACTGTGATATTGGCACTACCCAATGCAGCATCGGCATCTTTACCAGTAATATCTTTATCAATTAAATCCAGCAAAAACAGATGGTTATCTGTTCCATCCGAAACAATTTTATAGCCACGCTCTTGCATTACGCTAACCATAGCTTTGGCATTTACGACAACTTGCTTTTGATATTCTTTAAATTCTGGTTCTAGGGCTTCTTTAAAGGCAACTGCTTTTGCTGCAATCACGTGACACAAAGGACCACCTTGATTACCCGGAAATACAGAACTATTCAATTTTTTGTAAATAGTTTCGTCACCACAAGCAGATAGAATCAATCCACCACGAGGACCAGCTAACGTTTTATGGGTAGTAGTAGTTACGACATGTGCATGGGGTAATGGATTAGGATAAATCCCAGCAGCCACCAAACCAGCAACATGCGCCATATCAACCAACAAGAAAGCACCCACTTTATCGGCAATCTCACGGAACTTCTGCCAATCAACAATACCTGAATATGCAGAGAAGCCACCAATAATCATTTTCGGTTTATGCTCAAGTGCTAAATCTTCCACTTGCTGCATATCAATTTCGCCAGTCGCTTCATTTAGACCATACTGAACAGCATTATAGGTTTTGCCTGAAAAGCTAACATGTGCACCGTGAGTAAGGTGTCCACCATGAGCTAGACTCATTCCTAGAACGGTATCCCCAGCGTCAAGTAACGCCATAAAGACAGCAGAGTTTGCTTGCGATCCTGAATGCGGTTGTACATTGGCATACTCAGCACCAAATAGCTGTTTGGCTCGCTCAATCGCTAAATCTTCTGCGATATCAACATACTCACATCCACCGTAGTAACGCTTGTGAGGGTATCCTTCTGCGTATTTGTTGGTAAGTTGAGAACCTTGGGCTTCCAAAACTCGCGGACTACAATAATTTTCCGAGGCAATAAGCTCGATGTGATGCTCTTGGCGTTGAGTTTCTTTTACGATCGCATCGTATAACTCGGGGTCAAAGTCAGCAATATTCATGTTACGTTTCAGCATGGTGTCTCCTCAACAACTCGGCACAACGTTCAGGTGATAACGCATAATTTCACCTTCGCAGGGATAAAAAATGAGCGCTTATTCTAGTCATTTTGATCGTTTTGTACATACTTTTACTGAAAAATGATCCAAACCCTTAAGTATAATTTATACCTGTTAGAGAGGGCTATTGTGATTATTTACGAGAATCTAAACTGTTGCCCAAATACGGCTGAATATTTAATCAACAGACTCGATAAATTCTGGAAACCTTAGATTTATTTGTTGGCGAATCGCATCTAAGGTGAGCATCACACTGAGACTGTCTGCATGGTTCATTCTAGAATCGCAAGAACGCCCCAGTAATATTGACTCCATGGTTGATTCGATTTGATATTCAAAGCCATTAACTGGATGAGGGAAATCCAAGGTTTGTTGCAATTTTTCATTTTTGAATAATTGCGCTTGCCGTCCGTTCCAAAAATATGCCGGCAAAGAAATGTAACCATCTTTTCCATGAATGCTCATAACATTGGAGCATTGGGCAGCCATGGTACAGGTAAATTGACTAATGACGCCGGACGGATAAGTTAAATTCACCGCTGTATTGTGATCAATTCCATCTTTGTTTATTTTGGCTGTTGCCTGTATCTCAGATGGATTTTCGGCTAACAAATACTGACTCAAACTAACACTGTAAATTCCCAGGTCCAATAAGGCTCCGCCAGCCAACGCAGGATCGGATATACGGTGATTTTCTAGGTCTGAAAAAGCAAAACCAATTTGCGAAGTAATATATTCAACCTCACCAATTTGTTGTTGTTCTATCCACTCTTTAACCTGTTCAAAGCACGGCATGAAGCGGCTCCACATAGCCTCTTGAAATACACATTGATGTTGTTGAGAAAGACTTATCAATTGCTTAGTTTGCTGGGCATTTACCGTAAGCGGTTTCTCCATCAACACGTGTTTCCCAGCCATTAGGCACGCTTTGGCTAACGGAAAATGATGGGAATGTGGAGTGGCAATGTAGACCACATCAACGTTTGGATCGGCAATTAAAGCGTGATAATCTTCAAATGTCACAGGCGCGCGATATTGCTCTGCAAACGCTTTGGCACGCTCAATATTTCGACTTGCCACAGCATATAATATTCCTTGAACCGAACTTGCTAGTGCCGTAGCAAATTGATGGGCTATGACCCCTGGTCCAATAAGACCCCAATTCAACATAACTATTCCTAATTTCATTTCCGTTAAATTTATTCTGCAGAAGGTAAATAAAAATACAAGGGGCAAAGCGATAGTTTTAAACACGAAAACGATTCAACTAACTAGTACTTATCAGCAAATACCGTAATCTGTGGCAAAAAATATCACATCAGCATTGGACTGTGGCTCGGTCTGGATTACACTAATGTTTTACCCTTTATTAAATCGGTACTATGGCACAATACGTATATAGCATGCACAGAGTGGGCAAGATTGTCCCACCCAATAGACACATACTTAAAAACATTTCATTGAGTTTTTTCCCGGGCGCTAAAATTGGCGTTTTAGGTTTAAACGGCGCAGGTAAATCAACATTACTGCGCATTATGGCTGGAATTGACAAAGATATAGAAGGGGAAGCTAGGCCTTCTCCAGAGCTAAAAATTGGCTACCTCCCCCAAGAACCCCAATTAGATGAAAGTAAAGATGTGCGCGGTAATATTGAAGAAGCCGTTGCAGACGTTGCCCACGCTATTAAACGCTTAGATGAAGTCTACGCTGAATATGCAGAAGAAAACGCAGACTTCGATGCCTTGGCAAAAGAACAAGGCCAATTAGAAGCAATAATTCAAGCCAAAGACGGCCATAATCTGGAGAATTCTTTAGAACGAGCTGCAGATGCACTTCGTCTGCCACCTTGGGATGCAGATGTAAGTAAATTGTCTGGTGGTGAAAGACGACGAGTGGCTCTGTGTCGGTTGTTATTAGAAAAGCCTGACATGCTGCTTCTTGATGAGCCTACTAACCACTTGGATGCTGAATCAGTCGCTTGGCTTGAGCGTTTCCTACACGACTATGAAGGCACAGTAGTGGCGATTACCCATGACCGCTACTTCCTTGATAATGTCGCAGGTTGGATATTAGAACTTGACCGCGGCGAAGGTATTCCGTGGGAAGGTAATTACTCCTCTTGGCTTGAACAAAAAGACCAGCGTCTTGCCCAAGAAGAGCGCACAGAAAGCGCCCGTCAAAAATCCATTAAACAAGAATTAGAGTGGGTTCGTTCAAACCCCAAAGGCCGTCAAGCCAAAAGCAAAGCAAGAATGGCTAGGTTTGACGAATTGACCACTGGTGATTACCAGAAGCGTAATGAAACCAATGAGTTGTTTATTCCGCCCGGTGAGCGGCTAGGCGACAAAGTTATTGAAGTTACGGGGTTATCTAAGTCTTATGGAGATCGACTGTTAATCGATAATTTATCTTTTAGCATGCCAAAAGGCGCGATTGTCGGCATTATTGGCCCTAACGGTGCAGGTAAATCAACCCTGTTTCGTATGCTCACCGGACAAGAGCAACCGGATTCGGGAGAAATCGTTTTAGGCGATACAGTGCAACTGGCAAGTGTCGAACAGTTTCGCGATCATATGAACGAGAAAAACACCGTTTACAAAGAGATATCCGATGACTCGGATATTATCCGAATTGGTAATTTCGAACTAAACAGTCGAGCATATTGTAGTCGTTTTAACTTTAAAGGTACTGACCAACAGAAATTTATTAAAGATCTCTCTGGTGGTGAACGTAATCGAGTTCATTTAGCGAAATTGCTTAAAGCAGGTGGCAACGTACTTCTGTTAGATGAACCAACCAACGACCTAGATGTTGAAACCTTGAGAGCCTTGGAAAATGCAATTTTGGAATTCCCTGGTTGTGCTATGGTTATTTCCCATGACCGTTGGTTTCTAGACAGAGTGGCCACTCACATTATGGATTACCGTGATGAGGGAAAAATCAACTTCTATGAAGGTAATTACACCGATTACGAAGCTTGGTTAAAAGAAACCCTTGGAGAAGATGTGGTAGAACCCCACAGACTTAAATACAAAAAAATCAGTAAATAGCCAGTGAGACGCGCGAATATCAGTGTGTGAAAGATGTGTCCGGGTAAAATCTTGGGCGCATTCACACGCTTTTTATGCTTAACTATGGCCATTGATGGCAACTTTGGGACTTACTATGGAAAAACGTCAATTTAACCGCGTTGATTTTTCAGCGCCAGCCATTTTGTTCCAACAAAATCGTCATTGGCAAACTAGCATTATTGATATTTCTTTAAATGGCGCACTTATTGGATATCCCGATGAATTTGAGGCTGACCTAGAGCAAGAATTTGAACTCAATATAGAGATCGAAGGAACTAACCAAGTAATTAAAATGTTTGGTGAAATCGTGCATTGTGCAAATCATTGTTTAGGCTTTCATATTAAATGTATGGACATTGACAGCATTTCAGATTTACGCAGGTTAGTTGAACTAAATTTAGGTGATGCTTCACTGCTGCAAAGAGACATAACTTCTTTGGTTTCTTAATCCTAAGTATAATAAACATTAGTATAAATTTTATGTACACTCTTGTGTACTTAACATACCCAGCTCAAAAACGAACTTTATATAAGTGTTTTGTTGAAAAGCTTAAGACAGGAGTTTGAGTTATCTTCAAAGTAGTTGACAAATTATTTGAAAAAGACAAAGTTTTGATTCTGATAGTGGAAGATGAACCAATTAGTGCATTAATTGCAGCTAAAGCGCTTTCAGATAATTTTATAACCCATCATGCAGCCTCTGGGCAAGAAGCTTTAGACTTTTGCAGCCATAGACTACCTGACATCATATTGATGGATATCAACATGCCCGTTATGGACGGTTTGACTGCGTGTAGAAAGCTAAAAGAAAACGAAAGTACACAAGAGATTCCGATCATTTTTGTTAGCTCCCACAACTCGCCAGAAGCAGAAGATGAATGCTGGGAAGCGGGATGCACCGACTTTATAACCAAACCTTTTTCTGTGACCACACTGCGGCATAGAGTCAATTCACATTTAGCCGCTAAATTAATGGCGGATAAACTTACGCGATTGGCTACTGTCGATGGATTAACAGAGGTGCAAAATCGACATTATTTTGATGGCTTTTTGGGCAATCAGATGAAGTTGTGCACGCGAATGAAACATCATATTGGATTAATCCTAATCGATATCGATAATTTTAAGCTTTATAACGACACTTACGGTCATATCAAGGGAGATTATTGTTTACGGGCAGTAGCAGATGCATTGGGTAAAGTTTTAAAACGTCCCACAGACTGTCTAGCCAGATACGGAGGCGAGGAATTTGCGATAGTGCTGCCTCATACTGATTTGAGCGGCGTACAATATATTGCCGATAGCATGCTTAACGCTGTTCGAAACTTGAATTTACCACATAAGCTATCGAGTTTTAGTCGGATAACAATCAGTGCAGGCGGTATCTGTATTTCTCCTCAGGATCTAACCCCGAATGAACTTATCCAAAAAGCAGATCAAAAATTATATGCAGCGAAAGATGCAGGCCGTGATCAATTCATTATTGAGTAGACCTGCATAGACTCCACTATAACGCCTCTAATGCTTCAGATAATCGCGAAACCGCTACGACTTCAATGCCCGGAATCACCTGTTTAGGTTTGTTTCCTTTAGGTACGATTGCTCGCTTAAAGCCATGTTTGGCAGCCTCTTGAATACGTTCAGTTCCATTTGGTACCGGACGTATTTCGCCCGCTAACCCCACCTCACCAAACGCAATAAGCTCTCGCGATAGAGTATGATTCCTAAAACTGGATATCATTGCCAACAACAGGGCTAAATCGACACTGGTTTCGGCTATACGCACCCCTCCGACGACATTGACAAACACATCTTGATCATTCATTTGCACGTTGCCGTGTCGATGTAAAACCGCAAGTAACATAGCCAAACGATTAGCTTCAGTGCCCACCGCGATACGTTTAGGATTTGCCATTTGAGAATAATCGACCAACGCCTGAATCTCCACCAACAAAGGACGGGTTCCTTCCCAAACCACCATTACGATGCTGCCTGGTGATTGTTGCTCTTCGCGACTCAAGAAGATGGCGGATGGATTGCTTACTTCTTTCAATCCCTTATCGGTCATCGCGAACACACCCAACTCATTCACTGCGCCAAAACGATTTTTATTACCTCGTAATGTTCGGTATCGGCTATCACTTTCGCCTTCGAGCATCATTGAACAGTCAATACAGTGTTCCAATACCTTAGGGCCTGCCAAATTGCCTTCTTTGGTTACATGCCCCACTAAAAACATGGCAATGTGATGTTGTTTAGCAAAACGTGTGAGAAAAGCTGCACTTTCGCGCACCTGAGAAACACTGCCCGGTGCAGATTGAATATCACTCACATGCATAACCTGTATAGAGTCAATCACCATGATGTCTGGTTTATGTACTAATGCTAATTCACAAATCGTTTCGACATTGGTTTCGGCTAGCACTTTTAATTTCGCAGTAGGTAATCCTAAACGTTGAGCGCGCATCGCAACTTGTTGCAACGATTCTTCGCCGGTCACATAAAGCGTATTCCGTCCTTGAGCCAAGTGACACATTACTTGCAATAATAAGGTACTTTTACCCGCTCCAGGAGAACCACCAATAAGCATTGCTGCACCAGGCACAACACCGCCTCCGAGTACTCGGTCTAGCTCTTTAAAACCAGCACTAAAGCGCGGCAGCGCTTGTAAGTCTATTTTATCTAAGGTTTCGACCTTGGCATGAGTTTGCCCTGCATAACCTTTTAAATTTCGTTCTGGTGAATGTTTGTCAGAACTGAGAACCACTTCAGAAATAGTGTTCCATGCCTGACAATCGTTACATTGTCCTTGCCAGCGAGGGAACTCTGCTCCACAATCGGTACATACAAAAGCAATTTTACGTTTAGCCATAAGTTGTTGAACTACATTAAATTAGGGCTAGTTGAGTAAATCAACTAAACCGGTAAGTTGGGATCAAAGGTTATTTATTCGTTGCCGATAAAAGAATATCATAACGACGCCTTAACCATAGCGAACATTTGATTGGCATGAGTCAAGATTTAGAAAAGTACCACGACATTATAGAACAGTTAAAACCAATGATAAATGAACCTGAATTTAATCAGGTTCTATCGCAGGTGGCTTCAGGCATCCCCAAACAAAAACGTTTTTTAATTAAAATGGAATTAAAGCGCCTATCCCGCCCCTGCCTGCGGCTTATCGATCTCAGAGGACAAGTGGCCGGTGACTGTCGAGAATTTACCTATCAAGATAAAACCCACTTTCTAGATGATACTGCCATTGATGTGTTCGAAAAGCAGGTACGGCTTTTTGGTGAATATACCATGGGCGTTTATGAGGCGGTCAAAAATACCGAAAACAGTTATCGAGTTATTTATCAAAAGCAAAGAGAAGAAGCTGAGAAAGAAGGGGTCGTAGTAGAAGAACGAAAACCCCACCATGCTGAAGTTCTGCGCTTTGGTGAATATGCAAAACGCAGTGAAGAGCGGATGAATTTTGCGGTGAATATTGAGTTGTTTACCGAGCTGAATAAGAGCATCCAAGCGACTACCATTGACGTTTCAGTGAGTGGTTTAAAAGTGAAAGTAGCCAACGAACATCTGTTCAAAGTTGGCGAACGTATAACAGTCCAATTCAGAGGCTTGGAAGGCGAATACACTATTGATCGCAAGGTTGGGGTTGGTTACAACATAGTCGATGTAGAAAACAGTCAGCGCGAACAACGTATTTCATTACAGAAGAATGATGAGCATGCTCCCCATTCCTTTAAAGATTTTTTTGAAAAGTTTATCCATGGCAATAAACGTCGCTATAAAGTTAATATGGACAACACGCTCACGGCGATACATTTAAAAACCTACGAGCAGTATTTCATTCCCAATGTCACCTCTGTGCCGATTTATATCGAAAAAATAAACAATATCTATGTTCCCAAATACGCATTAATTAATGATAGTAATAAAGACCCATTATATTACTGGAGCGATGAGTTATTTGAGCTGCGTTTAGGTTACGTTTTAGGACATCAACGTATTGCACGGCTGTTAACCTTGCCTGAGCACTTTCAGGAAACCATTGTGTATTCTTTTAATCACGTTAAAGATGACAAAGTTTACTTTTATTCAGCCACCCAAGAAGAATTGTTTGAGCGTCCTGATTTAATGAAGGTTTTCCTTGGTTATGGCGGCAGAAAAGCCAGTTGGCGGGTTTTCAAATTACAAATTACAAACCTAGATTTAAATCAGGTACACATGCCACTGTCTTTGCCCGACACTGTCAGCAGTGCTGTGAAGCGTCAAAATCATCCACCGGCACCAAGATTAATGTCGCGCCTTAAAAATGTCAGACATATCGCCCTATTAACAGATATAACCGATGAAGTGGGCACCCAAAATTACGAAAAAATCCCCATTCGCCGTGGCGAAATATCACAGCTTAAAGTATTTGGGCATCCTCGAAACAAACTGCCACCAGCGGTGCAAATGTTTCGATTTAAATACCATAACCAACGCAAAGAAACTCGCTATCAACTGCGCACAAAAGTGCAATTAAATTTTGGTGACATGACCATCGAAGGAAGCAGTGAAGATGTGTCTACACGAGGAATGCGCGTTGAGTTGAATGACTTTTTCCATGGCGAAGAAAACGATCTCGTGAAACTCAGTTTCCCGCTACTACAAAATGTCACCAAAAAATTTAACCTTGCCAACTTACCTTACAAAGTGAAAGGCATTTCATACGATCGAAACGTACTGCATTTACAAGCTGTAGTAGATTCGGTTAACAAGACGGCACAACGCTTTTTTGACGAGCTGATACGCAATAACCGAGGCAAATTAAAGGCCCATAGTGAAGAAGAGGAAATTCCAGGGATGGGCTCAGCATTGCGCAATCTGTTTGCTAAGAATGTGCTCAATACCGCCTTTTTTATCCGTAAAGAAGGGATTGATTTTCTACCTGATGCGATAGTTACTAGCAATCCGAATAGTCGGTTAAATAATCTATTGGCTTTTGATGCTGAAAGCGGCCAATACAATATGCATTTTTTATATTCAACTTACGGCGTTGAACTCGACTTTATTCAGTACACCTTGAAAAAGATCAAAACAAATAACAAACCTGTAATGCGAGAAATATTTGTTGCCTTCGACCCAAGCCGTGAATTCATCAATGAGGCAATTAAGAGCCGTTTTTCAGATCAGTTTCATGGTGATAAAGAACGCAAAAACTTCATTAATCAAGCACGCGAATCGGGCCAATTTATAGCGGTTAAAGTATTTTTAGCCAGAGCAGGACGGCCTGATATTGAACGATTGCAAGCAGAAATTAGTTACGTAGGTATTTACGCAATACATCGTGCCAAAATACTCGAAGAACAACTTTGGAATATTATTGGCGTAGGTGATTTGATCGATGTCACCGACGAAGTGATGATTCGACATAACTTTAGCCAGCAACAGATTTTTGATAACCAACAGATGCCGGCTTATCACAAGGTAAATTCCGACAAAATCGAAGATTTGTTAAAGGCCTAGCCGACACTAATACTAGAATTTGATTGCATCTGCAGGTAAAACTGGTAGACTGCGCGGCGAAATTTTGTGCGGTTTTGAAAGCGATAATTGTTCAAGACTGCTCGTCCGTTCTTTTAAAAATTGGTGGTAACTTATGCATCCTATGCTGAATATTGCGGTGCGCGCTGCTCGCGCTGCTGGAAATGTGATAACTCGTGGTTTTGAAAATCGTAATGATTTGTTGTTAGAAAAAAAAGGTGAGAACGACTTTGTCACCAAAATCGACAAAGAAGCCGAAAAAGTCATTATTGAAAAAATTCAGCAATCTTTCCCAGATCACTCATTTCTAGGTGAAGAAGGCGGCATAGTTGAAGGCAGTGACGAATTTAAATGGATCATTGACCCACTCGACGGTACCACTAATTTTATCAAAGGCATTCCTCACTTTGCCGTTTCAATAGCACTCATGCACAAAGGCCGAATCGATCAGGCAGTGGTATTTGATCCAATTCGCGGTGAACTTTTTACTGCAAGTAAAGGGGCCGGAGCACAATTAAATGGTTTCAGAATTCGTACCGGAAAAGCAAAAGACTTAAACAATACTGTACTAGCGACGGCTTTCCCTTTTAAAGCGAAAGAAACTTCAGACGATGCCATTCAGCGTTTTTCAAATATTTTTAAACAGTGTGGTGATGTGCGCCGTTGTGGTTCTGCCGCATTGGATTTAGCGTATGTTGCTGCCGGCCGTTACGATGGTTACTGGGAGCGTGGTATCAAACCTTGGGATGTTGCCGCGGGTGAACTCTTAGTGCGTGAATCTGGTGGATTAGTTACCGATTATAAAGGCGGAAACGATCCCCTTGATAAAGGCGAAATAGTCGCGGGTAACCCTCGTGTTGTTCAGTCATTGGTAAGACATTTGAAATAGTTGCCGCTGTATTGACTAAAAGATTGTTATAGTTTGGTCTTTTATCTATGTGAAAAGGAAGCGCTTAGCTTCCTTTTTTAATGCCTTGAGTTTATTAAACCTCACATACCCCCAGCCGCGTTCAGCCATGTAACTGAGTAGATGTTCCCCCTTCATCTATCGTTTAAAGACTGAATACCTTACCTTTACATGTATGGAAATAATCGCGACGCTGGCAGCTAAATTTGAGGCATAAAAAAGCCGGGATAAACCCGGCTTTCGAAACAGTAAAAGACTAAGGAAGAGGGTCTAGATCCGCACCTTCTTTTTCTACTACTGTAGGCATTAAATCTTCGCGACTTATTCCCAGCATTAATGCCACCAGACTTGCCACATAAATTGAAGAATAAGTACCGATTATCACACCAAACAATAACGCCGTTGCAAAACCATGTATCAATGCCCCACCTTTATAAAATAACGCCATTAATACTAAAATAGTGGTTAATGAAGTAATAATTGTGCGGTTAAGGGTCTGCGTCAAAGATGTATTAATGATATCGATCGGCTCCCCTTTACGAATTTTACGGAAGTTTTCACGGATACGATCCGAAACAACAATAGTATCGTTCAATGAATAACCGATAACCGCCAATACCGCAGCCATAACCGTTAGGTCAAATTCAAGCTGCAATACCGAGAATAAACCCAAGGTTAAAATGACATCGTGGGCCAAAGCGATAACTGAACCCAATGCAAATCGCCACTCAAATCGCATAGCCACGTAAATCAGAATACAGATCAACGCGACTAACATTGCAAGACCGCCCTGCTCTGTCAGTTCTTCACCCACATTTGGCCCAACAAACTCAATCCGGCGCATGTCAACGTTATCACCGCCTGCACGTAAAGTGCTAAGAACCTGATCGCCCACTTCTTCAGCTTTTACACCTTCACGAGGAGCTAGACGGATTAACACATCTTCACTACTACCAAAGTTTTGCACAATGGCGTCACCAAAATCTGCAGCTTCGAGTTGCTGTCGAATTTGGTTTAATTCTGCAGGTTTATCGTAGCCTACTTCAATCAATGTACCGCCGGTGAAATCTAATCCCCAATTAAGCTGATTAACCCCTAAAGATACTAATGAACCAATAATGAGTATTCCCGATATAATCATGGCGGGAATGCGCATTGACATAAAATCAATACTTTCTTTTAATTTAAAAAATCGCATGTCCCGCTCCTAAATCGACAATTTCTGAAGACGTCTACCACCCCAAACACCGTTCACTATCACACGGGTTAGAATAATGGCTGTAAACATCGAAGTAGCTATACCTATCATTAACGTGATAGAGAAGCCTTTAATTGGACCAGTACCTACTGCGAATAAGATGATAGCAGCAATGAAGGTGGTTATATTCGCATCCAAGATAGTTGAAAATGCGCTGTCATAACCATGATGAATGGCTTGTTGAGGACTTCTGCCCTCGCGCATTTCTTCCCGTATCCTTTCAAAGATCAAGACATTAGCATCTACAGCCATACCAACTGTTAATACAATTCCAGCCATTCCTGGTAGAGTCAAAGTTGCCCCAGGTATCATTGACATCACACCAACAATCATCACTAAGTTCGCTGCTAGTGCAACATTTGCAACCAAACCAAACGCGCGGTAGTAAAACAGCATGAATGACAGTACTAAACTAAAGCCCCAAAGGATGGCTTGCATGCCTAGATTGATATTTTCTTGTCCTAAACTTGGACCTACTGTGCGTTCTTCGACGATGGAGATAGGTGCTATCAAAGCCCCCGCCCGTAAAAGCAATGACAAGTCACGAGCTTCTTTGGGTGAGTCTAGGCCGGTAATTTCAAAGCGACTGCCTAATTGAGCGCGAATAGTAGCAACACTGACGACTTCTCTCTCAGGAACAAATATTAGTTTGCCTTTCTCATTTTTCTCGCCAGTTGCTTGATATTCAATAAATACGGTTGCCATTGGCTTACCAATATTACCTTTAGTCGCCAAAGACATTTTACTGCCACCAGCAGAATCTAAAGAAATAGATACTTTTGGCATACCGTATTCATCGACACCAGCATTCGCATCAATGATATGGCTACCTTCTAACATCACTTTTTTAAGTAGTAATTGTGGAACACCTTGTTGGTCTTCTACAATTTCAGAACCTGGAGGAATACGACCATTTAAAGCATCACGAATGTCATGTTCTTGATCTAGCATTTTAAATTCTAGGGTAGCTGTGGCATTTAATATTTCTTTTGCCCGAGCCGTATCTTGAATACCGGGTAATTGAACAACAATGCGATCTGCACCTTGGCGCTGAATAACCGGTTCAGCAACACCAAGTTGGTTTACCCTGTTGCGCATTATGGTGATATTTTGTTTTACTGCATAATCCCGAATCTCAGACAGTTTCTGCTCTGACATTTTGGCCACTAAAATCAAATCACCTTGATCAACAACAGTAATATCACGATTGCGATTTCTGAGGAAAAATTCGGCTTTTTCTAATGTTTCTTGATCACGAAAACGCACATGAACAGATTCATCGACAATACTCACTCGTGAATAACGAATCTTCTCTTCACGTAAAGAGGTTTTAAAATCCCCTTCCATGTCTGTCAATGACTTGGTGATTACAGAGTTCATATCCACTTCCATCAAAAAGTGAACACCACCACGTAAATCCAGACCTAATTTCATTGGTGTACCGCCTAAGCTGTCCAACCAATCAGGAGTATCAGGGGCTAAATTCATCGCTACTGTGTAGTCTTTGCCTAGTGATTCGGCGAGGGTTTCATTAGCTAATCTTTGTGCACTGTCATCGTAAAGACGAACCAATATTTGCTCATTTTCAAGTACAATCGACTTTTTTTCGATACCGGCATCGGCCAAGTCTTGATTGACTTTATCTACCAAAGACAAATCTAGAACTGCATCACGACCAGCAGATATCTGCACTGCATAATCTTCACCATAAAGATTAGGGGAAGCGTATAACGCGCAAACGGCAACGACCATCAACACTAAAATGTACTTCCACAGGGGAGTTTTATTTAACACTTGCTATTCCTTTCCTACTTAAACGAAAAAGGCAAACTACCGTTTGCCGTTTTCAATTTAGTTAGATTGATTTCATTGTACCTTTAGGTAGCACAGCTGTAACTGCGCCTTTTTGAATCACGATATTTGTACTGTCATTTAACGAAATCTCAATAAAGTCCTTTTCTTCAGAAACTTTTGAAACTTTGCCAACCATACCGCCTTGAGTAAGGACTTCGTCACCTTTACCAATAGAGGCAACTAGGTTTTTATGTTCTTTAACCCGTTTCGCCTGTGGACGATACAGCATGAAATAGAAGATTAATCCGAAAACACCCAATAAAATAAGCATTTCAAAGCCACCGCCTTGTGCGCCAGCGTCTTGTGCATAAGCATTAGAAATAAAAAAACTCATAAATTCCTCATATATTTTTAGTTATAAAGCCGGTACCGGCATGTCTTTTTGTGCATAAAATTGTTCAACAAACTGATCAAGTTTTTGTTCAGCAATGGCATCACGTAAACCTTGCATAACTCTTTGATAGTAACGCAAGTTATGAATGGTGTTTAATCTTGCACCGAGTATCTCATTACATTTGTCCAAGTGATGTAAATATGACCGTGAATAATTTTTACAAGTATAACAGTCACATTTCTCATCTAAAGGCCCTGTATCTGTTTTATGTTTCGCGTTACGTATCTTAATGACACCATCGGTAACAAATAAATGACCATTGCGCGCGTTACGTGTAGGCATAACACAATCGAACATGTCAATTCCACGTCGTACGGCTTCAACAATGTCTTCTGGTCGCCCTACACCCATTAAATAACGTGGCTTTTCAGCAGGTATTTTATCTGCGGTATGATCCAAAACACGAATCATATCCTCTTTCGGCTCGCCAACAGATAATCCGCCGATGGCATAACCATCGAAACCGATATCTTCAAGACCTTTCAAAGATTGATCCCGCAGACCTTCGTACATACCGCCTTGAATAATACCGAATAATGCCGACGGGTTACCTTCATGGGCCTGTTTGCTGCGTTTAGCCCAGCGTAAGGACAATTCCATTGAACGTCGAGCTTCAGGCTCAGTGGCTGGATAAGGGGTACATTCGTCAAAAATCATAACGATATCGGAACCCAAATCCCGCTGTACTTCCATGGATTTTTCAGGAGTCAGGAGAATTTTCTCGCCATTAATTGGTGATCTAAAAGTCACACCTTCTTCAGTGATTTTACGTAAATCTCCCAAACTAAATACTTGAAAGCCGCCACTGTCAGTCAGAATCGGCTTATCCCAATGCATAAAGTCATGCAAATCACCATGTTGCTTCATGATTTCAGTACCAGGACGTAACATCAAATGAAAGGTATTACCTAGACAAATATGTGCACCGGTTTCTTCTAGCTCTTCCGGTGTCATGCCTTTAACCGTGCCATAGGTGCCCACGGGCATAAATGCAGGCGTTTCAACAATGCCTCGGTCAAACACTAATCTACCGCGGCGAGCTTTACCATCGGTTGTATCTAATTCAAATTTCATTTTTAACCTTTTAAAATTTCTGCATACCGGAAAACAGTCCAGTGCTGAAAAACAGCGGGGATTATAAAGGAATAATGAGCAAGCTGAAATCATCTAAGGGAGATTTCAGCTTGAAAGTTACATTAATAAGCGAAAAGGAAGGATTTATATCTCACATTTCAACAGTAACAGCTAAGATTTTTCGATAAACATAGCATCACCGTAACTAAAAAACCGATATTCGTTAGTAATTGCTTGCTGATAAGCATTCATCACGTTTTCTCTACCAGCAAAAGCACTAATCAACATAATTAAGGTTGACTCTGGTAAATGGAAGTTGGTCAACATGGCATCCACTATTTCGAATTGATAACCGGGATAAATAAAGATATCGGTATCTTCAAAAAAGGCTGTTAATGGTTTACCTTTTTTAATGGTTGCAGCAGCGGCAGACTCCAATGAACGAACAGATGTAGTTCCCACGGCAATAACACGTTTGCCTTTTGATTTAGTTTCGTTAATTGCATCGACAACATCTTGAGCGACTTCTGCATATTCAGAATGCATATGATGATCTTGAATATTATCGACGCGCACTGGTTGAAAGGTACCCGCCCCTACGTGCAGCGTAACAAAAGCAGTATTTACACCTTTTTGTTTTAGCGCCTCGATAGTTGCTTCATCAAAGTGCAGGCCTGCCGTAGGCGCAGCAACGGCACCAGGTTTTTCAGAGTAAACGGTCTGATAACGTTCTTTATCTGAATCTTCATCGGGTCGATCGATATAAGGTGGAAGCGGCATATGCCCAAACTTTTCCAGTAAACTGAGCACAGGTTCATCATTTACAACGTTTAATTCGAATAATTGATCATGACGAGTCACCATTTCCATTTGAATATGTTCTTCTAATATTAGAAGCGCTCCCGGTTTTGGTGACTTACTAGATTTAACATGGGCTAAAACCGTATTTTCATCGATAATTCGCTCAACCAACACTTCTACTTTTCCGCCGGTTGACTTTTTCCCTAACAAACGCGCGGGGATCACTCGGGTATTATTAAAAATAAGTAAATCACCTTCATCTATAAAATCGATGAAAGTAGAAAAATGAGTATGTTTTAAACCTCCATTCTTACCATCTAAACACAGTAATTTACTGGCGGTTCTTTGTTCTGTAGGGTATCGAGCGATTAGCCGCTCAGGTAAATCAAAATGGAAATCAGAGAGTTTCATGAAGTTTGGTTAGCCCAACTGTAAGTTAATATTAATTATTTTACGTATTAAAAAATATACCTGCAACGCTTTCTCTATACCCTGCTTCCCTTGAGTTATAGCCGTCATAGTATAAATTATAATCACCTTAAAGATTTCGATGTTTCTCCCAAACATAGTTTTTTGCTCAGCAGCCCTAGCTGGGCTTTTTTTTGTGTGTTTTTCAAAATTCATCTTCATCCAATGAAATTTGCATATCTGCAAATAACTCAATGATATCTTCTCGCTCAATTCTACGCATTTTTAAAACGTACATTATTTGTAAAAGTAAATCAGCACCCAAAATTCCTTTGTTCACTTTATTGCGCAAATTATCAGCACTTTGCGTAATACCAATAGTATTTAATCTGTCACTGAGATCTTGGTATTTGACTCCGCGCTTAGACATTTCAGCCTTAATGATACGTTGCACTACTTGTCGCCAGTTTGCGTTATGTTGTTTTCCTGTCACGTTCCACCCAATCAAAATAAACCAATTTGTGAATTATAATTTACAAAAATAAATTATACTAGCCAAATAAGTAAAATAAAGTTTGACTTTAAAAATCATTTATCAGTACAATCCGACCCGTTGCGAAAAAACTTACAATTCATTTTGAACTGATCATGTTTTTTCGTTTACAAAGGTAACATACTATAGTCATTACACTGACAGGAGAGTAGGCATATGACTTGGGACCTTGATCAACTTGAGACCCTTTTATCAAAAAACGACAACATTGTTGTCACCCGGGAAGACAATTGTTTATTGATCGGAAATGGTGATGGTTTAGACGCATGGTTGGCGCTCAGTGGAGAGCAGATCATTATCGAATCCATTCTATTTTCAAGTTCAGAAGTCAAAGATAAAGCAGCTTTGAACGAAGAAATATTAAAAACACATATGTTGTTTCCATTAACAACGATTGGAATATCCCAAGTTGCTGAGCAAGACTATTACACTGCATTTGGTGCATTAAGTTCACAATCTAAAGCAGAGAGCATTCAAATTGAATTAGATGCCTTATTCCACAATGTGGCTGCATTTTTAGACGCTTATCAAGAACATTTGCACTAAACATTTAGGTATTTTGGAGAAGATTATGTCGGTTTGGAGAAAGTTAATTACAGCTGTTAAAGGTGGCGCAACTGAAGCTGCTCAATCCGTTGTAGACAGTCAGGCCATTCGAATTCTTGAACAAGAAATTCGTGATGCAAAAGAAGAATTGCGTAAATCAGATCATGCTCGCACGCAAATTCTAGCAAAATGTAAATTGGCAAAACAAAAGGTTGATAGCCTGAAAGTATCAATCGGACAATATGAAGAGCATGCCCGCAAAGCGGTAGAATCGGATCGTCAACTGGCGTTAGATTGTGCTCAAAAAGTAGCGGATTTAACTGCAGAGATGGAAACAGAGCAAGAGTTTCTTGATCAATTTACGCAATCAGAAAAACAACTTGCCACAAACATTAATCAGGCCAAAGACAACCTGAAGCGTTTAGAACAACAAGTTGACATGGTTAAGGCTACTGAGTCAGTTCAAAAAGCACAAGTTGCGGTTTCCTCCAGACACATGGGTGCAAACAGTAAAATGAAAACCGCTACTGAATCGTTAAGTCGTATACAAGATAAGCAGAAGTTACGTAGTGCTGAACTAGAAGCGGCTGAAGAGCTTGCCTCAAGTGATTCGACTACGGACTTAGAAAAACGCTTAGCGGAAGCTGGAATTCAGGGCGGGAAAAGCTCTGCCGATGACGAACTTAAACGCATTTTAGGCCAATAAATTGGTCAGTTTCTAAATGTTATTAGTACTTAAAGTTCGCAAAGTACTCACTCGAGTTTTTTCGGAGATGCGCTGGTACACTATTGTACTGGCGCTTTTGTTTTATGCACTAAGCACATGGATTTTACTTTATGTGTCTGGTGAAGATGCCCTTCTCAACGTTAATGATTTCATATATTGGTTAGTTGTGACCGGTTCGACTGTGGGTTACGGCGACATGTCGCCCGTTACGAGCGCTGGTAAATATATTGTTTCCTTTTATGTTATCCCCTTAGGTTTGAGTATTTTCGCCTTAGTCTTAGGCCGAGTCGCAGCTTGGGTTTCTATGCAATGGCAAAGAGGAGTGAAAGGTTTGAAACCATTAGATCTTGAAAACCATGTTCTGGTAATTGGCTGGAACGGTCATCGCACGATTCAACTACTTAACTTGTTGCTAAAAGAACGTGCAGAAACAGAAAATAAGCCAGAAATTGTTTTATGTGTCAAAGCGGACATAGACAATCCGATGCCAGACAAAATCGAATTTATTAAAGTTATCTCATTCAATAATGATAAAGAAATGGATCGGGCCTGTGTAGACAAGGCGGCGGTCATTGTCATGGATAACGAAGAAGATGATGTCACTATGACAACGTCTTTGTATTGTAGTAAACGAAATGAGAACGCCCATTTATTGGCTTACTTTAAAGATGAAAGCTTAGTCGACTTATTGCAAACCCACTGCCCTAATGTTGAATGTACTCCCAGCGTAGCGGTTGAAATGTTGGCTAAGTCAGCATTCGATCCTGGCTCAAGCTTATTGCAACACGACTTGTTGACAGTACAAGAAGGACAGGCACAGTTTTCGATGGAAGTGCCAGACTCAGTTCAGAACCTGTCTGTTGAAAAATTATTTGTCGTCCTTAAACAAAAATACAACGCTACCTTTATTGGTTTCGTTGAGCCAAGTATTCCCGCCAAAGTTACGTTAAACCCAGACTTCAATGTGGCAATCTTGCCAAAATACAAATTATTTTATATTGCTGAACAACGTATCAGAGCCCTTGATTGGCAATTGTTTACTGAATAAAAACAGCAGTTTAGATTCTACGGAGAAATCATGTTTTCAAAATGGTTTACTAAAAAGAGTGATAATTCTGACATAAAAGCGCCCGAAATTATGGGCTTATATTTAGGTGGCTCTTTTGAACTTGACGACTTAAAACTCAAACTTATCGAACCTGAATTAGTCATTGAAGGTGCGGCTAGACAGCATTTAATTCAGGCTGTCGGCGAAGCTCACATAGATACCGGTGGCAAGATATTACGATATTACACTGACGATGACGCTTTTTTACAGGTTGTTTTAGACGGTGGTGACACAGAAAATCACATTACCGATGTGAAGTTATGGTACTTTTATGAAACACAAACCGTTGGTACTGATAACCAATGGAGAGATTTGATTGAACGTCAGATTTCTCAGCCCCATTACCAAATCGAAAACAACACTTATAGTCGAGTATGGAACGCCGTAGGAGATGAGTCTCCCCCCGTGGCAATGACTGAAAAAACCTTCGAGCTTGATGGTGATACAAGTCAAACGGATCAATTTGTGATGTTATACGAACGGCAAATCGGCAACGAAAGCTACGAAACTTTGTTGGTTTGTGCAGAAGAAAAAATTGTAGATAATAACCATGATCGCTGCCTAGTTATCAGCACTGGGTTCGATGTCTTGCCTGCCGATATAAAAATAAACGGTTAGCAAATCTAAATTTATATAGAAAAGGAAAAATCGATGGACATTTTATTGGAATCAATAGCCGGATTGGGTAACTTTACAATTTATTTCGTGGTCTCAATAGTGCTTCTATTTCTATTTAAAATTGTGTACGCATGGGTAACCCCCCACGATGAATGGAAACTGGTAAAGGAAGAAAAAAACACCGCTGCCGCTATCGGTTTTGGTGGCGCTATAGTCGGCTTTAGTATTGCCCTTTCTGGCGCTGTTACCAACTCGGCATCGCAATTTGATTTCGCTATTTGGGGTGTCATCGCTCTAGTGGCACAAGTTTTAGCTTTTCTTTTGTTGCGTTTCACTTTTATGCCCGCAATTGCTGAACGAATTGATAATCAAGAAGTGTCTGCTGGAGTAATGTTAGCCTCAATGTCAATTGGTGTTGGTTTACTCAATGCGGCTTGTATGACCTATTAGGAGACACGAGCATGACACGTAAACGCAGTGAACATATTAATTTGAGCAGAATGCGTAAGCATTTTTCAGTCAAGCCTTTGGCGATTGGCGTAGCCTCTGTTTTTTTAGCCGCTTGTACGGATAACCGTCAAGAAGCAACAATATACAAAGATGCCCAAGATTGCGCAAATGATAACCCTGAGCAAGCGCAAATTTGTCAAACAGCCTATCAAGAAGCGCTGGCGGAAGCTGAGCGCACAGGCCCTAAATATAACACCGAACAAGATTGCGAAGGCGAATTTGGCCCGAATCAATGTCAACGAATAGAACGCAGTTCGGGGTCCTTTTTTATGCCGTTTATGGCTGGTTATATGTTGAGTAACCTGCTCTCACCTAATCGTTATCAATATCAACCTATGTTTACCTCCTATTCACCTTACTCTTCATATCGTTATCGATGGATTGGTGCCGGTGGATACGATTATGGCGACTTGCGTAAACGTAACTACAAAGTCAGACCCGACGCATTTAAGCCTAAACCGGCCGTCACGCGAACAATAAAACGAGGTGGATTTGGTAGTTCTGTGCGGGCTAAATCAAATTGGGGCAGTAAGAGCAGCTCCAAAGGTGGTTGGGGCGGTTAATTCCCCTTTCATTCATTAATCACAGCAATAGAGTCCTGATGTTCAGAATACCAAGTGAGCCCCGCAAAAACTGGCAACAAAAAGCCAAGGAATTTGGCTTTTCGTTCCACAGTATGTACGGCGAACCCTACTGGGATGAGTCAGCTTATTATCAGTTCAATTTGCAGCAAATAGAAAAAGACTTGGAAGACCCCACAGTCGAAATTCATCAAATGTGCTTACAAGTTGTAGACAAAGTGGTGAATAGTGACGCTTTATTGTCAGCTTTTAAAATCCCAGAAGCATTTTGGCAAGGGCTTAAAGATTCTTGGCGCAATCATGATCCCTCTTTATATTCACGACTGGATTTTGCATATGATGGCAGTGGCCCTGCCAAGCTTTATGAAAATAATGCAGACACACCTACCAGCTTATATGAATCAGGATTCTGGCAGTGGTTGTGGTTACAAGATTTGGTGGATGGTAATCGCATATCTCGCCATGCTGATCAATTTAATTCTTTGCAGGAAAAGTTAATCTGGCGATTAAATGAAATTGCTAAACATTATCAAACCGAGCATATCCACTTTGCCTGCTGTCAGGACACAATAGAAGACAGAGGCACCGTTCAATATTTGCAAGACTGTGCCGCAGAATCTGGACTCAAAGCGCCTTTTGTATTTATCGAAGACATTGGATTGGGTGAGTCGGGCCGTTTCACAGATTTAAAGAATAATGAAATAGATACCTTGTTTAAACTGTATCCTTGGGAATTTATGCAGCGCGAGGAGTTTGGTGACTTTGTGGAAAGCTCCCAAACTAATTGGATCGAACCTTTATGGAAAAGTATTCTGTCGAACAAAGCGCTAATGCCTATGTTATGGAAGATGTTTAAAGGTCACCCAAATTTGCTGCCTTCTTATTTCGAAGATGAATTACATCTATGTGATCACCAGCGAATTGTAAAAAAACCCATTTTTTCTCGTGAAGGTGCAAACGTCAGTGTGATTGAAAAAGGACAACAGATTATTCATGCCGACGGCCCTTATGGCGAGGAAGGATTTATTTACCAAGCATTCCATCCACTGCCTAAATTTGACAACAACTTCACATTGATTGGCTCCTGGTTAGTTAATGATAAAGCCGCTGGAATTTCTGTTCGAGAAGATACTTCGGTTATTACCCAAGATATGTCCCGTTATCTACCACATATTATTTTAGGATAAGTCGAATGGGCTCAAAAACAACGGCTTTAGCATCCCAGTTGAAATTTGTTTTGTACTTGATGCTATTTTTTGCCGTGATAGAAGGCATCAATATCCTATTTGGCCGCAGTCTAAATATTTATGGGATATACCCACGTGAACTGATTGGCTTACGGGGAATTATTTTTAGTCCATTTTTACATGGCAATTTGAGCCATTTTGCATCCAATATTATCACTTTAGGCATATTTAGTTTGCTCGTCATGCAGTACGGTAAAAAAACCTATATAACTGTCAGCATCTATTTAATGTTAAGTATTGGTGTGTTGGTGTGGTTGTTCGCTCGCCCTGCTATGCACATTGGGGCTAGTGGGATAATTTACGGTTATTTTGGATTTTTAGTTTTAGGGGGGCTAATATCAGGTCGCATAAAACTCATTATAATTTCACTAATAGTAGGCTTTTTCTATGGAGGCCTAATATTTGGTGTAATTCCCTCAAATGCTTTTGTGTCATGGGAATCTCACTTATTCGGATTTATCGCGGGGTTATGCGCGGCTAAATTATGGGCAAAAAAACGCTAATCACAATAAAAGGTCGCTTTACGTTTAATGCCTATGAAAACCATAGTGGATTGATTGCGAGTTCGATATACTGACAACAGTTAAATTTATTTTAAAGATTTTATGAATAAGCCAGCAGCAAACGAGTCAACTCAAAATACGAAAAAGAACCCGCCACAAAATAACGGGTTTTTAGGTAATCTTGCGTTCAATATTGTTATTCCAGTATTGATTTTGTCGTATCTCAGTGGTGAAGAATATTTGGGACCCGCATTAAGTGTGGTTTGCGCTTTGGCATTTCCTATTGGATACGGTATATGGGACTTAAAAAAATCTGGAAAAGTAAACGGTTTTTCCATTCTTGGCATTATCAGTGTCATACTTACCGGTGGTATCACCTTGTTGAAACTTCCCGCCGAATACATTGCGATTAAAGAAGCGGCTATCCCGGGCATTTTAGGTATTGCGGTTTTAATTTCCCAATATACCAACCGGTCGTTAGTTAAAATTCTTATCCTTAATGAAAATGTGATCAATTGGAATGCATTAGACGAGGCATTGGAGAAAAAACAAAATACCGCATTATTTAATCGAAAAATAACCATCAGTTCTTATATCGTCGCCGCTTCGTTTTTTGTTTCATCCTTTCTCAATTACATATTGGCGAAAATCATCTTAGTCAGCGAGCCTGGCACAACCGCATATACTGAAGAGTTAGGGCGCATGACTGCGCTAAGTTATCCGGTGATCATGGTGCCAAGTTTAATTATGCTTTTTTCCGCTTTGGCCTATTTAATTGTACAAATGAAAAAGTTAACCGGTGAAGATTACTTGTCTTTCATTCAAGAAGAAGGTTAATTGATTAAACGTTAAAAATTTGGTGGTGCAATGATTAAGATTGAAGCGCTATCTAAGTCTTACCAAGACGGAAAGCAATTAACGACTGTTTTAGACAATCTAAATTTAACTATTGCTCCTAAGCAACAAATTGCAATTACTGGCGAGTCTGGTTCTGGTAAGTCAACACTGCTGCATTTGTTGGCTTGTTTAGACAAACCAGATACAGGCTCGATAATAGTTAACCAGCAAAATATCTGTTTATTCTCCTCTAAGGCTAGTGATGCCTATCGACAAAAATCTATCGGCATTGTTTTCCAAAAATTCAACCTCATTGAATGTTTATCGGTTTGGGAAAATGTGTGTTTTCCTGCTCGTTTAAACCAAAATTTAGATGAAAAATATCTGCTTAGTCTGCTGGAGGAGTTAGGCATTGCGAAGCAACGCCATAAAATGCCCATGGATTTGTCTGGAGGTGAGCAGCAACGAGTAGCCATCGCCAGAGCTTTGTCTCATAAACCACAACTAATATTAGCCGATGAACCCACTGGTAATCTTGACGACAAAAATAGCGACAAAGTAGCTAATTTACTGTTATCACTGTGTTCTTTGCACAACGCTATGCTGGTTATGGTTACTCACAGCCATAAACTAGCCAAGCAAGCCCACCTCCACTATCACTTGAGCGACAAAAAGCTAACCCTTCAAGCTAATGATTAAATTAATTCATGCTGTATTGTGGGTGATCCTAAAAAGCTATCGATTGCAAAGATATCGAATTTTTATTGTATTGTTAGCAATCATTATCGGATGTGCTGGCTTCTCTTCTGTTCTAGTCATAAATGAGACCGCCAAACGCAGTTACAACGATGCAAACCTGCCGTTGTTTGCAGACGTACACTACGCAATTTATGCCAAGCAAGGAGCGTCAATTTCCAAGGCAGATTATGCCAATTTACGGAAAAGTGGAAACCGAAATATAGTTGCGCTATCGAGCATGGAAGTTGAGGCGATAGATAACAGCACCCTAGTTTTTATTGGAATCGATTATTATGCGCTAATGAGCTTAAACAACGGGCATTTGAATTCCAATTCGTCCGAGGATTCCATTGGGCGGTTTTCTCCAAATATAAAATTCATGCTTCACCCCGACTATGCTAAGCAATTAATTGCCAAAAAAGTACTCTCCTCAGATAATTATTTAACACTCAATTCTCAGCTATCAATAGGCCCTATTAGCCAGATAAAAACTGCGGGGTTAAATAATCAAATTGTCAGCGACATTGAAACCTTATTTAACCAATTCGATAACAAGACGATTTCTTATCTGTTGGTTGTGGGAAATTATGACGACAAACGGCCTCCGTCAATTAAGCTGCCAACAAATCTAAAATTAGTCAAATTAAAGACTGCAGAAGACGCTAGCCAACTGACTGCCAGCTTTCACCTTAACCTGTTCGCGATGGGACTACTCATGTTCGTGGTGTGCATGTTTGTAGTGTTAAATGCGTTAAATTTATTAATGATTAAACGCGTACCCATGTTCAAGATTTTAAGACAACAGGGGGTGCCAGTATCAGCCGTGTTTATCGCTAGCATCATTGAAATGTTGGGTTTAGCCGTGATTTGCAGTGCTATAGGCGTAATCTTAGGCATCGAAATATCGCAATGGTTATCGCCTGCAGTAAACCAAACTCTTGAGAGCTTGTATGATGTAAAAGTAGGTTTTCAGACATTTTCTTGGTTCACTTTATATTTGCAAGTTTTGCTAGCCAGCATTATTGGTTTAAGCCTCGCCGCAGCCTTGCCCTTGCGTTTGGTTAATCATCAAATAGGCTCAATAAGTGCTTCAACTCCACGAACAAATAATGAGAACAAATGGTTAGCATTTTCACTCATATCAATTTTAATCAGCATATTGGTTTATTTTAGCGACGCAGACATATTTGGTTCGTTTGTGATTATTGCTTTGTTGATAATCAGTGGCTGTTTCATGGTTTTGTTTATATTACCCAAGTTACTTTCCGTGGTTATTCGCCTAATTCCTCATAAAATGCCGACTTTACGTTGGAGTTTGGCGGACGCAAAACGCGTTTCAAACAAAAGTAGCATTGCTTTTTGTGCCTTTTTTATCGCTGTAGCGGCAAATGTTGGTATGAATTTAATGGTCAACAGTTTTCGAGTTGCAACGGATTCATGGATAACCCAACGTCTCAATGCCGATGGCTACATTTATACTAAGAATACAGACCAAGTTATCTCCTTAATTAAACAAAACTACCCTACTGTTAACCCCGTTATTCGGCAGCAAGAAACGGCAAGCTATCAAGGGAGTCCAATTCAAATTCGCTCCTATCCAAGTAATGTTGAGCACCAAAAAGCGTTGTTATTTGAACGTTCTTTATCTGCACCTTGGAACACCTTTATCGATGGTAACGGCATTTTTATTAATCAACAGTTTGCCCTTTCAAAGCAACTTAAATTAGGGCAAAAAATAGAGATATCTAGGCGTGATAATTCTAAGTTATCGATGCAAGTTGTTGCTATCTACTATGATTATGGTAATCCCAAACCACAGGCATTCATCTCTGAGGATTTAATAAAAGATCAATTAATCGGCCGACACGTGATCGCCTTATTCAATCAAGCACCTGATCAATCTTGGTTGGCTGAACTGAAAAAGCGAATAGCAATGCAAATTCCAGAAGCACAAATCATGGAAACACAGGAAGTGCTGAAAACATCAATGCAAACATTCGATAGCACATTTGTGGTGACCCAAAGCCTCAATATCATCACCCTATTGGTCGCTGCTTTTTCATTAGCATCTTCCCTTAGCGTGATAGATTTTGACAATAAACCTCAGCGCGCTTTAATCCGCTCATTAGGCATCCCAGCCCTTCGAATTTTAATCCTCACGCTGTTTCAATACACTGTGTTGTGTTTGTTCATTTGTGCTCTGGCGATACCATTTGGCATTTTACTTAGCTGGCTACTGATCCACCTTATCAATGTACAAGCTTTTCACTGGTCTTATCCTTTGATTATTGAATTAAAAACGATTGTACAGCTAGTTTGTTCCAGTTTGGCTGTCGTGCTATTCGTTGTTGTTTTACCTGCAGCTAAGGCAATATTGAAGCCACCTATTGAGGATATAAAATGGCTAAATGGATAAGACTGCTGAACGTAATACTATTAACAAGCCTAGTATTAACTGCCTGCTCGGAAGCTGATAAACCTTCTTCTGGCATGTATGGAGGCTTACTAAACCAAGAAAACTTTTCCAGCGCAAAAGCCCATACAGAATTAAAAATTAAATTTCCGCAAGATCATTTAAGCCATCCAGAATTTGCCATTGAATGGTGGTACTTAACCGCTAACCTGTTTGACCAGCAAGGAAATCAATATCCGCTGCAGTGGACGCTATTCCGTTTTTCAGGGGGGGTTACCGATTCTAACTGGAGCGATGGGCAACTATATATGAGCCATGGTAAATTAAGCTCCAAAACCGATGATTGGTTTGAAGAGGTGTTCGCCCGAGGAGGCGTTGGTAATGCAGATGTTTCGTTAGCAGCGAATTCTAACGCTTTTACGGCGTATTTAGATGACTGGCAATGGCGTTCAGAATCAGCAGATTTATTTCCAGCCACATTGAATTTTAACCTCAATGAAGACGTTAATATAAGACTCACAATGAAAGCAAGTGGTCCGTACGTTTTGCACGGTGAAAATGGTTACAGTATTAAGCTTAGTAACCATCAGCACGCCTCAATGTATTATAGTCAGCCATTTATTGATATTACTGGAGTGATCGAGTTACCCACCGCAAAAATTGAAGTTTCTGGGCAAGGTTGGTTCGATCACGAATGGAGTGCAGGCCTGTCAGATCAGGCAACCGAAGGCTGGGACTGGTTTTCATTGCATCTACAAGATGGTCGTAAACTTATGTTGTATCAGGTTCGTCATGGGCAATTGAGGAATTCCTGGTTCGGCAGTTTAATAAGTTCAAATGGAGATAAAACTCACCTAACTGAACAAGATATTGCCGCTTCAATTAATGGCTACTCAGAAATTGATGGTGTGAAAGTACCACTCAATTGGTCGATATCCTTACCCCAACACCAAATTGATATTCGCGTTTCAGCATTTAAAAAGGACCAATATAATCGTGGCATGTTTCCCTATTATGAGGGAGCAGTGTCAATTGAGGGCAGTCATAAGGGGTTAGGGTTTATGGAGTTAACAGGGTATTAGCAGCCAAATCAGGAAAGAGACTTGACTGCTAACTTTGCCAATTGATGACTATTCAGATTGCATTAATTCAAAAATAACTTTTGGAATATCAGTATTATCCATATGACCATGGAAGTGTTCTTTTCCTGCGCCCATAGCAAAAATTTGAACATCCACGGCAGTATGACCCGAGCTAGTCCAACCTGAGTTTGAACGAATATCCATCAATTTTTTAAGCTGAACATAAAGTGCTTTACTGTTTTTCAAATCCGCTTTTTGCAAAAGTGACTTTTCAGTTTCATTCAGTTCAAAACCCAACCCTGCTTCTGCGGTGTCTAACGGTGTTTCACTATTTGCCATTGATTTTGCCAAAGAGCTTAGAGACTGTGTCAGATTTTTTAACGGATCAGGATTCCATTGATAGTTGCCATTAGCTGCAATTGTAAAACCACCAGTACTATGATCGGCAGTCACCACCACTAAGGTATCTGGATTCTCTTGAACATATTGTTCTAACCATTCCAGAGTTAACGCCAAGTCATGCATCTCTGCCATCGCAGATGCAATATCATTTGAGTGTCCAGCCCAATCAACCTGACTACCTTCTACTAATAAAAAGTAACCTTTATCGTTAGTTAACTGTTTAACCGCTGTTT
Source organism: Aliiglaciecola sp. 2_MG-2023 (assembly GCF_030548145.1). Taxonomy (NCBI): domain Bacteria; kingdom Pseudomonadati; phylum Pseudomonadota; class Gammaproteobacteria; order Alteromonadales; family Alteromonadaceae; genus Aliiglaciecola; species Aliiglaciecola sp. 2_MG-2023. The sequence goes on from NZ_JAUORY010000003.1 coordinate 144,931, forward strand.
TCACCAATGCAGGTAGACGCTGTTTTCCCGGCATATCCAAGGCCCAAGGCATGCCTTCATCGCCAAATAGTCCAATAACAGGTCCAGCTTTAAGGGAAGTTAGTTGCGCTAAATCATCAATATATTGATAACCCGCCGATTGAAACTGCTCAACTATATTACGATCATCACGAATAAAGTATTTCCAACCACCACCTAACATTACATCTAGTGCAAATTGACCATTCACTTTGTCGTCAAAATAACTGTCTGCTATTGCATCGTAGTTGCGGCGACTTTCATTGTGCGCTGCAAAAGAGGCTGGGGTTGCATGATTAATTTGTGATGTCACAGCGACACCTGTTTTTAAGCCATTCATACGAGCTTGTTCAAGTACCGTTTTAACCGATTTTTTGTTCTCATCCACAGCGATGGCGCCGTTATATGATTTCACTCCAGCAGACAAAGCGGTAGCACCTGCAGCGGAGTCGGTTACATAACCACTTACTCTAGCCGGGTAAGTGCTGGCCATCCCAACTAAATGTCGGTCAAAGACCGTTGGTTCAATGACTGGCGAAGACTTTTTGTCTGCAAAATAACGATATGCTGTGGTATACGCTGGCCCCATGCCGTCGCCAACTACCATTATAATGTTTTTAGGTTTTTCTTGACTAGCTTGCGCTACAGAAACAAACAGCAATAATGTAAAAACCGAAAGCCGCTTCATTCTATCTCCAAAGGTTAGTAAAAATAATTTCAGGGGAAATGATACGTGAAATTTTATCTGGATAAACCGATTTCTTGTATTTTCACTAAACTTAACAACAATGTGATCTACAAGGGTAAAAAATCATAACAAAAAATCAAAAAAGTAAATTGCAGAGCCATTGAAGATAAATATCTATTTGGACTCTTGAAGTTTTTCTCGCATCCGTTGTTGAACCACATCTACGAGTAAATCCGGCTGAAACTTTGAAATAAAACGGTTACATCCCACTTTTTTAACCATCGCCTCATTAAAGCTGCCACTGAGTGAGGTATTTAGGGCAATAAATAAATCACTCATTCGCTCGTCTTGTCTCACTTCTGCGGTCAAGCGATAGCCATCCATTTCGGGCATTTCAGCATCAGTAAACATCATTAGAATTTGGTCTGTTACCTGTTTACCACTGTTTGCCCACTCTCGCAGCAGGTTCAACGCCATCAAACCATCACTGCGCTCTATAATATTAATACCCAGCTGTTTTAACGTATCGCGAATTTGAAGACGGGCGGTAGAAGAGTCATCAACAACTAAAACTGTTTGCCCGTTTAAATGTTTCAGCACATCTTCATCTAATATTTCTTCAGAAATGTAAGTGTCATATTCGATGATTTCAGCAAGTACTTTTTCAACATCAATAATTTCGACAAGTTCTTTATTGCCATTTATTTCAATTTGCGTAATTGCTGTTAAATAATTATTTTTTCCAACTGTAGTTGGTGGGGCTTGAATATTACCCCACGACGTATTAACAATATTAATTACATCTCCAATCAGAAAACCTTGCACAGTTCGGTTGTATTCAGTAATGATTACATTTTGGTTAACAATATCTGTTGAATCTGGCAACTTTATTGATTTGCGTAGATCAATAATGGGAATAGACTTTCCCCGATAATTAGTCACCCCTTTTAAATTCCCGTGGCTACCAGGCATTTGATGCATCATGGGGACAGTAATCACTTCCTTTACTTTAAATACATTAATTGCAAATGTGTGCCTTGAACCTAATTTGAACATGAGCAATTCCAGTCGGTTTTCACCAACTAATTGAGTGCGCTGATCAACGGACGCTAAAATTCTGCTCATAAAATCTTAAAACTACTAAGTGATAAACGAAAGAATAACGCGAAACCAGTACATAAGGGAGTAAATAAACCACTAGCGGCAATTTAAAAGTCACTTTTTTGAGCTTATCAACGATGAGGTGAATTTACTTTACCCTTTGAATTCTAAGGAAATACAAACCAACATTCACAATATCTATTTCGAAAATCATTATTATACGTTTTTTTTATTATCCATGTGAGGCTAGGATAATTGCATCGACACAAAACAATAATCAGGTGAATCGATACCAGTCGTCTAGATGTGTTCAGAATAATTATGCACTAGGCCTCAGTTCCCTACACATGTAATAGAAATAAGGAAAATATGATGTCTCAATATCAAAATGACCTAAACGCTGTAAGTCAGTTATGCCAAGAAAATGGTTCTGGTTGGAATGCGATTAACCCTGAATTTGCTGCAAGAATGAAAGCTCAAAACCGTTTTCAAACCGGACTTGATATCGCGAAATACACAGCGGCTATTATGCGCAAAGATATGGAAGAGTATGATGCAGACTCTAGTCAATATACTCAATCTTTAGGTTGCTGGCATGGTTTTATTGGACAACAAAAAATGTTGGCAGTGAAAAAGCACCAAGGCACAACAAATAAAAAATATTTGTACCTATCAGGGTGGATGGTTGCAGCACTTCGTTCAGAATTTGGTCCTCTACCTGACCAATCTATGCATGAAAAAACCACTGTGTCTTCACTTATAGAAGAGCTATATACTTTCCTACGTCAAGCAGATGCAAAAGAATTAGGTGAGCTATTTCACGAGCTTGATTCAGCAAGAGCTGCAGGCAAAGATACTAGCGAAATTCAGTCAAAAATTGACAATTACGAAACGCATGTGGTGCCAATTATTGCAGATATCGATGCAGGCTTTGGTAATGAAGAAGCAACCTACTTGTTAGCTAAGAAAATGATCGAAGCCGGCGCATGCTGTATTCAAATCGAAAACCAAGTATCTGATGCTAAACAGTGTGGTCACCAAGATGGCAAGGTTACTGTTCCTCATGAAGATTTCTTAGCTAAAATTAATGCCGTTCGTTACGCCTTTCTTGAGCTAGGTGTAGATGACGGTGTAATCGTAGCAAGAACTGACTCTCTAGGCGCAGGCTTGACGCAAAAAATACCTGTATCTACATCTGAAGGCGATTTAGCGTCTCAGTACAATGCATTTTTAGACACCACAGAAGTTAAATCTGTAGATGACTTACAAGAAGGCGATCTTGCCCTTCGTCAAAATGGTAAATTGGTTAAACCTGTTCGTTTACCTAACGGTTTATTTAAATTCAAAGACAATACTGGTGTTGATCGTGTAGTGCTTGACTGCATAACTTCATTGCAAAACGGTGCAGATCTTTTGTGGATTGAAACTGAGAAACCTCATGTTGGTCAAATCGGTGCAATGGTTAACGAAATTCGCAAAGCGGTACCAAATGCTAAATTAGTTTATAACAATTCACCTTCATTTAACTGGACCTTAAACTTCCGTCAGCAAGTATTCGACGCTTGGGTTGAAGCAGGTAAAGACGTTAGCGAATATAACCGTGAAGAACTTATGCAAGTTAAATACGACGATAGTCAATTAGCCATAGAAGCTGATGAAAAAGTGCGCACCTTCCAAGCAGATGCTGCTCGTGAAGCTGGCATTTTCCATCACCTAATCACGTTACCTACTTATCACACGGCTGCATTATCAACTGATAATCTAGCCAAAGGTTACTTCGGTGACGAAGGTATGCTTGCTTATGTTAAAGGTGTTCAACGCCAAGAACTACGTCAAGGCTTAGCTTGTGTTAAGCACCAAGCGATGGCAGGTTCTAACATGGGTGACGATCACAAAGAATATTTCAGTGGTGAGCAAGCCCTTAAAGCTGCAGGTGAAGACAACACTATGAATCAATTCGACGTTGCTTTATAAAGCTAACTTTTAACACGCTAAAAAAGCAAGACGTAATGTCTTGCTTTTTTTTTGTGGTATCCCTTATACAGCTGGTATAATCACTGATAAATCAGTTTAGAAGTGAAGTTAATTTGAATATTGCTAAAGTTGATCTAAATTTATTGGTATATCTGGATGTGTTGCTTCGCGAAGGAAGCGTAACCAAAGCTGCAAATCAACTCAGCATAACCCAACCAGCAATGAGCAATGGTTTAAAGCGTCTACGTGATTTGTTTAATGATCCCTTGTTAGTGCGCACCAGTGACGGTATGACGCCAACTAAACGGGCATTGGAACTTCAACCTGTTGTGCGTGATGTTTTAGCCAAGTTGGAAACAACTATTCAGCCTGAAACAGAATTTATACCTGCCAGTAGCCAAAGAACATTCCGCATAATGGCCAGTGATTATGCAGAGTCAACCTTGTTAATTGAAGTCATTAGACAATTAGGAAAGATCGCACCTAATATCACCTTGGACGTTATTACACCAAGTGATGTGACTTTCCATGATGTTGAACATGGCAAAGTCGACATGGCGATTAACCGCTTTGATGAACTCCCCCTCTCCTTCCATCAAAAAGTCATTTGGTATGATGCTTTTTCTTGCGTATTAAAAAGTAGTAATCCGATTGTTTCCCATTTTGATTTAAGCAGTTATTTGTCTGCGCAGCACATTTGGGTAAGTAAAACAGGCTTTGGGGTAGGTGTTGGTGTTGATCCTAACGAAGTGCAAAAGTTAGGTTGGGTAGATGCAGAGTTAACTAAATTAGGTAAAAAGCGAGATATCAGAGTGTTTACCCGACATTATCATGTTGCCTTACAGTTAGCTAAAGCTCAAAATCTAATTGCTACACTACCTAGCAAAGCTGCAAACTTGTATCGCAACGATCCTGACGTGGTCATTTTAGAACCGCCATTTGATATTCCCCCCATTGGCCTAAAAATGGCTTGGAGCGCGCTGCTCCACCATGATGCTGGGCATATTTGGTTCCGTCGTCTTATTAGTGAAGTAGCCAATCAACTTAGTTAATTGGCACTCCTAGCTTCAACATTCACAGAATCTATCGCAAGGATAAAAGCCATAAATTAAACATATTCCTAAGAAGTGGGTAGAATCAATCTATTGGACAGCTTTGGAGTATTACAATGCAAAATTATATATCTCGCGGAAAATTGAAAATAGCGGAAGAATTAGATTGTTTCATTAAAGACGAAGCAATTGGCCAAACAGAAGTAGAATTAGATACTTTTTGGAATGGGTTTGAGCAGCTGTTGACGGAGTTCATGCCGAAGAATCAGGCGCTGTTAAAAAAGCGCGACGACTTACAAGTAAAAATCGATAAGTACTGCCAACAAAATCCGCAATATAACCTATCTGACTACAAAGCGTTCTTGCAAGAAATTGGTTACCTGTTACCTCAACCTGCTGGGTTTCAAATTAGTACGCAAAATGTTGATCCTGAAATTGCAACTATGGCAGGTCCACAACTAGTTGTTCCAATCAACAATGCGCGCTATGCGATCAATGCGGCAAATGCAAGATGGGGTAGCCTTTACGACGCCCTTTATGGCACAGATGTGATTAGTGAAGAAAATGGTGCTCATAAGAGTGGTCCTTATAATAGTGTTAGAGGGCAAAAGGTTATAGAGCACGGACGTCACTGGCTTGATGTCGCCGCTCCGCTTGAAAAGGGAAGCCATCAGAATGTAACAGCCTACTCAATTGAACAATCAACTTTAATTTGCAAACTTGATAATGGTGAGCAAACCCAACTGAGTGATACAGATCAATATATAGGTTTCATTGGCGAAGTTGGCGACCCTACATCAATTATTCTTATCCACAACGGGCTGCATATTGAGTTGCAATTCGACTGCTCGCACCCAGTTGGCGCTGCCGATCCAAGCGGATTAAAAGACATCGTACTCGAAGCAGCTTTAACTACTATCATGGATTGTGAAGACTCTGTCGCTGCAGTAGATGCGGAAGATAAAACACAAGTTTATCGCAATTGGTTAGGTTTAATGAAAGGCACGCTTTGCACCTCTGTACAAAAAGGTCAAAAGTCCATTGAACGAAAGCTTAATGAAGACAAGGTTTTCACCAACCTTGATGGACAAGCGAGTAGCTTAAAAGGCCGCAGTTTGATGTTTATTCGAAATGTTGGTTTATTAATGTCCAATGATGCAATTCTATTTAATGGTGAAGCTATACCTGAAGGTATTATGGATTGCATGATAACTTCATTAATTGGAAAACATGACTTATTAGGTCACAGCCCATTTTCGAACAGTGAAAAAGGCAGTATCTATATAGTGAAGCCTAAAATGCATGGTCCAGAAGAAGTTGCGTTTTCAAATGCTTTATTTGCACAAGTTGAAAAAATACTTGGACTAGAAGCAAATACTATAAAAATGGGTATTATGGATGAAGAAAGACGTACTTCAATTAACCTAAGTGCGTGTATAGAAGCAGCGAAAACCCGTGTAGTGTTTATCAATACTGGATTTTTAGACCGTACCGGCGATGAAATCCATACGTCAATGCAGCTTGGTCCATTTGGTTTAAAAGGCCAATTGAAGACGCTTCCATGGATAACTGCTTATGAAAAAGATAACGTAGGTCATGGCTTAGCGGCCGGCTTGTCTGGAAAAGCACAAATTGGTAAAGGCATGTGGCCAATCCCCGACCACATGGCCGAAATGATGAAAGCAAAAATACAACATCCTAAAGCCGGTGCTAACACAGCTTGGGTGCCCTCTCCTACCGCTGCGACTCTGCACGCTTTGCACTATCATCAAGTTGATGTATTTGCAGTGCAATCGACACTTAAAGAGCAACATAGTGATGGGTTGGACGATATCCTTACTGTTCCTTTAATGGAGCCAGGAACAGTGCTAGATGACGAAACTAAGACCCGAGAATTAGACAATAATGTTCAAGGCATTTTAGGTTACGTGGTTAGATGGGTAAACCAGGGAATTGGCTGTTCAAAAGTGCCAGATATCAATGATGTAGGGCTGATGGAAGACAGAGCGACACTTAGAATTTCCAGTCAGCATATAGCCAATTGGTTATTGCATGGAATAGTTGACGAGTCACAAGTCAATGCATCATTAAATAGAATGGCAAAACTGGTAGACCAGCAAAATGCCGGAGACCCTGAATACATCAATATGTGTCCAGATCTGGATAAATCTATTGCTTTTGAGGCGGCTAAGGCGCTTATTTTTGAAGGGGTAGATCAGCCAAATGGTTATACCGAACCTTTACTGCATGAAATGCGTCGTAAGATGAAAGAACAACTCGCTTCTTAACCATTTACTGAGTACAAATAAAAACGCAAGGTGACTCTTATATAGAGTACCTTGCGTTTTTTTATTTCAAACTTGAAAAACGATTAATTCACGTTGAAGTAATCTTTATACCAACCTACAAAGTTTTTAATCCCGGTTTGAATTGTCGTTTGTGGACGGTAATCAACATCTCGAACCAAAGCTTCAACATCTGCGTAGGTATCAGGAACATCGCCCATTTGCAGAGGTAAAAGCTCTTTCTCTGCGGTTTTACCCAGGTTTTCTTCTAAGGTCTCGATATATTCCATTAACTGAACGGGTGATTGGTTTCCAATATTGTAAACCCGCCAAGGAGCTTTACTTGTGCCAGGGTCTGGATTCTTACCTGACCAATCTGGGTTAGATTCAGCCGTATGATCAAGGGTACGAATGATACCTTCCACAATGTCATCAATGTAGGTGAAATCGCGTTTATGGTTACCGTAATTAAACACTTTAATCGGTTTATCTTCTAAAATCGCTTTAGTAAATAAGAATAACGCCATATCTGGACGTCCCCAAGGACCGTAAACGGTAAAGAAACGCAAGCCAGTAGTAGGCAAGTTGAATAAATGACTATAAGTATGAGCCATCAGTTCGTTGGCTTTTTTACTTGCCGCGTATAACGATACTGGATGGTCAACGTTATCGTGCACGGAGAAAGGCATAGACTCGTTAGCCCCATAAACTGAACTAGAGGAAGCATAAACTAAGTGTTTCACTTTATTGTGTCTGCAACCCTCTAATATATTCATAAAACCAACAATATTGGCATCAATATAAGCGTGGGGATTTTCTAATGAATAACGCACACCAGCTTGTGCCGCTAGGTGTACGACTTTGTCAAATTTATGTTCATCAAACAAATCAGCCATAGCCTCTTTGTCTTCCACTGACATTTTAACAAAAGTGAAATTGTAGCTATTCTTATGCTGCTCTACTCTTTTTAATCTATCTAGCTTGAGGTTCACGTCATAATAATCATTGAGGTTGTCTAACCCCACTACTTCATCACCACGTTCAAGCAAATACAAACTTACATGAGATCCAATAAAACCGGCAGCCCCAGTTACTAAAATTTTCATTTACTTTGTCCTAAAGTCTTAAATCAACGATTTCTTTATCAATAATATATTTCAAGTCAAACACAACACAATTGTCTTTGCCTAGCGCACGGAGTTCTTGGCTCGACATTTGTTTGAACTCTTGGTGGGCAACGGCCGCAATGATAGCGTCATATTTTCCCACTTCCGGTTCACTGACTAATTTCAATCCATATTCAGCTTGAACCTCTTCAGATTCGGCCCAAGGATCATAAATATCGACATTCACATGATAGTTATCCAGCTCAGTGGCAATATCGACCACCTTAGTATTGCGAATATCGGGGCAGTTTTCTTTGAATGTGATCCCCATAAGAAGCACATTAGCGCCATTAACCATGATTTTTTTATTTAGCATTTTTTTCACTAAACGACTGACCACATATTCGCCCATTTGGTCGTTAATGCGACGTCCCGCCAAAATGACTTCAGGATGATAACCAATCTCTTCGGCTTTATGGGTCAAATAATAGGGGTCAACACCAATACAGTGTCCGCCCACTAATCCGGGGCGAAACGGCAAGAAGTTCCATTTACTACCAGCGGCTAATAACACCTCTTCAGTGTCAATACCGAGCCTTTCGAATATCATTGCCAACTCATTTATTAGCGCAATATTTAAATCTCTTTGGGTGTTTTCAATTACTTTAGCCGCTTCGGCGACTTTTATGGAAGACGCCCTATGTGTGCCCGCTTCAATAATACTGAGATACAATTGATCGACTAAATCACCAATTTCAGGAGTGGAACCACTGGTGACTTTAATAATGCTTTCCAGACGATGGGTTTTATCTCCTGGATTGATTCGCTCTGGGCTGTAGCCTGCATAAAAATCTTGATTGAACTTCAAACCAGAATATTTTTCGATTAACGGAATACATACTTCTTCAGTCGCACCAGGGTATACCGTTGACTCATAGATAATGGTAGCGCCAGATTTGACCACTTTACCAATCATCTCACTGGCTTTTTTCAAAGGGGTCAGATCAGGTTGACGATTTTTATCAATTGGCGTAGGCACGGTAACAATAATAAAATCACATTGAGAGAGGTCTTCAGGTTCAGATGAAAACGTCAAAGATGTCACGCTTTTTAACTCTTCAGGAGAAACTTCCAAGGTGTGATCTTCACCTCGATTGAGTTCTTCAATTCGCTGTTGATTGATGTCGAAACCCAGCGTAGAAAACTTTCTGCCAAAAGACACTGCTAGGGGCAAACCAACATAGCCTAAGCCAATGATGCCTATGCGCTTTTTATATATATTTTCCGTCAAACCCTAACCTCTCTCTAAAGAACAGAATATGATTATTTTTAACCGCGTAGTTTGCACGTAAATCAGGCAAATTAGTAGTGCTATTTAAGATACCTAAGTATCTAATTTACCTAGCTAGCTATACCAACTTTTATTTGACACTATGCGTTATGTTATTGAAAGTAAGTGAATAAGTTTAATATTTCATATAAATAGAATGGTTAAAAGCAAAAGCTGTTTAAAATCTATAAATAGATATTACCAGTTCGGATTTTGGGGTAATTTGGGGTCAAAATGATGTTTACCCATAATCTGATCACGTATCGCAAAAAATGATTTAAACGCAAAGTGTTTGCAAAGTACTGCAAATGGCATCTTGATCCAGTGGCCACGAAAATAAACGATTGTTTTAGCCCATTTAATTTTGGATGACATAACTAAACTATGTTCGGGGGCAATTGATGGCAATATAGCATTTTGAATAAGCCAGCGTTGCAATTTGGTCAGTCTATAATCATTTATGTAGCTGACGACATCTGTTGGTATATTCAGGTTGGAATAATGTTGCAAAGCCTTTATACAACAAACAAATTCAAACTCAAAATCAGTTTGTTGAGAAGATTCCATTAAAACTTTCCAGAACTCAACACTCTCATTTTCTTTAATCAGAAGAATAATATCATAAAGATCACGCATCCAGCTGCTGCTATCTTCATTGGCAAACATATGAATAATGCTATGCATAACAGTGGTTGCTGGTTCCAGTACAAAGCAACCAGATTGCATTTTTTGGCGTGAAGAAATAAATTTCTTGATATTAATTGCACGGCCACTAATCGGTGGGTATAAATTATGATGCATATCCACCACAGTTGCTCGGTTTATATGAATCAATGGTGGTATTTCATGAGCCCAATCTCGATAGTACTTTTCGTCATAGTCATTAAGGGTTTCTGATTGCCAGCGATTTTTTTTAACATGGGCTTCAGCAGCCGTAAGGTCATTCTTATTCACCAAAACGTCAATATCAGAACAGACTCTGCCGTAACTATTCAAACTATTTCGTAGAGTATATCCCGCTCCTTTCAAGAACACTGCAGTAATACCTACTTGCTCAAGCAATAAGCGAAATTCGTTTGCCTCGAAAAAGATTTGTTGAGCCTGACGGTTTGCATAGACGTAAGCAGAATATAAATGACGTTTTACAAAGTGCGGATAAGCGTCGTAGCAACCATCGCGTTTTGCTGCATGATATAAACTAGCTAACAACTTACCTTCGCGTAAGATAAAAATAACATTTTGCCAATCCGTCAAAGCTAGATTTAACCCTCGACTTGGGTTTAATAAAATCTGATAAAGCAATTTTGTATTCAACAACACATTATCACCCGATTACATCTTCTTTGAGAAATTCATTGACTTCATTTAAGTCATTGTACTCAATTTCAAAAAGGCGGCAGGATTTAATTATCTTAGCAACTGTATCAAACCCCGTTCCACCAAGTACATTATAGTTAAACGCATTCTTACTCAAAGTATTAAAAGCTTCCAATTGTGTTAATTGGTAAATGGTTAATTCTGAATCTGGGGAATACTTGGGAAACACGACCGCGACAATCTCGGCTGGTTTAAATTGACTATATTGAGTTCTTTCCAGTACTTTAAGGTGTGCTACATCGCCTTTTTGAGTATCTTTGCAGATGGGAGTGAAAAATGCTTCTGGGTGCCACTTTTTGATAAGATCAATAGAGTTGTTTTTTAAACAAACAGGTCGATACCATGGGTGAACCTTAGATGTCGTGGTATCAATTATTGCCATCTCATCTGAATAGACATCCCAACCAGATAATCCAAGATGAGCCGTCAGTGTACTTTTCCCTGAGCCTGGCAACGCAGGAAAAACAATGGCTTTACCGTCTTTAACTAAAACCGCTGAATGGATAAGTAAACGTTCAAATTCATGGGCTGCTATACACCAGTTCATTCCCCATTCAAGAACAGCTGCAGCTTGAGATATTGGAAGAGGTTTAAAGGGGGAATGTTGATCTGAATAAAAACTGATTTGCGGTTTAATAAATCGTCTCAATAAAGACTCGTAAACGAGACGGATTGAAAAGTCGATAGGCCCGTCTAAATCGCAGGAATCTGAGTACAAACTCTTAGCAACTGTTGAAACATGTTTCACATCTGATTTTAACGAAAAACGGTAAAGACCTGTGTCAAGAATCTGCATCGAACTCCACTACTTCCCGAAGAACTTTCTTCTCAACTAAATCGTGGAAAACGAACTCTGCTTCAGACTGATCTAGTCCAAGAATGGATTGAAATAAACTTGCATCGAAGGTTGACTCTAAATTGAGTTCAACCTTCTTGACATTTTCTAACTGTCTAGAATTAATGAAAAAGGTATTACTATCGTAACCAGAATAAATCCCTATGCCGCTTCCATCTTCAAAAAGATAAACCCGCGAACCCGGAGTGAGACTATAGTAACTCACGTCTATTTAATTTCTTAGGAAGGTTCCCAGTTACTTAACCTATGGTTGTCAGTCATACCCAATTCATTATCGGTTACCAAAGAGCCGGTTTTATCTTTCACGTATAAGTAAACAAATACTTCCTTGCACAAGTCTTCAGCTTGAGAGATACCTTCATAACCTGGATAAAAACCAAAACACGCATTCAAAAATACCGCGCCCAACTTTTGATAGCTGCTGCCACAGTTGCCGCTCAATAGATTTCCACAACTATCATCGCTATAGCGGAAAAATTCTTTTGGTAAATTTAGCGAGCAACTTTTAACTGCGTCGATACTAGCGTTATACTTTTCTCTTTCTTTTTTACAATCATCGTCGTCCCTTCTGTGTCGACCATGATTCATTTGCTTCAACTTATCGAACATGTCATCACAATTGCTGTCTGAGTCTTTCCATTTTTGAGGACGGCAACCATAATTCAAATCTGGAATAGTACATGTTTTTTCATGGGTACTTGTAGACAAATTACCTGACAAATTACCTGACACATTACAGGTAGTTCCCCATACTGATTTAGCTGGAAGGCTAACAATCACTGCTCCGGTGGCCGACTTCTTAAGAAAATTACGGCGCTTGTTCACAGCAGAAACATCCTTTTTAAACGACTTATCGAATTCATTCATTGATTTAAACCCTTTTTATGCGACTTCTGAACGCAATTAACTTTAATGATATCGTTAAAGCAAAAACCACGCCAAGACAACAATCCATTGATTTATATATGTTTAATTAATGTAATATAGTGGTAGTGTAAATTTTTTCGACAAGCTAATCGACTTCTACGTTAGCTGATCTTAAAAGTTGTCTGACGTATTTTACAGGTATTGAGTAAGTAATGCCACTAGGCGCGGATAAAATAGTCTCTTTTGTTTCTTTTACGAACACTTTATTGATAACAGCTACGACTTTACCGGTGTCCACCTCATAAACTGCACTGCCGCTATTGCCAGGGTAAGCCGTGGCATCCATTTGATAGACTAAATACGGATCTCTTAAGCGTCTCAATGTTTTAGCATCTAATTGACTAGAATGTTCAGTAGGCACTATAACCGGCGTTGACGAGGCAATAATACCGCGATGAGTAGCCGGGTAAAGCCCTAAAACAGCCCCAATGGGAAATCCTGTAAATGCCACTTCAGTGCCGTCAGCTATCAAGTTACTTCCGGCTAGTTGAAAAGGCTTTAATTTGTTACTAATTCGAAGTAACGCTAAATCATGTAATTCATCAACTTCGACTACATATGCCTCGTACATTTTGGGATAACGTCCGACACCAGCTAGAACCACACGTTTTTGTTTTGCATTGGCGTCCAACGGTTTAGCAATAACATGATTGTTCGTCACTATATACTGTCCATTAGCTACCGCGAAACCAGTACCGTGTAAACTCGTTTGTGGGGCTTTAATTGGGTCGTATATGCCTATCCCGACTACTGATTGTTTAGCCACTTTTACGATATCGACAATGTCGTGGGCATAACTTGGACAATTTGAAAATAAAATAACAAATACAAACAAACGCTTAATCAAACTAGACATAAAATCCATATTCCATTAATTAGCTTAAAATAATAATGCAAAAAACCAAATTGTCAGCCATATTTGAAAGAAAACCAGCTTTGAGCGAAGTAATGATGCCTCAACCATACGATACCAATAAAAACCAAATCGTTCCTATATTTTCAGGTGGAGGGACACGTTTAACCTGTCATATCGGTATCCTACAGGCTCTGTTAGAAATGAAGTTAACATTTAGCCATGTAGTTGGAATATCTGGAGGCTCTATCGTTTGTGCCCTTTATTGTAGCGGAATGCCATTAGAAAAAATATTGACTCTCGCACTGCACACAGATTTTAAACAATTTAAAGGCTATTCTATATTTCGCTTATTAAAAGAAGGAGGCTTAAGTTCTGGCAATCAATTTGAAAATTGGATGGATAAACAGTTAAATGGCAAAACATTTTCTCAATTATCGACTGATTTAAGTATAGTCGCCACCGATGTCAACGGCGGTGGACCAGTGATTTTCAATAAGGAAACCAGTCCAGACTTGAAAGTTTCACAAGCGGTCCGGTTTTCAATGTCGATTCCATTAATTTTTAGTTTTAAAACCTACGGTGATCATCTACTTGTTGATGGCGCAATTTTAGCCGAAGATGCACTTTTTAGAAATTGGACTGACAGCGATGCTAAAAATGTTTGTTTCAGATTGAAGAGTCAACAAATACATCAGGTGCGAAAAAGGCAGGCATTTTTTCACCTACCTGAATATATTTTCATGTTGATAAAAACATTTATGACGGCCCTATCGAGAGAGTATGTCCACGCTGAGCATTGGCATAACACGATAATTGTTGAAACAGGAACCTACTCTTCAGTCGATTTTTCGTTAACGGTAGAACAAAAAAAAGAGCTTTACCAAATTGGCTATGACACTGCCCATGAATTCTTACCCAAAAAGATCACTCCGATACAGTAAACATAATTGTTTAATTTTCCCTTGAGCGTTATTCAGTTCAAAACGTAAAAAACCTGAAGTTACTTATCTAACATAGCACTTAGTGGCAAAAGCACAATTTGCGCCATAAATAGGGGGACATTTCCTTTTAAATAACCAACACAGATGTGACTGACTTTATGCCCATTGCCTGGCATCGCTATTTCTGGTGTCACTACAATGTTTAACACATCATTACTTCGTAAAGATTCTAATAATCGTTTATCAATACTCAATTTATGAGAAGAGTAAATCATAGGATCTTTAATTAAGTCATGACCTATTGCTTGTGCACGTTCTAATAAAGCCGATGACAATAGACTCATGGGATACATCTGTGGAAACCGTACCTTATCTGCAAATTCATCGATGTATTCAGATTGTTCGCCAAATGCGCTGGTTAAAAAATTCTTGGCGTTGCCTACGATCATGTATTTCCGTTTTAAGAAACACTGACTTGCTTGATCAAAAGTGCGATCTGCACGCATGCCCCAGTCAATATTTTTAGGAAAATTATCCGGCAACTGAATTGGGCAAAATTCAGACTCTCGTTTAAACCCTAAAATAACAGCTTTGCCATTTGCTTTTAATAAAAGTCGATTAGACTGCTGTTCACCGTCCACACTTTGCGTTTTTTTACCTGCTTTGATATCCAGCGTTAGACTATCACCAGGATTAACGACCCCAGCAAACGTGAACTCAAATACACTGAAGGAAAAATTTTTAATTTCATCCGATGTATTTAATTCAGTTTGGCGGTGTTGAAATTGTGTTTCGATAAAGCAGCCTAATTGAAATCCCAGAGCGATAGGCCCTTTAAATGGATTATCAGCAATCCAATTCCAGCGATTTTTATCATGAAACAAGTTAAAATCGTCTGTCGAATTCCTAGCCGTTTCAATGTGAATTTGTGATAACTGATAGTTTTTCAATTAAAATCCTCTTTTGAATGATATTCAGGCCAACTTTAAACTAATGTATAACATAGAAATTGCGGTATTTGTTTGACAAATAAGGACTTTAACCCGACACTTTAGTATTACATAGTTTTAATTTTTTGAGTTTCCCTATTAATAATGGTCAATAAACATAACAAAGGAAAGTTGTAATGACAGAAATTTCTGCAGACAGTATTTCGGGTCATTTTTCCGATTATTTAAAACCGGTATTTTCAGAGTCCGAAGAGCATAAAAAGCATTCTTATGGTATACGCCATCAGGTGTACTGTGAAGAACTGCACTTTGAACCTGAAAACGAACAAAAAATTGAAACCGATAATTTCGATGATCATGCATATCATTGTTTAATCCAACATAAATCTAGTCAGCAATATGCAGGCACGGTGAGACTAATCACCTCAGCAAACGACTCCCAGAAATTACCCATTGAGCTTTATTGCCAAAATGCGATTCAGCGGCCAGAACTTTTCCCGAATAATTTTGATCGAGATGATATTTGTGAAATATCACGTTTAGCTGTCCCTTTAGAGTTCAGACGAAGAAAAATGGATAATTTCGATGGTGCAGCTCTAGGGGTTATTAATAAAGAAATTTATTCAGAAACAGAACTTCGCTGTTTTCCTTTTATCGCCGTTGGATTATATCTATCAGCTACAGCAATTCTAATGAACAAAAACATTCATCATTGTTACGTAATGGTGGAACCTAGGTTAGCCAGAAGTATGCGATTTGTTGGGTTGCCTTTCGAACAAATTGGCCCCGTGATCGACTACCATGGAAAACGCGCGCCATTTTATATCCAACCACAATCTGTCGAAGGTAATCTTAAACCGGATTTTAAAGCGCTGTTGAACAAGATTAAAGTAGGAATCGATGAACAGATGTAAATTCAACATTTGACATCTGCGGAAAGAGACCTTTGAATTTAAAATCCAAAATTTTTCTATTTGACTCAAAAATTAATAGCAGAGAATTTAGATAATGTTTGACTATGACAAAGCATTTTCAAGAAACATAGGCTGGGTAACTGAAGAAGAACAGCTTATTTTAAAAACTAAAAAGATTGCAATAGCTGGTTTAGGCGGCGTTGGAGGTGATCATTTAGTGACATTAGCCAGACTTGGAATTCAACGATTTGCCATTTCCGACTTTGACGAATTTGAGGTTCATAATTTCAATCGACAAGCAGGCGCATATATAAGTACGTTAGATAGACCGAAATGCCAAGTCATGAAAGAAGTATGTTTAGACATCAATCCGCAGAGCACTGTAGATTCATTTGAGCAAGGAATAGATGAAACAAACGTCGACCGTTTCCTTGAAGATGTAGATGTGTATGTAGATAGTCTAGATTTTTTTGCATTGTCTGCACGTAAACTCGTTTTCCAAAAATGTCATGACAAAAATATCCCAATCGTTACTGCAGCTCCAATAGGTATGGGAAGTGCTTTTTTATGTTTCATGCCAGGTAAAATGTCATACGAAGAGTATTTTCAATTTGAATCATGCAATACAGAAAATGAACAGTTAATTAAATTTATGATTGGCTTGACTCCTAAAATGTTACAGATGAAATATTTAGTCGATGAGTCCCGCGCAGACTTTAACGCAAAAAAAGGTCCTTCTACGCCAATGGGCGTTAAACTGTGTTCGGGAGTAGCAGAAACAAATGTATTAAAAATTCTGTTGGGCCGAGGAAAAGTTCTTTGCGCTCCCAAAGGATTACATTTCGATGCTTACAGAAATACTTTGGTCAAAACGTGGCTCCCTTTTGGCAACAAAGGACTTTTACAACGTTTAATTTTTAATATCGCCAAAAAGAAGTTACTCTAATTAAAATTATTGACCATTTGGTTAGGTAAACAGTACACAAAGCGACTATTTATAAAATTAATAACAGATGAATATATTCGCAATTCATTATTGTTGATTAATGAGCTCGATTTAAACGATAAAAATGTCAGTTTTTTTTACAATGTGTAATTTCCTCCACTTAATAAAGCAAACAGAAAATCAACTTTTTCTATAATATTCAGTAATTTAAAAAATATCCAAAAAGTAGGCACAGTAAATGCTTAGTAATATATGAGTGCTTTATAGTGCAGCTATTCAAAATGTTGCTAAAAATGTATAGAGCCAAAAATTAATTTTAACACGGAGAAATACAATGAAAGTATTTAGTTTAAAAAGCCTAGCGTTGGCTTCGGCTATGGTCTCTTCAGCAGCAAGTGCGCTTACAATCCCACTTCCAGCTGGTCCTTTAGCACTCGAAGACGACAATTTAGAATATGTTATAGATAGCAGTGGTGCAATCAAAACATCTGGTGACTTAGTAGTTGGTGATACGTTGTACGCGTTCATCTCTTTTGAGAAAGTGACTAGCATTGATAACTCATTTATCTATGACCTTGGTGTTACCAAAGAAGTAACAGGTGTTTCAGCAATTACAATTACTGATATCACTGGTACTGCAATCACTTTCGGTCCAAATGCTGACTTCGAAGCAACTTACGGCGCTGGTGCAATGGCTGCATTGTTTGCAGACCCATCAGTAGACTTTGGTGTTGATTGTCATCTAGGTGGCACAGCACAATGTGAAGCTGAAGCAACAAATGGTGATCCTTGGTTAGTAGCTGGTTTCGGTGATGATGATGATTACTGGAGATCACTTGATTCTCTAGGTGTAGGGGCACCTTTGAATATAGATTTAGTTTCTACTACTAGTTCAGGTACAACCGTTGGTTCTGCTAACTACTCTTTATCAATTTTAGACAACAATACAGGTTATGAATTTAGAGAGCAATCATCACCACTGTCAGCATTTTTTGCAACTGGTGATGACTTTATGACTGACATCGTAGGTTCAGGAAATATTTTGGGTGGCCTTGGTCTTTCTGACCCTTTCTTCGCAAGAAGTGACTTTGACTTTACTCTTGACCGTATCCCAGAGCCAGGTTCAATTGCTTTGCTAGGAATGGGTCTATTGTTAGTCGGTGCTGCACGTCGCAAATCTCGTTAATATAAGATTAACCACTCCAATGCTTATCCTTTCTAGAGATAAGCATTAAACAGAATTTTAAAGCCTCGCTATTGCGAGGCTTTTTGTTATTAAATCTAACCACGATAGACCAGCCTACTCAATAAATGCATTCCCGCCATTCAACTACTCATAGTGATAATTTGAACACAGCTATTTTAAAGGAAGGCTTTCTATTCATAAAAAACCTACAAATTCATTTATCATCAATTTCATTCTAAGAATTTCTAGAGCATCTTTAGATATATGGAGTTAAACCTAATTTCTATGCAATTTAAACTGCTCAGACAATGCGAATTCTCACAAGGCTAAATACCTATTCAAATTAAAATAAGCGCTTGTAGCTGTATTTGAGTGCCTACATTTCAACAAATTTAAATGTGTATATCGTTTACGCTTATATTTGATGGAAGTTTATTTAAGTTGTAGTTCACCAGTGTAAATAATGGGAAATCAAACTTATATTGTATATTTAAGATTGAATAAGAGAAACTGGCTAGCTAAGAGAGGTTAATTAGGCGAAGCTAAGAAACCACAAAAGGTTATCTGTATTAGGCATTTTCAATGGGCATTCGTCCAGTTTTAACCTTTTCACCTTTGAAGATACCGACACGCAGTAAAATACACGGTGTATCGGAACCAATCAGTTCTTTACACTTTACAGAAAAAGCCTGGCGTTTCTTTTCCAGCTTAGCATCTTGAAATGTAAAGTGATTTGACATCATAGTACCGACAGCTGCATATGGGTGAACAGCAAGCCCTTGAGCTGTCAACTTGGTCCACACAGACATCAAAGCACGGCCAGCATTAAACAAGTCGTGTTTATTGTAAGAGCGACTGGATAAGCAGAAAATTAACGGCGCTTTTGACAGCGGCTCTGTTGCACCTTTAAAACCTAACATTTTATAAAAACAAAAATTATTGAGAAAACTCAGCAATTTCCAACTACGAATTAATTTAAGCCCCAAAAGAGCAGCAAAATCTAATTTCAACACTTTTAAAGGTAAGTGTTTTTTGCCTTGATATTTATCGTCAAAGTCAATAGATGAGGTCATTTCTGCATGAATGTTTTTGTCTTGAAAGCGCATTTCTTCTGCCCGACCAGCTAGCTTAGCTATTTGCTTAAAGGTAGGGGAAACAGCTTTATCATACTTGCTCAATTGACAGTCAAATTCATTTATATAAGTCTGCATTTGTTGAATATCTATATTTCCAGTCGGTTTACTAAAAGCAAGTGCTCTTTCGGTATACCGACTAGAAATGTCTGGAGAAATATCGGTATTGCTCACATCTATTTTGGGACCAGGTAATACAAACTCAACATTCAGACGCCCCGCACTTTCCATCAACGACGCTTTTACGGTAATTGCTACTCCCATATATTCAGCTTGTAACACTATACTTTGAGTAGCTAAGCCCAAAGCAAAACTTGACAAGAACCCTTGTTGATCTGAAAAACCTACTGTTTCTTTTTGTTTCTCATAAATAGTAAATCTATTATTTAGTACCTTTTTTACTAAAGGTTGAGAGTTATCAGCTGAGGGAGCTAGCTCAGCTGCCTTCAGAAGTATATTAATTGCTTGTTCAGTGCTAATCGAATTCATTGCCAATAACTCTCAATTTCAAGAACGTTCTCATTACATTTGTTCTATTCTGAAATACCATATAAAAAGTAGTAAATGTAATTAGTTACCCATCCGACTTTTTAGTGTTGCGAGCCGCTCTCTTTCCATTGGTGTCAATTTGACAAGTTTAGAAGACAATTCATTAAACTTGTCAAAGTAATTTAAAGCTAAAAGTGTCTCCATGTAATCCAAGGTAATTTCGTTAACTTTCTCTAGGGCTTCATGTGCCACTTTAAGATTTTCAAAAGAAGAGTCATGGTCACCTAACAAAAAGTCAATACGCCCTAAAGTGGCTAAAATATATGGTTCAAAAAACTTGTCACTCTGGCCAATAAGATCTCTGGCTTTTTCGGCAATTTCTTTTGCATCATCAAGTTTAGCTAACTTCATCTGATTGACGGCAAGGTTATTTAACCAAATAATATTTTCAGGATTAAAATCAAGTAGTTTAAGGTATTCTTGCTCAGCTTTATCAAATGCCTTTATCTCAGTAAATAATGATGCAAGCTTGAATCGTTGCGATACCGTGTAATCAATATCCAAACCAGAGTTATTGATCAGCGCCAAAGCTTCTTGATTTCTATTCATTTTGGCTAAAGCTTGAGCTAGTTTATACATTGTATTGAAGTTTTTAAGCCTTTCGAAAACTGGAGTTCGTAGCTCGATGGCTTGCTCAAAATCTTCTCGGTAGAACGCTAAGTCACCTTCAGAAATAAGTAAAGTCAGCGTATTTTCGCCTTTCGCTTTTAGTTGAGCAATTTGATCTTTTGCCTCAGAAAAGCGCTTAGCAAAAATCATTTGCTCTAAATATAAATAGTCAAAGCGAATTTGATTGGGAAAGCGTGTCTTAGCGGTCTCTGTTAACGCAGTAGCATTAAGTATATCCCCATTTGCCATCATAATTCCAATAGCACGCAGATAGCCACCAGGTTCATTAGGTAATTGTTCACGCCACTTAGCAAACGTAGACAGTGCATTTTTAGGTTGACGTAAATCTATATAGCTATCACCCAATGTAACAAAGCCCAGACCATTTAAAAGGTCTATTTTACTACTTAACAAATCGGCAGATTGTTGCACTTCTCCAGCCATTCTCAATGCTATGGCATAAGCCACAAACAAATTTATGTCATCATCTGAGTTATCGTAGAGTTCCTTTAGAAATTGAACACTGTCAGTATGCTTTTTAGTGTTTACTGACGAACGAAGGAAAACGATTAATAAGCGGTTTTTATTGTCTACCTTGTTTAGAGCAGACTTAGACAAGTTAAATGCTTCAGCATCTCTTCCCGATTGTTCATATAGACGCGCTAAAAAGTAACTAGCACCATTTTGTTTATCGTCTATCTGTAGGGCTTGTTTATAAAATTGCTCAGCAGCCTCGACATCTCCAGTTTGTTCATAGATAACACCTTCAAGTGTTAAGCCCTCCGCTTTTTCGGTTTTCTGCCATTCTTGCGCTGCCGAAATAGCACCTTCGATATCATTTTGTTTTAGATGGCTCATTACCAAATAGACCCAAGCAATATCCATAGAAGGGTCAGCAGATATAATTTCTTCAAAACCAACGCTGCTCTCTTCAGGAGATACAGCAAAATCGATGATTGCTTTTTTAAGTTTTATATCAGTGTTTTCTGGATTAGCTTTTGATGCTTTGTTTATTAAGCTGGATGCGGATTCAAAGTCTCCAGCCCTAGCCAATTCTAATCCAACCATAGTTAATGTTTCAGAATCTTGCTCGCTACTGCCTTGAATTCCCATTAACAAGTTTTTAGCTTGTTCGGAATATCCCAGCTTAATCTGTAACTCAGCAAGCAGTTTAAACAATGGTTTTGGCAAACGATTTAAAGTGTATAACGCATTTAGATGGGTATATGCCCTCTCTTCCTGTCCTATAAAGTAATGGCTAATTCCAGCGATAGAGCGTGATGTAACTGTTGTCGCACCGCCTTGAATTGCTTTTTCCGCGAATAATACGGCTTCTTCATAGTTCTCTAAACCATATACCGCTTGGGCTTTTAAGACATTAGCAGCTCCATTATCAGGAGACACCTTAAGAATTTTATCAACTTGAATGTTGGCCTGTTCGTAATCTTCTAATTTTAAATAAGAGTTTGCAAGCAAATAGGATGATGAATTAATTATTGGAAGCAGTTCATAACCTTCAGTAAGTGCATCAATTGCTAATTGGTAATTTTCACTATAAAAAGCAGCTAGGCCAATTAATGATAAAACCAGAGGTTTCTTATCATTTGTCTGGACATTTTGCAGAATCTGTAAAGCTCGATTAAATTCAACACTTTCAATTAAAATCGCAGCCTCTGCAATTTTCTTATCTGAGGGAGTTAACGTAACATTTGGCGCCGATATGGAGACTTGATCCTCAGTAATATTATCTCTTCTTGAAGCAACTATAGCAAAAAGTGCTAAACTACTAGCTGTTTCATCTGATGAAACGATATATCGATTAAATATATCAGTTGCCGATTCAAATTCTTCCATATGATAATAGACTTTGGATAATAGCGGCAGAACTTCGGATTCTTTAGAACCTAATTCTAATGCTTTATTTAATTCTTTAAGAGCAGATGGGAGATCACCTATTTCAATATAGAGTTTCCCTAGCAGTAATCTCGGCTGGGCAGCTGTAAAGTCAGTAGAAATTGCGTTCTTCAATTCAATAATTGCAGCATTACGATCACCTTCACTAATATACCGCTCTGCACTTTCAACACGTTCTTCAATCGTCGCTGGTGTACAGGCAATTATCCCTGTAAAAACTATTAAAATTATCCATATTTGTTGTATCGTTTTTAGCATCTTCTAAATCCTTTGACTTATTTAAAACAGTACTGATGAACTCAATTCACGAAGGTGTCCGAGTAAATATTCCTCGAGTATCTACTACCACTTTACTCGCTATATCTGAGATGTCCATACTCTTGAACTGCTTATGATCTACAAGAACGACAACAATATTGGCTCGTTCCATTGATTCGTTAAGACCCACTAGTTCTATGTCTAAGTTTTTTGATTTTTCGGGTAAGGCTTTTATATTAGGCTCAACAGCAAGCACCTTACCTAAGCCCATTTGCGCTAATTTAAGGGTAATGTCTAGTGCAGGGCTTTCACGCAGATCATCAATATCGGGTTTAAACGCTAATCCCAGACATGCGATAACCGGCCGTTTAAATTCGTCAGCAGCTTTTTTTATTTTATCAATGACAAATCCCGGTTTACCGTCATTCACTTCCCTAGCGGTGCGGATCATTCTGGCAGTTTTCGGGGCTGAATCTACTATAAACCATGGGTCAACAGCTATACAGTGTCCACCGACACCTGGCCCTGGCGTTAAAATATTCACCCTAGGATGGCGGTTAGCTAAAGCGATTAGGTCCCAGACATTAATATGCAACTCATCGCATATCATCGACAGCTCGTTAGCAAATGCAATATTCACATCGCGGAAGCTGTTTTCAGTGAGCTTTGCCATTTCCGCCGTCCGAGCAGTGGTTTTTAAACAATTACCACGCACAAAAATATCGTAAAGCTCAATGGCTTTATCACTACATTCAGCAGACATCCCGCCGATAATGCGGTCATTTGATACCAGTTCTTCTAATACTCGTCCTGGCAATACTCGTTCTGGACAATGTGCAACAAACATATCCGGCTCTTGACTACTATGCCCAGGAAAGTGCAAATCTGGACGTAATGCCTGTAACCAAGCTGTCAGCTTTTCTGTTGCCCCCACCGGTGATGTTGACTCTAAAACGATTAAATTGCCTTTTTCTAACACAGGAGCAATGGCATTAGCGGCTTTTTCAATAAAACTTAAATCAGGTTTTTTACCTTCTTTAAAGGGGGTAGGTACGGCTATCATAAAAGCGTCAGCGGGTTCAGGTGTAAGAGAAGCTCGAAGTTTCCCCATGGTCACAGCTGCTTGAACAACCATATCTAAGTCTGGCTCCACAATATGAACCTTACCTTGATTAATTGTATCAACGGCTTTTTCAGAAACATCTATACCAATGACTTCGACACCACGAGAAGCTATTACCGCGGCGGTGGGCAAACCAATATAACCCAAACCAATAACTGAAACTTTAGCAAATGCCATGTTTATCCCTTAGTTATTTATTATTAAATTCGCTATTCTTTGACATGCTTTCCCATCTCCGTATGGATTATGGGCAAAAGACATGGCCTGATACGCTTTTTCATCATTTAATAGCGAAAACGCATTTTCAACTATTTTGTTGTAATCTGTTCCAACCAATTTAACTGTTCCAGCTTCTACGGCTTCAGGCCTTTCGGTTGTGTTACGCATTACCAAAACCGGTTTGCCAATGGATGGAGCTTCTTCTTGTACTCCTCCAGAATCGGTAAGAATAATGTGTGCTCGACTCATTAGGTAAACAAAAGGAAGATAATCTTGAGGGTCGATTAAAAATACATCTGGCGTGTTGGCAAGTAAACGATTGACGGGTTCTTGTACATTTGGATTTAAATGCACCGGATAAAGAACTTGAACATCTTCTTGTTCAGCCAGGGTTTTTAGCGCTCTACAAATATTTTCAAAACCATCACCGAAGCTCTCACGTCGATGTCCGGTAACCAATATAAGCTTTTTAGTTGGATCTAAGAATTCGAAACGGCTGGCTAGTTCACGGTTTAAAGAGTCATCAGTGGTAATTTTACTTTCGACTTGAATCAACGCATCGATAACCGTATTCCCTGTCACAAAAACAGAATCCGAAGATATATTCTCTGCCAACAAATTAGCTTCAGCTTTTGGAGTAGGAGCAAAATGCAATTTTGTGAGTGCCCCAGTCAACTTACGGTTAATTTCTTCAGGCCAAGGGCTATAAATATCCCCGGTCCGAAGCCCAGCTTCTACATGACCTACTGGTATGCGTTGATAAAACGCCGCTAACGAGGCGGCAAATGTGGTTGTGGTATCACCATGAACTAAAATAAGGTCGGGTTTAGCTTGACTAAACACATCCCGTAATCCCAACAATGCCCTGGTGGTAATATCATAGAGATCTTGCCCTGGCTGCATTAAATCTAAATCAAAATCAGGGGTAAGTTCAAAAAGCGATAATACTTGATCAAGCATTTGTCGGTGTTGCGCTGTAACACAAACAGAAACATTTAATTCACTGTGCTTTTTAAGTTCAATTGCCAACGGCGCCATTTTAATAGCTTCGGGACGAGTCCCAAACACCAGCATGATATTTTGATATTTCATAATGACTCTTTAGTAATAGGAGAGAATTAAACTTTGGTTTCAACGAATCCGCACAATGCTCCAAAGGTTTCAAATATATCTGCACTTATTTCATCATCATCCACTTCAACACCAAAGGTATCTTCAATAGACGTTAACACTGTTACCACAGCCATCGAATCAAATTCAGGAATTGCTCCCAGTAGAGGTGTATCCTCATCAAATTCAACATCACTAGATAATTGTAAAACATCAATTAAAATTTCTTTCACAGACGCGGCTGTATTCATACTCTCAGTACCTGTATTATTGTATTTTTTAGATAGATCGTACATAAACTTCTATCATCCGTTGATGTATTGTTCCATTATTTAAAGTAATAAGAAATAGTTGCAACCCATAAACAAGAGATTAGTATTAAAAATGGTAACGTTTTTTGATGAGTTAGTATCTGAATCCGCGAAGCAATATGCTCAAAAGTCTGCTTTAATTTTCAAACAAACGAAAATGTCATACGAAGAACTTGAAAGCAATATTTTAAAATTAGCCTCAGGTCTCCAATGCATTGGCGTTAAACGCCATGATCGCGTTGCAGTTTTCTTACCTAAATTACCTGAAACTATTATTAG
This sequence comes from Aliiglaciecola sp. 2_MG-2023, assembly GCF_030548145.1. Taxonomy (NCBI): domain Bacteria; kingdom Pseudomonadati; phylum Pseudomonadota; class Gammaproteobacteria; order Alteromonadales; family Alteromonadaceae; genus Aliiglaciecola; species Aliiglaciecola sp. 2_MG-2023. The sequence goes on from NZ_JAUORY010000003.1 coordinate 170,943, forward strand.
TCTATTCGCCATAAGTCGAGCAAATGGCGTGTTCGTGCCAGTAAACTCGGTTTTGAAAGGCCCCCAGGTACGACACATCTTAAACGACTGCGACGTGAAAGTTTTAATGACTAGCAGTGATAGGCTCAAATCCCTAGAGCCAGTATTATCAAACTGCCCTGCCCTGCAACGAGTGATTCTAACTGACAAGCTACCCAACTTTAGTATTGAAGGGATAGAATTCAGCCTATTTTCGGATTTAGAAACTAAGCCATTAACGCATGTGCATCGCACTGACAATGATATGGCTGCAATCTTGTATACCTCGGGAAGTACCGGCAGACCTAAAGGGGTTGTATTGTCGCACCGAAATATTGTTGTAGGTGCAATTAGCGTCGCCGAGTATGTTGAGAATGATCAATCAGATGTACTTTTAGCGCTGCTACCTTTGAGTTTTGATTATGGATTAAGCCAGATTACTACCGGCTTTTTGCGTGGCGCAACCGTAGTGTTAATGGACTACTTTTTGGCAGGTGATGTAGTCAAAGCAATGGCCCAACACAAAGTCACCGGACTAGCTGCTGTGCCCCCACTTTGGCAACAATTAATGAAAGCGAAATGGACAACAGAAGCAACTGAAAATTTGCGTTACTTCACTAATTCTGGTGGCGCTATGCCACAAGTAACCTTAAATGTTATTCGTGCTACATTTCCCCAAGCTAAACCATATTTAATGTACGGTTTAACCGAAGCATTTCGCAGTACCTATTTGGATCCTGCCTTAGTCGATGAAAAAATTGGCTCAATGGGCAAAGCCATTCCTAATGCTGAAGTCATGGTTGTGCGTGAAGATGGCACTGAATGTGATGTTGATGAACCAGGTGAATTGGTGCACCGAGGCCCCCATGTTAGTCTAGGATATTGGAATGATCCGGCCAAAACTGCAGAACGATTCAAACCCGTGCCTGCTCAGTTAAACGGATTAGTATTGCAAGAAATGGCTGTTTGGTCGGGAGACACTGTTAAGCGAGACGCTGAAGGTTTCCTATATTTTGTCGGCCGTAAAGATGAAATGATTAAAACCTCAGGCTATCGAGTGAGTCCAATGGAAGTTGAAGAGGCCTGCTATCAAGGATGTAGCGATATTGCTGAGGCTATCGCCAGCGGAGTAAAAGATACAGAATTAGGCCAAGCCATTACACTGCTGCTTGTGCTTAAAGAAAACGTAGAGCGTTCCGAAAAAGAGATTTTAGCTATGTGTAAAAAATCCATGCCTAACTTTATGCATCCTAAATATGTCGAATTCAGAAGCTCCCTTCCACGCAATCCCAATGGGAAGGTTGACCGCAGTTTGCTCACTAAAGAAGTAAAGGAAAAGTACGAAAATGTCTAAGCCAGTTCCTGTACACGCCCCCATGGATCAATTCGAGACCGATCATCAGCAGATTTTAGTGGGTGGAAAAAATCTTGACACCATCGAAGCAATACTCGATAAATCAGTGTTTTACGCCTACGATAAAAAAGTTGTAAAAGCACAAATTGACAAATTTAATCAAGCAATTCCCGATGCCATTAAATTGCATTATGCGATTAAAGCCAATCCCTACCCGCCATTAGTGAATGCCATGTGTGAATGGGTTGAAGGGTTTGACGTTGCATCACAAAAAGAAATGCTAATTGCTCTGCAGTCTGGGATGCCTGTTAAAGACATTAGCTTTGCAGGCCCAGCAAAACAAGAAGCTGAAATTAAATCAGCTATCTGTGCAGGAGTTACATTGCATGTGGAATCAGAGCTAGAGCTTTCACGAGCCATTGAGATAGGTCAGCAAGTTGGAATATTGCCTATTATCGCCTTCCGAGTGAATCCTGCTTTTGAATTAAAAGCATCAGGTATGAAAATGGGAGGTGGTCCGAAGCAATTCGGCATTGACGAAGAGCGTCTGTTTGAATTATTGCCCACGTTAGATTACAGCAAAATACAATTTCGCGGCTTCCACATATTTTGGGGCTCTCAAAACCTCAAGCAAGATGCCATTATCGACGCGCACAACAATACGTTTGAATTGGCACAGCGCCTACTTGATGTAACACCCGTTGATGTTGAAACGGTGAATTTGGGTGGTGGCTTCGGTATCCCCTACTTTCCGGGGGAAACAAGGTTAGAACTAGCGCCAATAGGTGATAATCTCGCTGCGCTTTTATCTAAATACCCAAGCCTGGCAAGACTGGAACTGATCATAGAATTAGGCCGCTTTATTGTTGCTGAAGCGGGAATTTACGTGAGTAAAATCACTGATAAAAAGGTCTCACGGGGCCACACCTACCTGATGACCAATGGTGGCCTCCATCATCATCTTTCTAATTCAGGTAATTTTGGTCAAGTAATCCGCAAAAACTATCCAGTCGCAATAGGTAACAAAATGAACCTAGGTAAGGGCACAGAGGCCGTTACCGCCGTTGGCCCTTTGTGTACACCACTGGACACTTTAGCCGATAAAATGATGTTAACGGATCCACAAATAGGTGATTGGTTGGTAGTGTTTCAATCTGGCGCTTATGGACCAACAGCAAGCCCTCAAGACTTCCTTGGACACCCCCATGTAGTCGAAATATTACTTTAAAAGCCAATGAATATACATAAACGGTTTATTAAAAAATTACTCATAGCTACAGTTTCATTGTTATTAATTGGAACTGTAACCGCTGTTTTATTCCTGCAAACCAACTACGGGAAAGAACTTACCCTCAAAGGGCGTCAGTATGTGCATATTAATTTGCATAAAAATTGGGGGGTGAGACTAAAGATTTTACAAAGTGTAGACTTCCTACTAAATCTCATTCCAAAGCCATCGCTTATTCCATACGACAGAGCAGCGTCAGGGGTCGGATTCGACAAAAATAAAACAATAGACCAGCACAGTATTAAAGCAATGTCACTATTAGCTTCTCATTTTTATTCCGTTCAGAGTGCTGAAGAGTTGCGTACAGCAATGCTGAAAGCACAAAAAGGTGATGTTATTCTGTTGGCCCCAGGCCAATATTCTATTCTAAAACGCTTAGAGGTTAGACATCATGGAACTCGCCAACAGCCAATCCGTTTGCTAAGCAGTGTACCAGGTAGCAGTGTATTGAAAATTCAAAATACAGAAGGGATCTACTTAAACAAAAATAATTGGCGTATTGAGAATATTGTGTTTAAAGGGGACTGCGGTGAACAAAGGTATTGTGAACACGCTATTCATATGTATGGCAATGCTGACCACACACAATTAATTAACAATCAATTTATCAATTTTAATGCTGCTTTGAAAGCCAATGGAAATTATCGAAATACACCGGCAACATTTGCCGATAACGTGCTTGTTCAATATAATGATTTTTACAATCAAAGCTATAGAAAAACCCGCTCTCCTGCTACGCCCATAGATGTCGTAGGAGGAAACAGCTGGCGTGTTGACAACAACTTTATTGCAGACTTTGCGCGTAAATCCACTGGAAAAATATCAGTAACCTATGGGGGCTTTATGAAAGGTGGAGGCTCTGGCGGCGTGTTTAGTAACAATGTAGTAAATTGTGCTTGGCATTTACCCTATCAATCTAACTTAGATGTTCGAGTAGGTTTATCATTTGGAAATGGAGGAACACAAAAGCAATTTTGTCAAAATAATGATTGTCATTATGAGCATTCTGGAGGGAAGATAGTAAATAATTTAGTGCTTAACTGTATCAATGATGTGAGTATTTATTTGAATAAAGCTGCTGCAACTGACATTACTGGAAACACACTATTGAATTCTATGGGGATAGACGCAAGATTCAAACAAACATCAGCCAAAATTAATAACAATAAAATACAGGGAAGAATCAAGGCAAGAGATGAAGCCTTTTTAAGTGAGCGTAACAACGTTATAATCACAGAATAATTGATTTCACAGTTATGGGAAATTTTGAATATGAATCAATTAGAAAATAGCCGCCCAAATTGGCGGCCTGCAATTAGAAGTAGAACTCCATACTGAGCTGCACAAAATCGTCACGTCGATATTGATAGATAGGCTCTTCAGGCGAGTTACTAGAGAAAAACCAAGCATCAAGTCGCCATTTCCAGCTGTCACTGATACGACTAGATGCTTCGATAAAACCTGAACGACTATTGCTTTCATCTAAGTCTTGTATAATACCAAACAAAATTTCAGTACCATCAATATCATTGTAAACAACACGCGTTCCTAACATTAAATCGTTTTGGGAAGGAGTAAGCAGGGTATTGTCTCGACCGTCATACTGGTATTCCATCAGCCAGCCCAAATCAAATTGGCTATCAAATACACCCACGGTAGTATATTCAAAGCCCCCGACTAAGGCACTGTAATCTTCAGCCGTTGTATTGCGACTTATCCCTTCAAACTTAATTAACCAAGATCCCATCACTGCGAGCAAATCAATACCAGCTTGCTGCATTTGCGGGTAATAAGGTCTAAGCAATGCCGACTCTTCATCTAACTCAGGGACGAGAATAGGTTCCCGAGATGTACCGTCAAAATAGGAAAGGCCTATTTCCCAAATGCCAATTGAATGCTGCCACCGAGCTGCCCAATCGACATTTTTTTCTTCATCACTTGATTCGAATATGGGGTTATCAGTATCAACATTTAAAGCAAACCTAGGTCGCCCATCTAAACCGGCAAAAGTGCGTTCTCGAAAGTAAGGCAGAACGAAAATGGAGGTGGTTCCCCAGTCTTTAATCAACGAAAAGTTAACCATGGGTTGGCCGAGTTTATCTTCTCCATCAATCGCTTCAATTGAATCTGTTTGATTTATAACGTCAACCAAATGTAACGATTCAGTCTGCCCCCAAAATACTTTACCAATGCCCGTACGCATTTCCCAACTGTCACCCACGTGTAACCAGATTAGCTCACGAATATCTCCATGAGTACGTTCATCGTCATTTTGATCAATCCGATAGAAAGGCTTGAAAGAGATGCTGTCGTCACCATCATTGAATGCCTTATAAATCTCGGCCTCACCGTAAACAGAAAAGTTTGCGCGGTCCTGTTCATCGTAGAGTGCATCTTGCAAAAAATAACGCTGTTCAATCACTGCCGAACCACGAATTTCAATATCACTGGCAGCAGAGCTTGAGCCGGCGTATAACAATGCCAGCAACACAAAAGCTGCAGAATTACCTTGCCCGTTTGAGACTATTCTTGTCAAAATCACTGTCCTCTAAGCCCGTTTTAAACTCGATTTGATGAGTAATGAGCTCTGTACTTTTGCCATTTTGCTCATTAAACATCTCAGAGCGCATAGCGCGCCAATATTTATCCAAATATAACTCATACTCACTTAATTCAAGGGTCTTTAATATGCTGTTTTTCTTATCATAATATTCAATTTTGTATGGGATATAACGCTCTTGATCTATCCATACTATTTGTCTTGTATAACCAGAGAATTCATCCACTGGTATTTGCTCTACGATAAACATTTTACGTCCTTGGTAAGATTCATCGCCAACATAGTTAAAGGTATACTTTTCAACTTCAAAAGCCGTCATATCTTCGTAAGCAAATTCACTCCCCATAAAAGGGCCCGATTTATTACGTGAAGAAATACGTTTCACTCGTTTCAAAGCAGGCAGATATATCCACTGATCATCTGGCTCTCGTGCATGGGAAAAGTTTAGAAATGCAGTTCCTTTGACGTCTTTGGGTTCATCAAAAATAGTTAGTGACTTATCACCTCCGTTTAAATTCTCTAGTCCATGCAAACGCATCGCTCGCTCGGTTTCCTGGCCTTGTGAATTGCGCAGAACCATAGTCAGTTCAGCCACTGAATCTTCCCAGCCACGGTCGCGGAGTTTGCGCTCTTTGGCGATTTCTAAGCCTTTTTCCTGTGGCGTTTGTGCTAAGCCTTCTTTGCCGATTGTGCACAAAAATAATAGCGTTAAATAAATACTTAGAGATCTAATGTGCATTTGATTAATTTTCATTGCTGGCTTCCTCAGACAAATTTTGTTTGTCAAACATCAGTAGAAACGCGGGTAAAAACAGGAAATCGATGATTAAAGCTACGACTATAATAATACCTGTTAACAGCCCCATATCAGAGTTTAGTGCAAAGCTAGATAAAGTGAGCACTGCAAACCCTAAAGTTAACACCACAGTTGTAACCCAAAGTGCTTTTCCAACACTTCCGAAGGCATATCTTACTGCATTTTCGGCGCTTTCATTCTGTTGCCGAGCGTGCTGATATTTACTCAAGAAATGAACTGTGTCATCCACTATTATACCTAAAGCCATACTTAATACGACTGACAAGCCCATATTAATTTCGCCAGAATATACGCCCCAAATACCAAAACCAATTGCCGCAGGTAACAGATTGGGGATCAAACTTATGGCTCCCATTTTCCATGATTTCAGCGCATATATTAAAATCACACTTATCAACACTAAAGCCAATAAAGTTCCTCTGAGTAAGCTATTCATATTAGCTTCACCAATATGAGCAAACATCAAATTTTGGCTTCCGGCAGTTAATCTCAAATCAGGCGCATTTTCCTCAATCCACCCATAAGCTTGCTGTTCAAAAGCAGTAATTTCTTTACTGCCTAAGGTTTGCATGGTGACAAAAATTCGGGTTCCCGATTTATCAATATTTAACTGGTTGTTTAGGTCTAAATTAAAAGGTAAGGACATTTCATACAATAGTAAAAACTGAGCTGCTAATTCTTGATTTTCCGGTAAACGATAGTATTCCGGTTTATCTCCGTGCATATTTTTGTTTAACCGTAAATATACGTCACTAATACTTGAAACATTGTCAACTTCTGGTCTTGCTTTTAACCACTGACTAAATTCATAAATTTGTTTTAGTTTTACAGGGTCGTTAATTCCTGATTCTTGATTGGTAAACAAAGCGAAATCGATAGTAGTTATACCGCTTAGCGTTTGTTGTTGATAATCAGCTGCTTTTTTGAACGTTAAATTATCGTCAAAATACTCGATAGGAGTATCGTTTATTTCGTTTAAAAAAGAGGCAAAAATGGAGATTGTTAGAATAATTAAAGTCGTCGGCAGTATACCTCTATGGTGTTTAATTACCCATTCACCTATATTAACAAAATGATTATTTTTATGTTTTATCTCTTTGATTGTTTTTAACGGCATTACCCTTAACAATGAAGGTAAGAAAGTAACCGACAAAATAAACGCAATCATTACACCTATTGCTGTTAATGTTCCTAAATTAGCCAAAGCAGGAACATTTGAAAAATTCAGTGTCAAAAAACCAATTGCCGTTGTTGCGCTGGTGATGAAGATGGGTTTAACGTTCAATTGCATGCTCGTTTGTATTGCTTCTACTTTTCCCCTGCCCTGACGTAACTCGTACAACAAGGAAGCAATAACATGAACACAATCAGCAACGGCTAATGTCATCACTAAAGTAGGCACATTCACTGTAGCGGTAGTTAATTCGACCCCAATCCAACCTCCGATACCTAATGTTGACAAAATTGAGAACAACACAACAAATAAAGTAACAATGGTACCTATTAAAGATCTTAACAATATCCCCAAAACAACAAGAATAACTAAAAACATTAAAGGTACCAGCGTTGCTGCATCATCCTGCGCAACCGTCTTGAATGCATCATTCATAAAAACAATGCCAGTGTGGTAAAACTCATGATTTGGATATAAAGTTTTGTATTTTTCAGTTAATTGAATAACCGAGTTTGCAATCTCTGTAGTCTCTTTGGTTTTGTCTCCATCAGGTAAGTTGACCGTTATAGAAACAAGAGTAACTTTCCCCTTAGTATCGACTAAACGATTGACTAAATTCGGCTCGGTTAGCACGACGCTTTTAACTTTCTGGATCAATTTATCATCGATAGACTCGGGATTTAAAATGAGTTTTTCGACAATCATGTCATCATATTCAGCCCAAGTATGCTGGAAGTTCGCGATAGAATCGACCCGACTGGAAAAGGGAATTTGCCAAGCATCCTCAGTAATCTCAGCAACTAACCTTAATGAATTTTGATTAAATATAGAGCCTTGCTTGGGTGCGATTAGAATATTAGCAGTTTCATTTTTGCTAAATATGGCCTGCATTTCTTCAAAGGCAATTCGTTGGGGATTATCTTTTTCAAAGAAAACAATATAGTCTCCGTTAAACTTGAGTTTTGATACACCCGAGCCACACACAGCTATGAACAAAAGACTTAAGAAAATTGTTAACCAAGGTCTATTTAAAACGATATTCAACCACAAACTGCGCATTTATCATCCTCTAAAGGGGGGTAAGTTGGTCGCTTTGCAAACATACAATATTGGTTGCTAACAATACATCAATATAACGACAAATTCTTGATTCGGTAGATGTATAAGATAATAGTTTACTCCTTCATCAAACACCTAATTTGGCCACCTCAAACGGCATCAATTGCTCGAAAGGGCATTTATTGGTAGTTCCAGTCACGCCAAAAACTCAACTTAAGATATTGTTTATTATAAACTTTACGTCCCCCCTCCCTTTCAAAGACAGTTATTTCAATGATTTTTATCACAGTTTGTTTTGATCTTTTGTTAAAAACATGTAGTATTAATCTCAACTGGTCAGATGAGCGGATGTGTTAACAATGAGTATAAGAACAAGTTTAAAGAAAGTTTTACCCCCAATTTCAGTTACCGAGCAAGAAGCCTTGGATGCTGGTGATGTTTGGATTGAATCGTCAATTTATCAGGGGAAGCCTGACATGCAGGCCTTGAGAGATATTCCGGCGGCAAAGCTAACTAAAGACGAGCAAGCCTTTTTAGATGGGCCGGTTACCGAATTATTGGCAATGGTTGACGATTTTGAATTACAAAATAGCAAACATATTCCAGATGAAATTCTCACTTTCTTAAAAGTGAATAAATTTTTCGCTTTGATTATTCCTAAGAAGTTTGGAGGATTAGAATTTAGTCCTTATGCAAACTCAACGATTGTAGCCACTATTGCTGCGACAAGCGGTGCCATTGCGGTAACCGTTATGGTTCCTAATTCCTTAGGCCCTGGTGAGCTATTAATGCACTATGGTACTGAAGACCAACAAAATCAGTGGTTACCAAAGTTAAGTGTTGGCGAAGATATCCCTTGCTTTGCATTGACTGGCCCTGAAGCGGGTTCCGATGCCGGTGCAATTCCAGATGCGGCATACGTCACTAAAGGCACATGGGAAGGCGAAGAAGTTATTGGCCTAAGTGTTAGTTGGGATAAGCGTTACATTACCTTAGCTCCGATTGCCACAGTACTTGGCCTTGCTTTCAAAGTATTTGATCCAGACCATTTAATTGGTGATTCCCTAGAACTTGGTATCACCTGCGCGCTGATTCCTAAAAGCCATCCAGGTGTGGAGTTAGGTAATCGTCATGATCCAATGGGTGTGCGTTTTTATAATGGTACCACTCGGGGTGAAAACGTATTTATTCCAATGGACTTTATCATTGGTGGCCAAAAGAATATTGGTCGTGGATGGCAAATGTTAGTGGCCTGTTTAGGTGCCGGCCGCGGTATCTCATTGCCTGCTATGGGCGTTGCGACTGCACAAACTGCATTTAAATCTACTGCGGAATATTCGTTCGTACGTGAACAATTTGGTGTACCTATTGGTCGCTTCGAAGGTATTCAAGAAAAACTAGCTGACATTGCTGGAAAAACCTTTGTGTTAGAAGCGATGCGAGTTTTAACAACTGAAGGCCTTGGCTTAGGGCTTAAACCATCGGTTGTCACAGCTATTGCCAAATACCACATGACAGAATTAGGTCGCGATGTACTCAATTCAGCCATGGATGTGCAAGCAGGTAAAGCGATTCAACGTGGTCCTCAAAACACCTTGGCAAATGGATATTCGGCACTACCAATTGCGATAACGGTTGAAGGCGCGAATATTTTAACGCGTAACCTGATGATTTTTGGACAAGGTGCGATGCGTTGCCACCCTTACCTAAAAGAAATGGTTGATTTAATTCACAGTGAAGATAATTCGGCTGATAGCGAATTCAATAAAGTGTTAGGCAAGACGGTTAAATTCAGCGTGGCGAACTCGTTCCGTTCAATGTTGAATAGCTATATACCTTTTGCACGTTCAGCGAAAAGTGCGATGCCTGAAGTGAAAAAGTACGAAAAACGGCTAAATGCACTGTCGGCAAAACTTGCTCCACTGGCTGACCTTTCATTGTTAGTATTAGGCGGTGATCTGAAAAAAGCAGAGCTTTTATCTGCACGTCTAGGTGACATCATGAGCTACACCTATGCTGCCATGGCTGTTGTACGCTTTTATGAGCAAAAAGTGTCTAATCGAGCTGAAGCGTTACCCTACTTCGAGTACGCAATTCAGTGGTGTTTACAGCAAGGTGAACAAGCGCTGGTTAATTTTGTTAACAACTTCCCGAATACTGCTACCCGCGGTTTGATGAGAGTACTAACAAACACTTATAGCTCTTCGGTAAAAGGAATTTCTGATGATTTGGTTCGTCAGCTATCTGCGGCAACTATGCAGCAATCGAGCATTAAGAGCGAATTAACGCATCTAGTGAAATCTAATGTAGGTGATGGAAATTACATTAACGAACAAGCGTTCGATGCAAAACATGCGGCCATGCCTGTTCTGAAGAAGATTCAAAAGCAATTACGTCAAACTCCTGTAGTGCCGGCTTTAACCTTCGAACATATCGTGAATACCTTTGCTGACAAAGGTCTGTTAAGCACTGCTGAAGTTGCTTTAGTTATGGATTACAACGACAAACGTAAATTGGCCGTAAGAGTAGATGAATATACATTTGATTTAGAACTAGTGGATATACATAAAGCGCCCGATTCCCAGCAAGCTGACGCAGCTTAGGCGAATAACCGTTCAAAAAGCAGATAATAATATCTGCTTTTTTTTGCCTAACTTTTACTTAATTTACCCCTCTGATGCAGGATAATTGCTGCATTGATAGCATCGGCCACAAAAAAACGCTACCATCACGGATATCCGTAAAGAATATTGTTTAATCAATATTTAGACACGATCCCCATCACAAACTCAAGATTATATAAGGTTGGATTATACGTAATGGCAAACGAGCGATTAGATAACGATCTTCCTAACATCGTTCTAGATAAAGAAGATAGAGAAGCTTTTCAACGCACAAGAGCGAAAGAAAAAACCAAATCCAAAAAATCAGGCGACTCCAATAAGGAAGATAAAAGTGGTGTTTCGGGTGCTTGGTTATTTTTAGTATTGCTGATTGCATTGGCAGCTTGTGGCGCAAGTTATTGGCTTTACCAACAAAAAATGCAAAGCGATGCTGAATTAGCTAACGCGATTAGTCGTGTAGCAGAATTAGAAAGACGCCTGTCTGCCACAGGTGAAGAAATGGACCAATCGGCTGGTGCACTTAGAGTAACTGTCTCTGAACTAACGGAAAAAACAGATGAGTTATGGGCTCAAATGGACAAGCTTTGGGCCTCAGCTTGGCGCAGAAATCAAACTGACATCAATCAACTTGCTGAAAATGTAAAACAACAAAATAGTCAAACTCAGAAGAAGTTAGGTGTCATGGAAGGTGACTTTTCAACTGTCTCAACTAACTTAGCGATATTACAAGAGCAACTGTCACAACAAGCAAATGAGTTATCGCAACTTAGTACTTTGTTAGCGGAAGTGAAATCTAGCAGTAACAATAGCGCCAGAGAAGTAGGTGATATTCAAGCGAAGCTCGTCGCTCTAGATCAAGTTAATGGCGCATTGACTCGCCGTGTCGCTGAATTAGAAAAATGGCGCAGAGATGCCCAAATCACCACCACGGTTCCCTAATCAATTTGAAATAACTGTGTAGTTAAAAACAAAAGGCTCAATATTTGTAATATTGAGCCTTTTGCTTATAAGTACTGACATTTAAAACTAACAACCCCAACAATATTCACTGGATGATAAAGAGCTACTATTGTCTTTATCCCAGGCTTTTCTTCCGTCACTGTAGAAATAAATATTGCCATCACCGGCTTGAGAAGTGCCAGACACAGGTGTTGCGGTTATCATATAACTGTTTCCCGACGTCGAAACGCTTTCAATAGTTAGGTTATACTTTTTGTTGGCTGCTGGTTCAGATGATGGAGAATAATCATGAAATATAGCTGGTTTCCCCGTATCCGCAGCAGATTCAGCAGCTCCTTTATAACTATAGGTCGACGCTTTATGGCGCTCCATAGCTGCGGCTAAAGCCATTAAATCAGACTGGGCAGCACCTCTGTTGCTGGTTTTTAAAAAACCTTGATAACTTGGATAAGCAATACTGGTGATAATGCCAATTATGGCAACTACTATCATCAACTCAATTAACGTAAAACCCTGATTTAAATTACGTTGCATCATCATTCCTCTTGTCACTCTCTTTCAACTTCAGTTTTCCAACTGTTTTTCAACACTCGTTCGAAACGTCCATAAATATTTTCAGCTAAACACTCAAATGCGGTACCACATGCTATTGGGTCTCCATCCTCATCAACGTCAATCACTGCTGAAGTACATTCAGTACCTAAACACACCACAGGTGTCGTAATATCTTCTATTAGAATTTTAGTCTCAGGCGCGATACCCGTTTGTTGCAGTTGTGCATATCTGTCTTCATTGGACAAGTCGTCATCATAATTCAAATCAGTTACTGCGTTAGCATTGACTAGATTAACTAGATAAGCACGACTGTTCCCTGTGGGAGGTGCACAGGCGCTATCACTTGCTGACGCGGGTAAGTAGGTGGTGAAAAACAACTTATAATCAATAATTAGTGGCGAGGCTAATACCTTTTCACCACCAGCTCCTAGGGTTAAATACCAACCGTGTTTACTGGCGAACTCTGATGTTGCAATTTCCTTAACGGTATCATCGCTAGAGGTCAATGTATGAGCAGTGGCATCAAATAAATCTGAAATCAGATAGGGTGTTGCTGGTAAGGTATAATTACCATCTTCATCAAGATTAAAAACACCTTCGTCTTTAATCATGTAAAAGTGATCCTGAATTACACTATTTAGCGGTTTAGCTCGAAAGCCTGAACCAACAGCCACAGCGTAAAAGTGATCATTACCGAGGTTGATTTCTGACACATCAGGACCATAAAAGAAGCGTCTATTATCAGCCGCTGCATCGCCACCAAATTTGGCCATTACAGCTCCAGTTACAAGCTCGCTTACACCACTACCATTATGTATATCTAGTCTGAACAGTTGACCGCCCATATCAGCAACATACATATGATCTGCAACACCATCCCCTTCCCTGTCAATCACAGATACTCGAGCAGGAATACTGTACTGCATATCAGTAAGCACTAGATCTGCATCAGCATTACTCGCACTCCAAATCAAACTGCCAGTATCAGCGTCTACCATATAGACCGCGTTACCAACAGAATCAGCACTGCGAATTTCTTTATCGTCTTGCGACTCATCATAGCCACCAGCAAAAATTAAAACATCTTTAGTGGTAGAACCTATTTTCACTTTAGTAACAGTAGGCCTTGACCAACTTTGTCCTAACTTTTCAAAGCCAGTGCTACCACCACTAATTTCAAATTTCAGTGCAGGTTGGGTTTTATTGGTAATATCGAATGCATAATAATTGCGACCACCTCTGCGCATTCCTACATAAAGATAAATACTGTCGTCAACATTGCGTAAGACCATATCGCCATCTAAACCATAAATATGATTATAAGATGAGCCGTCTTTATATAAATCATACTGATTAGTTAACAGCTCTTTGGGCATAACCGCAAAGTTTTCACTGCCCGAACTTGGATCAAATGAATGCAATAAACCGTGGTTAGTAGCGACTAAAATTGCACTATCTGTGGATGAATAATTAACGATAATAGGCTGAGAATGAATCGGGTCTCCCATAGCCAAGCGAATATCAGTGTAGTCGCCGTCCCCATCTTCATCTCTAACATCTACGCCGCGTACCCATTTAAGAATATCCGTACGCAGTTCATCCGCATCAGGTAAGGCTGAAATAGCTAAGTCATCTTTACTAATATTAGAATTACTTTCATGTATTTGATTCGCATCAACGGCTATAGAACCGGTACCTTCAAACGCATATATATTGCGCGTCAGATTCATTCTGCTTGCCGCACCACCTTCTCTAACGTCATTACCATCGGCTAATACAGACCAGTAGCTATGCGCATTTTCAGAAAAGAAACCAGTACCTTCATCTACTGCCTCTATACCATTTTGATCTAAAACTTGATCACCGTCGATGCGATAACGTTTCAAGTTTCCAGGCCATATAGCGCCTTCTGAAGGTTTAAATAAAGCAAAATAAAGCTCATCATTGTGGGTCAAGCGATTTAGCTGGTTAACCGCAACACCAGGAGACACGAAGGTCGTATTAACATCTTTAACCGTTTTTAAAATTGATGAGAAAGCGGTAACTAAATCAGCGGAATTATCGGCTTCATAGAAACCTCCGCCACCATTGATAGCGAGTTGGTTTAAAAAAGCACTGGCACTGCTGCTGGTGGCAAACCCAATGGTGTGTGTGATAATTCGAGTATCGATGACAGAGTCACCCAAATCACCGATATTTTTGACCAAATCTACACCGCATTTCTCACCACCACTTCCGGAGCAATTTTTCCCTAGCAAAGCCTCAATTTTTGACTCGCTGTGATTGTAGTTTGCTTCACCATCAGAGAGTAAAACAATATGGTTATTGGTCTGACATTGCTGATCTTGAATCGGCGTATCGTATACCGCACCTGAAGGTATGTACTCACCAACACAATAGCTAGAACTTAAATTATCTTCAGTACATCCATATGGAAGCACTGAATTATCGCCGATATAAGACAACCGGTGACTGACACGAGTGCTTCTGCGCACAGAAGATGACACTGAACTAGGACCACGTTGTAAGCCATAATCTACCGCTCGACCACCGTAATAATTTGTAGCCTCTAATAATGTATCAACTATGGGGGTATAACCATTTGCGGTTAATTCATCCACTTTACCAATCAAGTGCTCTCTTACCGTTGAGGTACTTCCTGGTGTAGATAACCCTTCATATTCAACCACTAAAACGGGAGCTGCAGAGGGTTTACCATTATATGAGTAGGCACCTCTAACACCGGTGATATCAGACACCACAAAGGACATATCATTCCCCGACTCCCAATCCCCTCGATTAACTAACTCCTGCACAATAGAAGACAAGTCTGGGGTTTCATAAGTGTAGTTCTTGTACCAACTTGGAATGCTTCCCCAGGTCACAGACGCCGAAGTTTTAGGGTCGTTTCGCAAGCGATACCTTGAATAATATTTAAAGTTACCAGGGTCGGCTTGATTAATACCTTTAATAACAAAAGAGGCACCACTGCCTGTGCGGTTTTGATATGCTGTAAAACGAATATAAGCGTTAGTGATTATTGCATTTTGTGGTAGTGCTAAGCTTCTAAATCGCATACCTACATAAGCGTTATAAGACGGATTGAAAGTTAACTCTGTCCCCGTAGATTCATAACCATTAGTGCGTTCTTCAGCATTATCATCGTTAGAAGCAACTTGATAAGTACTCGAGCCTCTCACGCAGCCGGGTGATGAAGAACTGTCATAGGCGACCACCAGTTGCACGCCCGAGCCCGAACCATCTTCAAAGGATTCGATTTTTCGGTTACTTGAACTATCCACACTTGAGCCTTCAATAATGACATTTAAGTCGTTTTGACCACACCACGTAGTTTGATCAATCACTTCTTGTATTACGTTGGTTATATCTGGTGAAGATATGGTTTGGCCGGCCAATGGCCAACTATTGTCGCTACTCCAATCGACCTCATTTGAAGTTAAAGTACGGGTGGAAATATCGAAACTATTACTATTAAAAGCAGTAGCATCAGGGACCCTTTCCGCGCGTATTTTAAAAGTAGTAGCTGAAGTATTTAGCTGTGCTGAGGTAAAACGCAAATAAGCGTTGGTAATAGTCGCGCCTTGAGGAATATTGAGCTCTTGAAAACGAAAACCACTGCTAACCACCTCAGTTCCATATGAAAGCCGGATTTCAGAACTAGTCCGGTTTACACTACCCAGTATTTCATAGGCGTCATCATTGCCCTCAATTATCGTTTTGGTTAGCACCGGTAAAACACTGGAGTCTATTTGGCTCACTGGATAGAGTACGGGGCCACCGTAATCGGAAAAGCGCATTAAACCTGCATTAATATTGGTTACCGAGCCTAAGGTCTCTTTTAACGCATTTTGAACCCGCAACATCCGCGTTTCATCTGTACCATCCTTTGAGTCCATACTGCCTGAGGTATCCATAATGAACAGTACGTTGGGATAATATTCAACAGCAGCATCAGAACTGCCTAAATAAATTTCTAAATCATCAGCAAATGCTGAAAACATAATCATGCTCGACAATATGCAAGCTAAACCAGAATGCAGCGCTTTTTTAATAGACATAAATACAACCTCGCTATTGTGACGCTGGCGCAAAAACGGATGCACTTAACGTATTAGCCACAGCAAACTTGGATCCTTCCATCCTTCCGCAACCTTTAATGATAAAAACATGACAATTAATGTTACTGCCACCAATAACATTGCTCGATCCTAAACACGCACGTTCTGCAATAAAGGCTGTTCTAGACCAACTGGAAATGGCCGGATTATCATCGTATAGACCTTCAGCAACATGAACAGTATTAGTAGTCAGCCCATTGGCGGCGGTGACTGCGCGGTTTGTCCAATCGTCGTCATTGAAACAACTCATGTCATCATTAACCAAATCCACAGCGTCTCCCATTCTGGCTTGAGATAAGGGATCAAGTTTATCAGGATCAGAAAGTAACACTTCATCTTCAGATTCGAACACCACCCCAGCAATTGCAGATTCTGCTGCATCAAAAGCTAAAGATTGTTTCTCCATTGATACCGCCATTTTGTTTTGCATTAAACTACTGGATACTGAAGCCACACCAAGAACGGTTAAGCTCATTAACACCAATAGTGCAAATACCATAACTAAACCATGTTGTTTCATACTTTTATACTTCGCATTAGGTTCTTTGCATTTCGTAACGTAATTGTGGTTTCAAACAATTTAAACAGACGATTCTCGCTAGGAGAAATGGCTGTCTCATTTAATAATTTGAAACTCGGCACTGAATTTAAAAACACTTCAGCGTCACCTTTAATCAATACAGCAATTCGAATAGCCACAACTTGACCATTATCAGCTAAAATTGCAGGCAGTTGGTCGGCAGTAACGTAACTTACTGGCCGCGCAGAGTTGTCGCCAGTTAACAAATTATTGGTGTAACCGTATTGAACTTGAAAGCTTTCGACTTCATCCAGTAGGATCACTGGGGAATGTCCATCGTGTCCTACGGCCACTTTTTGTCCCCGTAACACACGTCCATCAAATCCCCTGCACTTTAGGGTTTTACCATCAACAAAATATTCGTTAACAACGAAAAACTCTTCATCATCGGCATATCCTAATTTATAACCACGACAATCCGTCTTCCCTTGCATTGCTACAGCTACTTTGTCACTCGCTCCTGACGCCCCTTGGGCAGAACCAACATCATCAAAAGCAGCAAAATCCCCAGGCAGAATAACGGGGTGGTTTCTAACAAATGCACTTTCTAAGACAATATCTTGATCGGTATTTAATGCGGGGTCTAAGATGTCGTATAAACCCGACATTAGAAGTTCGTTACGCAAACGGGTAATAATAAAGCGTCCACTTTCTTGGGTAGACGACAAAGAACGGTTCAAACGTTCAGTCAAACTGTTGCTGACTAAAACTTGAATAATGGCGCCGGTAATCAGTAGTCCAAGCGCCAAGGTGATCATAATTTCGACTAAACTAAAACCACCTTGAGAACGATTAAATGCCCTCATAACAGCACATCCAACTTAACGCAATCACGAGCTTCATCATCTTCCGATTCACACTCGTCATTTAAGGTTCGATCAATATTTTTCCAATTTTCCACCGGCCAAGATAAAAGAATGCTCACTCTTGAACCTGTGCTGCACGCCTCGCCATCAAGAGCATTGTTATCTTGACAACTAACTGCCAAGGTTACCGATGGATTCGATGACACCGCCGAACAAGATGCTTCGTAACCATCATAAACAGCAAATTGAGCCGCAGAACATTGTCCACCCGCACAATCAGGTATCGCCGCCGGTTTAGTTAAACAGAAACAGTTATAATCCGAAGCTGTACTAGCACATGAAAGGTTATTAAAATTATACACATCGCTATCAAAGTAGTTTTCATCAACCACCAAACCATCACCAATTAGAGACATTCTAGCACTGGCTCTGAGCCTCTCACTTAGTTGCTGAGCAACCATTACCGATTGTGAACGGTTTAACGCGTCAGAATTAGAAAAAGAACTGATAAACTGCAAAGAAGCCACACCCAGTATGCCAATTGACAATATAAATAGCGTCACTAACACTTCAATCATACCTACGCCATGTTGACGCAAATAAATCTGTTGATTAGTTTTGCTATTGATCACACCCATTCCTCAATTCTCGTTTATCTTGCCGAATTTAAGTTATCTGCAGCACCTAGTATAGCCAGTAACCTTGCTTCCTAAGGAAAGACTTGCTTGATGGTAGTAAATTTAGCCTATTTGACACAAGTTTTGGTTATCGTAAGTACGGCTTAGGTATGAAAATGAGGTAGTAAAGTATAATTTTGAGAGCGTTATAAAGCGGAGGTATTCAACAAAGACAGCCATATTAAGAAAAATTAAGGCTGCCTTCGTTATGCTTTTCAATACCTTAATAAAAAGGAAAAATTAAAATAGTTGCCCAACCGAAAAGCAAATTGGCGCTTAAAACAGAAATTATATTTGACGTACTCTGAGCTCTTTAGGTACAGCAAACTCTATATTTTCTTCACGACCAGGACGTTCGTGTGCTTGTTTAGCGCCCCAACTAAGAAGTTTATCGATAACTTCCTTAACTAAAACTTCAGGCGCGGAAGCACCTGCGGTTACGCCGATATTTTTAGCGCCATCGAGCCATTCTTTTTGAATGCATTCAGCACTGTCGATTAAATGTGCTTGTGCGCCGATTTTTTCAGCAAGTTCACGAAGGCGGTTTGAATTAGAACTATTTTGCGCACCAACAACAAGCAATACATCACAGTCTGCCGATAGCTCTCTGACCGCATCTTGTCGATTTTGAGTGGCATAACAAATATCGTCTTTGCGCGGGCCTTCGATGGCAGGAAACTTTTCCCGAAGGGCATCAATCACATCCGCTGTATCATCAACTGAAAGTGTTGTTTGACTGCAGTAATACAACTTTTGAGGGTTCTTCACTGGCACATTGGCAACGTCATCCACCGACTCCACCAGATAAATTCCACCAGCATCGTTATTGTACTGCCCCATAGTCCCCTCAACTTCAGGGTGTCCTTGGTGACCTATTAGGATACATTCAGTGCCTTTTTTACTAGCGCGCATGACTTCCATGTGTACTTTGGTAACCAGTGGACAAGTTGCGTCAAACACTTTTAAACCGCGTTTATCCGCTTCATTGCGCACCGCTTGAGATACACCATGAGCAGAGAAAATAACGATACTATCATCGGGAACTTCATTTAATTCATCAACAAACTTGGCACCACGTTGTTTCAATCCATCGACCACAAATTTATTATGGACGACCTCATGGCGTACATATATTGGCGGCGCAAAGATTTCTAACGCTCTTTCAACGATAGTGATCGCGCGGTCAACACCGGCACAGAAACCTCTTGGATTGGCTAAATGAATCTGCATAAGTTACACACTTAGCTTACGCTAAGAATCTCCACATCAAAAATTACCGTTTGACCGGCCAATGGGTGATTAAAATCGACAGTTACTGAGTCTCCAGCGACATCGCGAATAATTCCCGGAATTTCACTGCCATCTGGCTGACTAAAAGCAATGATAGCGCCCACTTCAATAGGAGTCTCAGCAGAAAAACGAGATTTATCCATATGGTGAATATTATCAGGATTAGGCATGCCAAAGGCTTCATCCGCTTGTAAGGTAAATGCCTTTTTATCACCTTCTTTCAAACCCAATAAGCAGGATTCAAAATTAGCAGTCAAACTGCCATCACCCATTTGCAGCTTAGCAGGTTTATTATTCACCCGAGTGCTATCTGCAGCTGAGCCATCAGACAATTTAAGATCAAAATGCATTAGCACCTCACTGGATTGATTAATTTCCAGCATTATCTGTTTCTCCATCTTTTTCTTTATTCTTAAACATATCAACAATTAGTAAAAATGCGCCCAAACAAATCGCGCTATCAGCGACATTAAATACCGGCCACTCATACTGTTGATAATAAACATGTAAAAAGTCGACTACGTAACCATACATAATACGATCGTAAACATTGCCAAGTGCACCACCTAGAATTAAACAAAATGCAACGGGCAACATAATTTGATGTTTTTTGGCACCTTTTAACCAACGCAAAATTACCACACTTACGGCTATCGCTATGCCAGTGAACATCCATCTTTGCCAGCCACTTGCATCATTGAGAAAACTAAATGCTGCGCCATAATTACGTGTATGAGTTAGATTGAAAAAAGGAGTAATTTGAATGGATTGATACAACTCCATTGCAGCTAGCACTGCATGCTTACTCCACTGATCTAGCACTAAGGTTAAAACAGTAAGCCATAAAAAACGTAATCCGGTTTGAGAGAATAAATTAAGCATATTGTCTCGACTCACCAGCACCTTCTACATTGTCTACGCAACGATGACACAACTCAGGATGAGTTTGGTCAGTACCTACATCTGCTCGATGGTGCCAACAGCGAACACACTTGGCATCCTCTGATTTTACAATCTCCAACCATAAATCGGCGATTTCAGTGCCAATTGCGTTGTCAGGCTTAGTTGAAGCTTCGACTACTTTCGCTGTGGAGGTAATCAACACAAAACGCAATTCATCTTGCAATTGTAAAAGCTTAGCGGCTAATTCTTTGCCTGCATACAGGGTCACTTGAGCTTCAAGTGAAGCACCTAATTTACCCTCTTTTCGCTGTTGCTCTAAAGCTCTATTTACCTGCTCTTTGACTGCAAGTACCTGTAACCAAAAAGCATTATCGAAGCTACCAGCGCTAGATTGTTTCGGTAAACCATCGTACCAAGTACCAGTAAACACGAATTCGTCACGTTTACCTGGCATTTCCTGCCACAGCTCTTGTGCAGTAAAGCTAGTAATGGGTGCCATCCAGCGTACTAATGCTTCAACAATGTGGTACAACGCGGTTTGACAAGAACGTCTAGCATGTCCATCTGCCTTAGCAGTGTACTGACGGTCTTTAATGATATCTAAGTAGAAACTACCTAATTCAATCGAACAAAACTGCATCATTTTTTGGCTTACAACCAATAAATCATACTTTTCGTAAGCTTGAATAATGTCATTTTGAATTTCTGCAGCACGTCCAACCGCCCATTTATCCAGTTCAACCAACTCATCAAAAGGCACTAAATCTGTTTCCGGATTAAAGCCATTCAAGTTAGCTAGAAGGAATCTCGCGGTATTACGTATACGGCGATAGGAATCCGCTGAACGTTTTAAAATTTCATCCGATACTGCAATTTCACTGCGATAATCGGTAGAGGCAACCCACAAGCGCAAAATGTCCGCGCCTAATTTATTAATCACTTCCTGTGGAGCGACGGTGTTACCGATAGACTTTGACATCTTCTTACCTTCACCATCAACGGTAAAGCCATGAGTTAACACTTGCTTGTATGGAGCATGTCCTTTTTCAGCCACACTGGTCATCAATGATGACATAAACCATCCGCGGTGTTGGTCTGAGCCTTCAAGATATAAATCAGCTGAAGCAGGAATATCATCTCTACTGTCCACCACAAAGTGATGAGTGACACCTGAATCGAACCATACATCTAAGGTATCTGGAACTTTTACAAACTCTGTTGCGTCGTCACCCAAAAACGCCTGAGTGTCGATGTCCCACCAAGCTTGGATCCCACTTTTTTCAACTAACTTCGCTACTTTTTCCAATAGTTCATCGGTATTTGGATGCAGTTCACCGGTATCTTTATGAACAAATAAAGCGATTGGCACGCCCCACGTACGTTGGCGTGAGATACACCAATCAGGACGTCCTTCGACCATACTCTCTATTCGGCTTTGCCCCCATTCTGGTATCCATTGGGTTTTCGCGATTTCGGCCAAAGATTGTTGACGTAACCCATTTTTGTCCATGCTGATAAACCATTGGGGAGTTGCACGGAAAATAATTGGCGTTTTGTGACGCCAGCAATGAGGGTAACTATGCGTATAAGCATGATGGTGAACCAAAGCTTTGCGCTCCACTAACACATCAACAATATGAGAGTTAGCTTTTAGTACGTGCTCGCCTTCAAACAATTCAGTGCCAGGCAAATATACACCGTTTGCACCCACTGGATTAGCGACTTCTAAACCGTACTTTGCACCAACGTTAAAATCGTCGACACCATGACCAGGCGCTGTATGTACACAACCAGTACCGGACTCAGTGGTAACATGGTCACCTAAAATAATAGGTACCGTAAAGTCGTAAAATGGATGCCATATATGTTGATTTTCTAATGCATCACCATGGCAATAACCTAACGCGTGATAATGTTCAATGCCAAAACGGTCCATACAAGAACTAACCAAATCGGACGCTATCACCAATCTTTCAGGCTTATCACCCTCAACTTGCACTAAGGTATACTCAAGTTGCGGACTCACACAAACAGCTCTGTTGGCAGGTAACGTCCATGGTGTTGTCGTCCAGATAACCACTGAAACGGGACCTTCTCCCACGTGATTTTCTGGATGTTTAAAGGCTTCTGCTATGGCGTCTTGATCTTGCGCACTAAAACGCACATCAATCGAAGGTGACTGTTTGTCTTGATATTCAACTTCCGCTTCAGCTAGAGCCGAACCACAGTCAGTACACCAATGAACAGGTTTAAAGCCTTTTTCCATATGACCTGAACGCACTATACCGCCAAGTGCCCGAATGATGTCGGCCTCTGAGGTAAAGTCCATTGTTTTATAGGGTCTGTCCCATTCGCCTAAAACACCAAGGCGAATAAAATCACTTTTTTGTCCGGCTATTTGACGTTCAGCATACTCGCGACATTTTTGTCTGAATTCAGCTGCAGTGACCTTCTTACCTGGTTTGCCTACCTTTTTTTCAACTTGTAGTTCAATAGGCAGACCATGACAGTCCCACCCAGGCACATAAGGCGCATCAAAGTCAGATAGAGTCTTAGATTTAACAATAACGTCTTTAAGAATTTTATTTACCGCATGACCGATGTGAATATCACCATTCGCATATGGAGGGCCGTCATGCAAAATAAAAGGTG
The DNA here is from genome assembly GCF_030548145.1 of Aliiglaciecola sp. 2_MG-2023. Classification (NCBI taxonomy): domain Bacteria; kingdom Pseudomonadati; phylum Pseudomonadota; class Gammaproteobacteria; order Alteromonadales; family Alteromonadaceae; genus Aliiglaciecola; species Aliiglaciecola sp. 2_MG-2023. The sequence goes on from NZ_JAUORY010000003.1 coordinate 194,399, forward strand.
TTTTGCCTTTTTTAGCATCGCGAATAGCATGGTAAAGTTTTTTCTGAGTCCATTGCTTCAGCATTTGCGGTTCCCGATTAGCCAAATTTCCGCGCATTGGGAAGTCTGTTTCGGGTAAATTTAACGTATGTTTATAATCGCTCATTGAGGCTAAAATCCAATTCTTAAATCTATTTTAATCAGCACACAAAAGCTCACGAGCTATTTGTGCATCGAACTCTATTTGTTTTTTCAATAGTTCGAATGACTCGAACTTAATTTCGTCTCTTAACTTCTTAATAAATTCCACTTGAATCAACTGCCCATATATTTGTTTATTAAAATCAAACATATGAACTTCAAGCTGAGAACGTTGACCATTTACTGTAGGACGGATCCCCACATTAGCAACGCCATTTAAGTAAGCACCATCTAATCTTACTTTTACGGCAAACACGCCTTGAATTGGTGTTTGACATCGTTTCAACAAAACATTTGCCGTAGGGAAACCTATTGTTCTCCCACGTTTTTCACCATGAACCACTTTACCGGCAATCGCAAAAGGCCTGCCTAACATCGCTTCTGCTTCTGAGATATCCCCATTTGCCAAAGCGGTGCGTATTTCAGTAGAACTAATACGGCAATCTTTACGTAAAAAACTCCGAGTACTAACGACTTTGTATCCGTACTTGTCGGCATTTTGCTCTAGTAATGTAAAATCACCTTGTCGCCCTTTGCCAAAGCGGAAATCATCGCCTACCACTAAAAACTCGATACCCAACTTTTCAACAAGCAGGTGTTTAATGAAATAATTAGCGGTTTGGCTTGCAAACTCTCGGTCAAACTTAATACATAACAGGCGATCAACGCCAACCAATCTAAGTTGTTCGAATTTATCCCGCAATCGACTTAATCGCGCTGGCGCATCTTCAGGCGTAAAAACTTCTTCAGGTTGAGGTTCAAATACCATAACGGTGGAAGGCAACCCAAGATTTTTAGCCTGTAGAACCAAATTTCGCAAAACGGCTTGATGACCTAAATGTACACCATCAAATTTGCCAATTGTTAACACGCATCCTTTGTGGTCCTCGCGGATGTTGTGTAAACCTCGGATCAATTCCACTGCTTTCCTCAATTCAATAACTAAATTATTTCACTTCGATCAAAGGCGGGAATTATAACGAACTGTGCAAGTAAAGAAAGTCAATCGGTGTTATATACTAGCAAAAGTAGGTATTAGTGGACAAAACTCACAAAAACCAAGGAATTTATCGGTTTAATATCTAGGTTTATTCGCTGATTGATTGTTTTACTGAACTTTATGGGTACCGACGAAACTGCTTGTTCGAACCCCAACTAGCAGTAAGGTGACTACAAAGGATAAAAATCCAAACACTATTAGCTTGGCTAATTCGTATGCTTTTGAAAGCGTGTCCATGTTCTGCCAAATCGTCACATCAGCATTAAAAAATTGTATGACTGACACCATCACCACACAACCGGCTAGTATTTTAAGCAAAAACACACAAGTATTAGCCGTAATTTGAAACACCCCTAAACGATGTAACTGCACGTACAAAAGTGTTGCATTCATGGTTGCCGACATAGCCGTTGCGATAGCAAGACCGACATAACCATAAGGAATGGCTAATGCGATGTTAAAAAATATGTTAGCCACCATGCAATAAATACCGTAACGCACAGGGGTTTTGAGATCTTGTCGAGAGTAGAAGCCAGGTGCCAGTACCTTCACTAACATAAAGCTCAATAAACCAGTGGAATAGGCCATTAAACTATAAGACGCCATAGTGGCATCTTGCGCGGTGAAAGCACCGCCATAAAATATGGTTAATAACATAGGTTCAGCCAGCACAAATAAACCAGCCGCTGCCGGCGCCCCAAGCAAACACACAACCTTTATTCCCCAGTCCATACTGTTGCTAAAGGATTGTCTATCTTGACTCACATACTGTTTTGAAAGGGTTGGTAGAATAACAGTAGCAATAGCAATACCGAAAAGCCCTAACGGAAACTCCAATAACCTATCGGAATAGTAAAGCCAACTAACCGAACCTGTCATTAATGTGGTGGCAATCATAGTATCGATAAGTAGATTGATTTGACTCACAGATACACCGAACAGCGCGGGGATCATCAAACGTCTTACTTTACGAACTTTAGGATCGGACCAAGCCCATTTGGGCTTAACTAGCACACCAGCGCGATATAAAAATGGAATTTGAAATAGTAATTGCAACATTCCGCCTGTAAAAACACCCCAGGCCAGCGCGAACTCTGGATTTTCAAAATACGGAGATAAATACAGTGCGCAACTGATAATCGCCACATTTAGCAGCACAGGCGTAAACGCCGCAACCGCAAATTTATTCAGCGTATTTAATATGGCACCAGACAAACCAGTTAGCGAAACAAAAAATAGATACGGAAAGGTAATTTTCAGCATTAAAGCAAAGGGTTCGAATTTATCCCCTTGCGGGCCGTCATTTAAATAATCAACAAACCAACCTGCGCCAAAAAGCGCCGCCACGACTGGCGAACCTATTACCCCTAAAAGAGTGACTATGGTTACAATGACACCTAAGGTACCTGAAACTTTTGCGATAAATAACTTGAGATGCTCTTCATCACCCTCACTTTTCACTTCAGATAAGACCGGAATAAAGGCTTGAGCAAACGCCCCTTCAGCGAATAAACGACGTAAAAAATTGGGAATTTTATTCGCGACTAAAAAAACGTCAGCGGCTGCGCCCGCACCGAGCATGTTGGCGACCACCACATCACGTATTAGGCCAAGTATGCGCGACAAAAACGTCATAAATGAGACAATGACACCGGACTTAAGCAGTTTTTTTGACAAAAATGATTCCTTTACACCGTAGCCGGTAAAAACAGGGGGTTATTATGCGCGATAAAGTAGAACAGAGTCTATACTCTCCCCTGAATCCAAGGTAAATTAGAATACTTGATGTAAATATCGATTATTCCTTTAAAACTGTTTGACAAAGGCCTATCAAATAGGCACAATCTGCGCCCTTGAATTTTGACTAGATTTTTTTCGGGAGTTTCAAATTGGCTAACATTAAGTCTGCTAAGAAACGCGCAATCCAAGCAGAAAAACGCCGCCAGCATAACGCTAGCCGTCGTTCAATGGTACGTACTTACCTTAAGAAAGTAATCGCTGCTATTGCTGCTGGTGATAAAGAAGCTGCTACAGCTGCTTTCACTACAGCTACTCCTTTGCTTGACCGTATGGCAACCAAAGGTTTGATCCACAAAAACAAAGCTGCTCGTCATAAGAGCCGTCTTGCTTCACAGATCAAAGCTCTATAATTACGCGTTTAGTAATACATTAGAAAAAGCGCTTATGGCGCTTTTTTTATGCCTGCAATTTGATATCTCCACGAATCCTGTCAATTTAATGCCAATTTGATTAGCTTTAGGCCTGCCTGCCGTGGCAAACGAATTTTCCTTGGCCTGTCATCATTTATTCAAATAAACGTCACTAATTTGTAAATACCGTCCGTTAACTTGCAAACCCCATAAACAAAACTTAATTACCTTACAGCTTCGGTGAAGAGTAAGGGTTTTATTTGTTCTGCTTTCTACTTCACGTTTATGGTGCGCACATGAAAAAACAATATAGAACGGTTTGGTTGTCTGATATCCATTTAGGTAGCAAAGACTGTAAAGCCGAATATCTACTCGACTTCCTGAGCAACCACCAATTCGAAACCATTTATTTGGTAGGTGACATTATTGATATGTGGGCGATGAGTAAGCAGTTTCGTTGGCCAGATAGCCACAATCAGGTTCTGCATAAAATTTGGCAATTATCCCAAACTGAAACCAAGGTAATTTACTTACCAGGCAATCATGACCAACCATTGCAAAAATATAATGGCATGGAGTTTGGTCATATCAAAGTAGTGCGGGACACCATCCACATCACCCAGGACCATAAAAAACTATTGGTTTTACATGGCGACCAATTTGACCAAGAAGTGTGCTTCGGACCAGTCCATGCGTGGATTGGCGATAAAGCTTACGACTTATTATTGTTTATAAACCGTTGGTTCAATCGTATTCAAACCCTGCGTGGCAAACCTTATTGGTCACTGGCGGGACATATTAAAAAGCATATTAAAGGGGCCAGTTTAGCCATTGAGAGATATAAACAAGCCTGTTGTGAACGAGCAACTAGTCGCGGCTTAGATGGTGTGGTTTGCGGTCATATTCATCACCCAGAAATATGCACAAAACGTGATGCTACTTATTTCAATGATGGAGATTGGATAGAAAACTGTTCAGCGCTGACGGAAAATGCAGAAGGTCAATTACAGCTGGTGTATTGGACTCAATTAGCTGAAAAAGCTCAGGTAATACCGATAAAAACTGACGAGAAATCAAAAAATTCGCAAGCTGCCTAAAAGCATATCAAGACAATGCAACGTCACAAATTTGCAAGAAATGTGGCGTTAAATTGTCATATTTGCAACGTAACATCCGCCAAAATGCAGACACATTAAGGTGTGAATATGTTCACTGTTGAAGAAGTTATAAAAAAACATTACCCACAAGCAGAAAACAACCCTTGGCTTTCGAAACCGCTGCAATTCGCCTTACGACACTTACTTCATGAAAAAGAAATGTTGGAATTTGGACAGACCTATCCAAATATCCAAGGCATTGATTTTATTGAGCAGGTACTGGAATACTTTAATATTAGTTACTCCGTTAGGGATATTGAAAAAGAACGCATCCCAAGCTCAGGACGGGTTGTGGTGATTGCTAACCACCCTATCGGCTCGCTAGACGCCTTAGCGTTATTAAAATTATTATGTGCAATAAGACCCGACGTAAAAGTCGTTGCCAATCAGATGTTGATGACCTTAGAGCCACTACAAGACATGTTACTGCCAGTCAATAACATGCATGGAGGCACCCCTAAAGAGCATCTTCAAAATATTCATCAACATCTTAAGCAAGAAGGGGCTGTGCTGATTTTTCCTGCTGGCGAAGTCTCACGTTTACGTCCTCAAGGCGTTAGAGACACACGCTGGAATTCAGGTTTTTTGAAAATTGCTCGCTCTACAAACTCCCCCATCTTGCCAACTTTTATTGACGCCAAAAATTCACCACTTTTCTACGGCGTTTCCATGTTATACAAACCTTTGGCTACCGCGTTATTGGTCAAAGAAATGTTCAAACAAAAACGCAAACATTTACCCATTCGAATAGGCGAAATAGTGCCGGTAGAGTCATACAACCACAACACCTTATCGCGCACTCAACATGTCAAATTATTCAAAAAGCACCTGTATAAAATCGCGTCAGGTAAACGTGGTGTTTATAAAACCCAAACGGCCATCGCACTACCAGAGAACCGTAAAACATTGTCGAAAGCCATTAAAGCAGAATGTGAGTTATTGGGTGAAACCGGTGATGGCAAGCTTATCTATTTATATCAATATGCTAAATCATCTCCGATTATGCGTGAAATAGGACGACTTAGAGAGGTGGCTTTTCGTGCTGTGGGTGAAGGCAGTAATAGGCGCAGAGATATTGATAAGTTTGACAATCATTACTTACAGCTGATCTTATGGGATAGAGATGATCTGGAAATTGCCGGAGCTTACCGCATTGGTGATGCAAAAAGAATTGTCGAAAAATATGGTATAGATGGACTTTATTCAAGTACTTTGTTTAATTACCAAGACAGCATGACCCCCTACTTTGAACACGGCTTAGAGCTGGGGCGAAGTTTTGTACAACCACGCTATTGGGGTAGACGCAGCTTAGATTATTTGTGGTACGGAATAGGCGCTTTTATCCAGAAAAATCCTCAATACCGCTATTTATTCGGTCCTGTTAGTTTAAGTAACTCTTATCCTAGCGCGGCAAAAAGTATGATTGTGCAGTTTTATCAGTTGTATTTTCCACCGCAGGAACATCTGGCCAGTTCAAAGCTACCCTATGAGATGAGCGAACAACTCACTTCACCATTTACTGGTGAAAATTACAAACAAGACTTCACGACGTTAAAACACTTATTAGCGAATATGGGCATGCTTGTACCAACTTTGTATAAGCAATATTCTGAGACTTACGATGATAATGGTCTGCAATTTTTGGACTTTAATATCGATCCTGACTTTAACGACTGTATTGATGGGCTAGTTTTGGGCGATATTTCCAAAATGAAAGCTAAAAAGCAACAGCGTTATCTGCAGCAGGATATTAAAAAAGCTAGCTAACTTAGAATGCAAGTAAAAGCCTAACCAGTGGATATTCACGATTCACCATTGACTATTGCTGTTGAATCGCATTATCGTTGATAGCATCTGAGCTACTTTAGCCACTTGCCAGCTCTACGCTGATGTTAGGAGGAATACATTGCTGCGCTTTTTATTTTTAATACCCATTGCGCTATTCCTGATTTGGATAGTCTACCTAAAAACCCACGGTTACAGTTTAGATGACGGCAAAAAAGGATTTATTAAAATCCTAGTGATTTCAATCGGTATTGCTGCGACCTATTTGATCTTAATGTGGATACTTTGAACAATTTCATCCTCATTAACCTAGGTGTTTTTACCAGCACTTCTTAGGCTCACGCTGCATGGATTGATTAATGCTTAGGATGCTGCATGTTGAGTCTTTTTTTTGATTATTTTGTGCTTTTGCAAATAGGGTAAAGGTTGCTCCGCCCTTTATTTCTGCGGAGTAGATATAATGTTCGGAATTTTCTAAGCCCAATTCTTCAACACTTGCATAACGCCCATTAGTAATTCGAAATTGCCCTTGCATAAGGGTACTTTCGAGCATCTGATTTTGCGCCTGCTGCCGCCGTGATTTTAAGATATTTCCGCTAAAAACATTACCCGATATGGCCACTAAAATGGCAATGATTGCCAAGGTAATCATTAATTCGATTAAGCTAACTCCTTTGCTCATAAAACTGTACTCCATCTTTTTTAAATTTTCATATACTCAATATCAGTAAAGCACATGGAAAATTTAAAAGGGTATTGAAAGTGCGTTTAAATAAAAAACATCAACTTAGATCTCACCTCAATAGAGGGCTTACCATTTTAGAAATGATGGTGGTACTTACAATTATCGCTCTACTTGCTGCAATTGGCGGCCCATCAATAATTCAAACTTTACGCCATCAGCAATTGAAGGCTTCTTTGCAGACCAGTTACTTTTTACTGCAACAAGCTAAATCCACGGCAATCACACAGAATAAAAACATTACCGTGCAATTTAAAAATGGCGACAACTGGTGTATCGCATTAAGCGATACGGGCCCTTGCAATTGCCAAGTAAAATCGCTGTGTAGTGTGGATAACATAGAGTATCGCGTATCGGCTGAAGATTATCCTCACATCTTATTTTCGAAAATTACCATGGGAAAAGATCAGGCTATTATCTTTGACGGGGTCAGAGGCACTGCAATTGGCAATGCAGGCTCCGGTGTGTTTAGCAATGGCACTGAAGCCGCCAAACTCATTGTGAGCAATTTAGGTCGAGTCAGAATTTGCATGCACAGTGGTCACTTAGGAGCTTTCCAAATATGTTAAGTAGACAACTAAGAGCACTTGGTTTTTCGCTAATTGAATTACTTATTGCCATGGTAATTGGAATGTCGGCATTGGCCAGTTTAGCCGGATTTATTGGTAATGCCGCAGCTTCTAATAGCAAGTTCTTAATGCTAATGCGTTTAAATGAGGAACTTAATACCGTAACAAACTTGATCACTGCAGAAATACAGCGAACAGGTTACAACGCTGAAATAACCGCTGCGATAAATAATCCTGATATTTACCTCAGCCAATTTCATCAACCTATTGTTATTTCCAAGCACCCTAAAGAGAGCAGTGATAGCTGCATACTCTATGCGTACGATAAAGATAAAAATGGCGTTATCAATTTAGAAGGAAGTGATGAAAATTACGGATTTCGACTACATAACGACGCAGTTGAGATGCGTCAAGATGGCGCTGATTGTGCTGCTGGCGGTTGGCAAGATCTGACCGACAGCAGTGTCACTTCTGTTGAGGAGTTACGATTCAGCATCATTTTCACATCCGAATCGACAATAGGTATCCGGATACATATATCAGCCTCAGTAAAACAGCATAGCACCATGAGTAAGCAAATTACTCGAGATGTGTATGCACATAGCCAGCAAAATGTTTAAGCCTAATCGAGCCAAGCAACTGGGTGCAATGATGTTAATCACAGTGACCTTATTGTTGCTGCTGACTTCGACCATCATTGTATATAGCGCTAGGGTTAGCCTAGTAAAGCATCGAGTTAGCCTGAATACACAAAATAAGGTAACCGCTGAGAATATGGCAGCGTTAGGTAACTTCCGATTGCTGTCGCAAATTAGTCAACAGCCGCAACAAGAACTGCCTAAACTAAACATGCTAATAGAAGGACAAGGACAGTATTCTGCTGAAATGAAAAGCTTACAAACTGAGCGATTTAGTCATCAAATGCGCGTCATAAAAATTAGCACTACAGGCACATCAGAAGACCATTTAGCCAACATAGAGGTTTCCCAACATATTATTGCATACCCGCTAATTCGCACATTGCCTAAGGCAGCATTAATAGTTGGTAAATCCATATCTATCGAAAATAAGTTAAAATTAGTTGCTAACCCCAACGGTGCAGGTATAGGTTTGCCTTTGTCCCTGTGGACGTCCGACAAAATCGATATCACTACCTTAGACCTAATTACCTGTCAGCAGTATGAATATATCAATGGCGAATGTGAATCATCCCCCTTGAGTATGGGTCAGCAGAAAAATGGCGATATTGTGGATAATCCGAAGGATTTTCCCAAGGACATATTTACTTACCTGACGAATTTACCGGTTAAATACCGAACACAGCTATTAGATGAGGCTGATAAAGTCATTTCCCACTGTGAAGACCTGAACAATCTAAGTTCAGGATTAATATGGGTGAAAGGCGATTGTAAACTAAGTAAAGAAACCACAGTGGGTACAACAGAACGTCCTGTCATGTTAATAATTGCGAATGGCAATTTGGTTTTTTCTGAAAACTCAGGAGTCCAAGGTATTGTGCTGATGTTGAAGCCATTTGATTCAATTTTGGCAGCCCTCATTGAAGTCAACGGGCCTGCAGTAATTGAAGGTGCGCTCATCGCTAGCGAATCAATTTCATTTAACAACCTACCTTTAACCATAAAATATAATGCTGTTGTGTTAGACAATTTTCGGCAATCTCCAAGTAACTGGCGAATCGCACTTGTACCTAATAGTTGGCGCAACTTCTGATGCCTTTAATAGATGGAGCGCCACAAAAGTTATCACAGGGCTTTTCACTCGTTGAAGTGATGATAGCGTCATTAATATTGCTTGTGGGAATAACGGGGTTTGCAACTATGCAAAACCGCATAATGCAATCAGAAAAATCCTTAGATTTACACGCTAAAGCGGTCCAAATTGCGAAACAAAAAATGGCTGAGCTTAGCTATTTTGAACGTAATCAAACAGACGACGGTAAAACCAGCTACCAATCAATCGCTGACGATAAAGGGGGCGCTTCAGCGGCAGGTGAGATTGAAATAATCGAAAATGCGCATACGGATAATAGCGCTAAATTTAAGCAGCACTGGCAGGTTACAGAGCAATATTATGTTGATTCTGATGATGATGGTAAAGCTGACAAGTGGGTAAATGATGAAGATAAAGATGCACCAGCTCCGCTACCTTCGTTAGCAGACAGAAAAGCCGTAACCGTTAAGGTAAGCTGGCTAGGTAGTGACGGCAAAACCCAACAATATGAGTTAAGTGGTTTTATTGCCCCTATCCCCACAAATAGAAGTTTTCATGTATTTCATAAAACGCCAGAGGGTAACTTAGTAGCCAAAAATCAAATATCAATGACGAGTCAGAAAAATCTCGTTAAACACAAATTAGACGAAGATTTAGTACAGGCAAGTTTACCCATTAAATTCGACGAAAAAACTAAAATCAGCACAGCGAGTACGATTAGGTTGGTGCTCGATGAAGATTCAAAACACGCCACAATACAACAACAAAGAGAATTTGCCTTCGCCCAGTGTCGATGTGCATTGTCCACTGAAACTAAGGCTAAAACGCCAGCACAAGTTGTCATTGATGGAAACCAGTTGGCAATCAAAAAAGGGCTGTGGAAAATCAAAGCCTCAGGTATTGCCGAACCAGGTCAGTCCCCATTGTGTTCTAGTTGCTGTCGTGACCATCACGATACAAAGGATATGCTGACAAATCAAAATTACTATAGAAACGAAAGTGGTAGTGCGCACAAACATTTTAAAGTCGTCAGCGAAGGCAAATATATTAGTGCCAGCAAGATTGGTGATCAATATGATGAAGTATGCCGCTTTGAACGAGTTGATGGCGACTTTGAGTTACTAGCAGATTTACATTCCCTGCAAACCATTTCTTTTCTCAAAAATCAGATGACGGAGGAGTTCAGTAACCAATATCAACAATATGTATCAAACCTGATTAAGAGTCACGTTTTAGAAAAAGCTTTACCTTTATCACCACTTGAAAATACCTTGCTGATGTCGCCATCTGCAGCTCAACTTGAGTTGAGAAGTATCTATGTGGAACGGCTTCAACATGAAGACAACGAAGTCATTAAAAAAATGATCCTCGACGGCGACTCTGATTGGCAAAGCTTGATACCTTTTTTAGATTTTGAGATAACCATGCAAGCTATCTGGAATAGCAGTAATGAACTCGTTGCTAAGGTTAGCAATCAGCCGAAGCAAAGTGTATTTTCTCCCGAAGAGTTACAATATGCATCTTATAGTAAGGGCCGTTTAATTGCCTTAATGGCTGGCAGCAGTGAATTATCAAATGAAATAAACAAAGGTAACGAAGGCCTAATTGGCTCCCCTTCCATTTCAATGTTTAATCAATATCAAACAATATCTAGCAGAGTACTCCAGCTAAAGGTGAAGGGGGGCGATACACCTGGCCTAATCGTGGATATATTTTGTACGAACACTGAGGATGATATTCAACAGCCCTGTAATGAGAAGCAACTTGCACAAATAAGTAAACTTAAAATGGCACCTGAAAAAAGCGAGTTTAGCTGTAATATTGAAATGTTAACAAACCCTAATACTAGTTTCTTTAGCTGCTCAAACGCTCCTAAAGGCTGGCTGGGCAAGATTGTTATTGATACCAGTCTGCTCGAATCGAGTGTCAATTTAGTTTGGAGAGATCCTAGTGAAAAAACCACAATGGGCACTAGCTTTGGATTGATAAAGCCATTAATTGAAACATCCCACTCTGACTATTGGTTGATAGTAGAATTTGATAGCTGAGCTAAATTCAGGTGGTAGTCTCCCCATGCGTTAGCAACCATAAAAGGCAAACTTCAGGCATAAAAAAGGCCAGTGAGACTGGCCTTTTGAGAACTAATTATGAATTACTGAATATACACTTCGATATCTGCTTTTGCTTTCAATGCTTCAATTAGGTTAGTAATTTCAGTTTGAGATTGCATTTGGCCTAGTTGACGTTGCATGGCTATCACCTGCTCTGCAGGTAATGCCGCGGAGCTGTTCACATTGTTTAGCTGCACAACACCAATATCACCGTTGGCTAGTTCCACTACCGCTTTATTTTGCTCAGGATTAGCTGATAATTGAAATACTTTATCAACAATCGCCGCTGGAATTTCACTACCGAATCTAGCCACATCAGCTTGTAGTTCCCAACCAAGGTTTTTTTCAGCAAGTTTATCGGATATATCAGTACCGTCTTGTAAATCAGCCAATAAAGACTGCGCCCAAGCTTTAGCTGCTTCTTGCGCTTTTTGAGCAGTAAGCTGAATGACGATCTCAGGTTTAACTTCATCTAGTGACTTAGTGCGCTCTGCTTCGTGTTCTTTAACACGAATAATCATCACATTATTCTCACCAATTGAAATCAGTTCACTATTTACACGATCTGCAATTAACTCTTCTGAAAATGCTTGGTTCACTACCAATGGACTTGAAACCTCTGCTGGAGGCGCATTTTGAGTAAACAACTCCGTAGATTTCACTTCAGTATCTAATGCTTCTGCAACTTCGACCAAACCATTTGGCATTTCAAATGCCAACTCAGCAGCGGTGTTCTGAAGAATAAAGAACTCTTCAACTGCTTTTTCCCGTCTTACTTGTTCAGTTAAGGTATCTTTAACTTCGGCAAAAGGCGTTACTTGCTGATCTTTAATCTCAGTAAGCTTAATGATTTGTAATCCGAAATCAGACTCAACAATATCGGTAATGTCACCCACATTTTCAAGATTGAATGCTGCATCTTCAAATTCACTATCCATATCACCGCGAGCAATAAAATCTAAGTCACCACCATTTTCAGCAGAAAACGCGTCATCTGATACTTCAGAAGCAACTTTTGCAAAATCTTCGCCACCACGTACACGCGCTAAAGTAGCTTCAGCTTTCGCCCTGGCAGCTTCTTCGTCATCACCAAATTCGATAAGAATAAGTGAAAGTTTTCTTTGTTCAGCAGTTTGGAAATCATTAGAAGATCTATTGTATAAGTCTTCTACTTCTTGTTCTGTCACTTCAATACCTGACATCAAATCATCAGCATTAAGCTCAATATATTCCAAGCTTACTTTTTCTTGAGTATCGAACTGAGCAAGGTTTTGTTGATAATATACTTCAATATCCTGATCGTTTACTTCTACTGATGAAGCAAAATCAGCCGAGGGCACTGAGAAATATTGAATATCGCGAGTTTGCAATTGCAGGGAAAGAACTTTAGATGCTTCAGACTTTAGACTAAACTCACTGCCTAACATCGCGCTGACGAACTGTTGTCGCGTCATTTCGCTACGTAGGTAGTCTTTGAAGGTACTAGGTTGAAAGCCAACTTGACGTAATGTCGCTTTAAAACGCTCATTATCAAAAGATTGACCAACTTGAAACTCTGGCATATTGACAATACTTTCACGAATTTGCTCGTCGCTAACACGCAAACCAATTTCTTCGGCTGCTTGCTCCATCAACTTATCCGCGATAAGTCTATCCAGAATACTCTTACGAAACTGATTCAAATACGCAGTATCAGCGGCAAGTATGCTGAAGCTTTCTCCGAATTGTGCTTCCATCCGTGCACGCTCATTCTGATACGCACGATCAAATGTAGTTTGGGATATTTCACTTCCATTAACCGATGCAGCTGCATTGCTTGATGAAGATACATAACCGCCAACGCCCGCGAAGACGAAACTTAAAATAACTAAACCTAGGATCACTACAGCCCAAGTGCCTTGCGATCCTTCTCTAATTTTTTCCAACATATGCGTCTTTTCTCTCCGACGGACTAATGAATTCAACCGTGTTAAACGTTTTCTACACGGTAATAAAGCGGCAGGATTATAACGTGAAAAATGGTTTGATCACCAGTGATATACCCAAGTAAAACGAATTCAGCGGTTGTTTCGAATAATTATTTAAAATTTATTCACATTGGAGGCCAACTTAACCCCCTAATAAGCAACCAACTCATTGCGCTTTGCGCTTTTTAGTTTTTTCGTACTAAACATACAAAAAGGGCGATGATCGCTCATCGCCCTTTTTTAAAAGACTAAAATTCTTAGTTACAAGAATCTTTAAGTGCTTTACCAGCTTTGAAAGAAGGCACTTTCGCTGCAGCAATCTGGATAGTTTCGCCAGTTTGCGGGTTACGACCACTGCGAGCTGAACGCTCACGAACTGAGAATGTACCAAAGCCAACTAGCGCTACTTGATCGCCGTCTTTAAGAGCTGCAGTAACTGCATCGGTAAATGAATCAAGAGCACGACCAGCAGCTGCTTTAGAAATATCTGCACCAGCAGCAATACTATCGATTAGTTGAGACTTGTTCACAATAGATCCCCTTCATTTGTTTTTATTTATTGTTCCGCACATTTTTTATTACGGTCACGTTATAGCAAGCTTAATTTTTAATTTCAAGCAATGTTTTACGATTTTTTTACATTTATGAATCGTCTCAATCCCTTTTGTGATAAGGCTTCTGACGAATCTGTGCTAAAGGCTATCATATCTTTTAACTTAGGGAAGCCCTAAAATCCAAAAAATATAAAAAAATAGCCGTTATTGGTTACTTTTTATTCGATTTCACTTTTTCGGGGCTAAAACCCTCAGGGTTTTCCTGTAATGCCAAGTTCAAAACCTCATCAATCCATTGGACTGCGTGAATATCTAGGTCTTGTTTGACGTTATCTGGAATCTCTTCAAGATCACGTTCGTTGTCTTTAGGAATCACTACTGTTTTAATTCCACCACGGTGAGCGGCCAGTAATTTTTCTTTCAACCCACCGATGGCTAACACTTCACCACGAAGTGTAATCTCACCAGTCATAGCCACTTCAGCTTTAACTGGATTACCGGTCAGAGAAGAAACCAAAGCTGTGCACATTGCGATACCCGCACTTGGACCATCTTTTGGCGTCGCTCCTTCAGGAACGTGCACATGGATATCACGTTTTTCATGGAAATCTTCGTTGATACGTAATTTCTCAGCTCGGCTACGTACAACTGTCATTGCCGTTTTAATGGACTCGAGCATTACGTCGCCCAAAGATCCGGTAAAGGTTGTTTTCCCTTTTCCAGGCACTGAGGTTGTTTCAATTGTGAGCAAATCACCGCCAACAGACGTCCAAGCGAGTCCAGTTACCTGACCAATTTGATTGCTGCCTTCGGCTTTTCCATAATCAAAACGTTGAACACCTAAGAAATCTTTTAAATTATCTTGGTTAGCAACAACTTGCTTTATCGATTTATCCAGTAAAATGTTTTTCACTGCTTTGCGACAAATCTTGGAAATCTCTCGTTCCAAGCTACGTACGCCGGCTTCCCGAGTGTAATAACGAATAATGCCAATAATCGCCGAATCTTCAATGACCAATTCACCGGTTTTAAGTCCGTTTCTGGACATCTGCTTTTCAACCAGGTGACGGGTGGCTATGTTCAGCTTCTCGTCCTCTGTGTAACCAGATAAGCGAATAACTTCCATACGGTCTAACAATGGACCGGGGATATTCATACTGTTAGACGTCGCGACGAACATCACGTCTGACAAATCATAATCCACTTCTAGATAATGATCGCTAAAGGTGCCGTTTTGCTCGGGATCTAACACTTCTAACAATGCAGAAGAGGGATCACCACGCATGTCTGAAGACATTTTGTCAATTTCATCTAGTAAAAATAGTGGATTTTTAACCCCTACTTTCGCCATTTTTTGAATCAATTTACCTGGCATCGAGCCAATGTAAGTGCGTCTATGACCACGAATCTCAGCTTCATCACGCACTCCACCAAGGGCCATTCTCACGTATTTACGGCCGGTCGCTTTGGCGATTGACTGTCCCAATGAGGTTTTACCCACTCCAGGAGGACCAACTAAGCATAAAATTGGACCTTTGAGCTTCTTAACTCGCTGTTGAACCGCTAAGTACTCAATGATTCTTTCTTTAACTTTGTCCAAACCGTAGTGGTCTGAGTCAAGAATATCGTCAGCTTTGGCTAAATCTTTCTTAACCACACTGCGTTTATTCCAAGGTACATTTGCTAGCCAATCAATATAACTGCGCACTACAGTCGCTTCCGCAGACATTGGCGACATCATTTTAAGTTTGCGTAGTTCAGCCGTTGCCTTTTCTTTTGCCTCTTCAGGCATTTTAGCTTCTTCAATCTTTTTAGCTAAGGCTTCAAATTCATCTGGAGTTTCATCCAGCTCACCCAATTCTTTTTGGATAGCCTTCATCTGCTCATTCAGATAATACTCACGTTGGCTTTTTTCCATTTGCTTTTTAACCCGAGTACGGATTTTTTTCTCTACTTGAAGCAAATCGATTTCGTTTTCCATGAGTGCCATCAAATACTCTAAACGCTCATTCACGCCTTCCATTTCGAGTACTTTTTGTTTTTCAGACAGTTTCAATGGCATATGTGCCGCCATCGTATCTGCAAGCCTAGCGGCTTCTTCGATACCACTAAGAGAGGTTAACACCTCTGGTGGGATCTTTTTATTCAGTTTAACGTAACCTTCGAACTGAGAAATTGCTGAGCGTATCAACACTTCTTGCTCGTTTTCTGCAACCTCTTGATCTTCTTTACGCACAACTTCTGCAACAAAGAATTCGTCGGTTTGTAAAAATGTTTGAATTTGACCTCGTACGTTACCTTCAACCAACACTTTCACTGTGCCGTCAGGTAATTTAAGAAGCTGTAAAATCGTTGCGATGGTACCAACTTGATACACATCATCTGTCTCTGGCTCATCTACGCCAGCGTCTTTTTGGGCAACCAAAAAAATCTGCTTATCTTTGTCCATTGCTGCTTCTAAACAACGGATAGATTTTTCTCTGCCAACGAACAATGGGATAACCATGTGGGGATACACCACCACATCACGCAATGCCAATACTGGCATTTCAATGCGATCTACTCGCTCATCTGTCATGCTACATCTCGTTTTAGTTAACTGCTAGAAAGGTAATGCTTATGTATATGGGGTTAACACAGTAAAGTTCAATTAAATAACACTACGATACTATGAAATCTTATTCAAATTATATTTTTATCTTTGAAAATCAGAAAGTTAAATAGACTAACAATATGAATTAATTTACCTAAATTAAATTAGGTAGAATTACGCTTAAGCATTAGGGGGACTTAGATAGAGTATCGAGTTAATTAACGCGTAGATAATAATAAAGGCTCCGAAGAGCCTTTAAATTTCTAACTAGTTTATTCTGCGGCGGCTTTTTTATCTGTACCGCTGTCGTAAATAAGGATGGGTTTAGATTCCCCTTTGATGACTGTTTCATCAATAACCACTTTACTTACGCCTGTCATCGAAGGTAAATCATACATTGTTTCCAACAAAACACCTTCAACGATAGATCTCAATCCACGTGCACCAGTTTTTCGCTGCATTGCTTTGTTGGCAATAGCATGCAAAGCATCTTCTCGAAACTCTAACTCAGTATCTTCCATTGCGAACAATGCACCGTATTGCTTAGTTAGCGCATTCTTAGGCTCTTGAAGAATTTGGATTAATGCTTCTTCGTTCAACTCTTCTAAACTAGTAAGAACGGGCAGACGACCTATAAATTCTGGAATCAGTCCATATTTCACCAAGTCTTCTGGTTCTACTTTTTTGAATAGTTCATTAGATGCTTTTTTATCGTCTTTACTTTTAACTGTTGCACCAAAACCAATACCAGAGCCCACCGCTGCGCGCTGCTCTATGACTTTATCCAAGCCAGCAAATGCACCACCACAGATGAATAGGATCTTAGAAGTATCAACTTGCAAAAACTCTTGTTGAGGATGTTTACGGCCACCTTGAGGTGGAACCGAAGCAATAGTACCTTCAATTAGTTTTAATAGTGCTTGCTGAACACCTTCACCTGAAACATCACGGGTAATCGAAGGATTATCAGACTTCCTAGATATTTTGTCTATTTCATCAATGTAAACTATGCCGCGCTGCGCTTTTTCGACGTCATAATCACATTTTTGCAATAATTTTTGAATAATATTTTCAACGTCTTCACCCACATAACCGGCTTCGGTTAATGTAGTTGCATCGGCCATCGTAAATGGCACGTCTAAAAGCCTTGCAAGTGTTTCTGCAAGCAATGTTTTACCACTACCAGTAGGTCCAATAAGTAGAATGTTACTCTTACTTAATTCAATGCCATTATGTACGTCGCCACTTCTAAGTCGTTTATAGTGATTATAAACAGCAACAGACAATACTTTTTTAGCGTGTTCTTGACCAATCACATACTCATCAAGATGGGCATGGATTTCTTTTGGTTTAGGTAAAGCGTCTTGCTTTTTCTTAGGCGAAATCTCTTTAATTTCTTCACGAATAATATCGTTACAAAGTTCGACACATTCGTCGCAAATGAACACTGAAGGTCCAGCGATAAGTTTGCGCACTTCGTGCTGACTCTTACCGCAGAACGAGCAATACAATAGCTTGTTGTCGCCGTCTGTGTTTTGCTTATCACTCATTTATCAATTGCCCCTTCCAATTCGTCATATCGTTTTGTGCTTTATCTCTAAGCCCATATTGACGTTACAGGCTAAACAATATACTACTTAAATTACTATTTGGTTTTTAGTGCATCACTTCGACTAGTTAACACTTGGTCAATTAAACCGTAATCTTTAGCTTCAACTGCACTTAAAAAATTGTCACGATCTGTATCTTGAGAAACTTTATCGTAATCCTGACCGGTATGTTCTGCCATCAAACGGTTTAGCTTCTCTTTAATAGACAGGATTTCTTTAGCATGTATTTCAAAATCAGATGCCTGTCCTTGAAATCCGCCCAAAGGCTGATGAATCATCACTCGAGAGTTTGGCAAACAATAACGCTTACCTTTAGCTCCACCTGACAACAAGAATGCGCCCATACTGGCAGCTTGCCCAACACACACAGTGCTCACGTCAGGTTTAATAAAGTTCATTGTATCATATATGGCCATTCCTGCCGTAACAGAACCACCTGGAGAGTTAATATATAAAAATATATCTTTCTCAGGGTTTTCAGCTTCTAAGAACAACATCTGAGCCACGATTAAGTTAGCCATGTGATCTTCAACTTGACCAACTAAGAAAATTACATTCTCTTTCAATAGTCTAGAATAGATATCGTAAGAGCGCTCACCCTTTGCAGTTTGTTCTACAACCATGGGGACAAGTGCATTGAGTGGATCGATCGGATTATTCAACATAAAATTAATTCTTCAAAAATGAAAATGCTCGGTAATTACCGAGCATTTAATCAGGTGCTGACTATTGAAGTCAATTACCAAAGGCCTAAATTATTGTTGTTTGTTCATGATATCGTCAAAAGCTGTGTCAACTTCTTTAACTTTAGCCTGACTTAGAACCAATTCAACTGCTTGCTCTTCAAGCGCAACATTTTGAATTTGCTGCAATAATTCATTATTTGTTTTGTAGTACTCAATGACTTCAGATGGATCTTCGTAAGCAGAAGCAGTTGTTTCAATTAACTGCTCAACTTTTGCATCATCCACTTTAATTTCATTGATTTTGATGATTTCACCTAAAATTAGACCAATTGAAACGCGACGTTTAGCATTTTCTTCGAACAAGTCAGCTGGTAATTCAGGCATATTTGCACTGTTGCCACCAGATTGTTGTTGGAAACGTTGCTTCGCTTGCTCGCGTAACGCGTCGATCTCTTGATCAAGAAGTGCTTTAGGAACATCAATACTGTTTTGCTCAAGCAATCCAGAGATGACATCTTCTTTCAATTTAGCTTTAAGGGTTTGATCAAGTTCACGTTGCATGTTCTTACGAACTTCAACTTTAAGTGCTTCAATATCGCCATCTTCAATACCGAATAATTTAGCAAATTCTTCGTCTACTTTAGGTAGCTCTAAACCTTCAACCTTAGTGACAGAGATAGTGAACTCAGCTTCTTTACCTTTTAGGTTTTCAGCGTGGTAATCTTCAGGGAAAGTCACTTTAGAAACAACTTCTTCACCTTTCTTCGCGCCAACTAATGGTTTTTCAAAACCAGGAATCATGCGATCTTTACCAAGCTCTAGTGGGAAGTCTTCGGCTTTACCGCCGTCAAACTCTTCACCATCAATAGTACCTACGAAATTAATCGTTACACGATCATCTTTCTTCGCTTTACGCTTAACTTCTTTCCAGTCAGCGTGTTGCTTACGCAAGGTATCCATCATGTTGTCGAGATCTTTGTCGTTTATTTCAACAACAGGCTTTTCAATCTCGATTTTATCAATACCTTGAACTTCTAGTTCAGGATAAATTTCAAAAGATGCAACAAATTCTAAATCTTCGCCATCCACATCTTTTGTCATTTCAAAGCGAGGCATACCCGCTGGATTCAGTTTCTCTTGAACCACAGCTTCGTAGAAATTACGTTGCATGGCTTCACCAGCAACTTCTTGACGAACAGCCTGGCCAAAGCGTTTTTTAATAACAGTGACTGGCACTTTACCTGGACGGAAACCATTAATACGTTGGGTTTTAGCCAACTGCTGTAAACGTGACTTTACCGCTGAATCAATAGAATCAGCAGGAACAGATATGGTTAAACGGCGTTCTAGGCCTTGAGTCGTTTCGACTGACACTTGCATTATTATTCCTCAACTATGCGTCACATAACGCGTAATTCGAACTCGCAGCAACTGATAAATAACGTATTAGATTGATGTATTTATTTAATGTAAAAACAACAGGCTATTTTAGATACCAATACTGCCGCATATTGCGGACCTTGTTGGTCCACCTCGGTTAAAAAAGACGCGACAGTATACAGGCTGAGGGCTGCATAGTCGAGGGTAAAAATTAATTTAAATTAGCCCATCAATATAGAATAAGAATATCAGTCAAAAACCCATAGCAGCAGCGTCGGCTGATATGTTTTTTTCACCGGCTTAGGTTAATTGCATAACTGCTTAATATGTGGAATATTATTTGAAGAAAAAGTGACTATACTCTGAGCCTAATTTGAATCCCAAAGATATACTATTGCATCAGTTGAGATGCATATTGACGATTTCAGGTGCGAAACATATCAGCATGTTTCACCCCCAGCTGGATTGGAAATCTGATCGAATTTCGGCCGGTTCAACTGAACCTATTGGGCAATTATCAAGTGATGAGATTAGCTTTTATACGGGTATAGAAGCAGTTCGAACATCGTTAGATAAGAAGGTTCAATACAAGCCCTTAGACCAAACAACAATGCTGATACAAGTCACGGTTTCCTTCAGCTCAGATGTTAGCAGTTTAAACAATGAAGACTCCAATTTCGACTTAGTACCACCAGAAAAATCTCGCCGCACCCCAGTTCGCCCTTTTAATGCAGAGCAGTCTTACTTTGTAAAAATGACGTTCAACCAAGCTTTGCCTGCATGGTTAACTCAATCAAGCAATAATTCAGAACAATCGAACAATACCTTTTCTGCGTTAGAGCAGTTGATCTTAGCCGCCGGAATGCAAAGTCAATTAGTTAGTGATTTCTTATTTTTATTGTCTGACCCTCTCACGAACCTGTGCCCAAGACCTGTACTGCAAAGTAAAATCGCCAAGCTTAGTCAATCCTATTCGATTGGTTTAGTGATGCTGCACTGTATCGATTTTCACCAGATCAATAAGAAATTTGGACACCAATTTGGCGATACCGTAATACAAGAAATCGCGACTAATCTTAAAGATATCACTCGTGAAGGTGACATCTTATGCCGATTTGGCGGGGCACTTTTTGGCGTCGCATTCCCCGTCAATGAGCAGACGGATGTTGCTAGCCTAGCTAAAAAATTACAACGCTCCTTGCAGCAAAAACAATATCTAGAGGGTGCAATCAACCTATTATTCGATTTAGGTGCTGCAATTGTGGAGCATAATGAACAGTCAAGCAGTGAAAATGAAAGTGCCAATACGCTAATTAATCGAGCTGACCAAGCATTAAAAGTAGCCCAACAAGAAAATCAACCGTCAATCATCACTTGGCATAAAGATGATTTCAATTTGTATCAGCAACAGTTTAATTATCTTGGCGGAATATTTACGGCCGACACAGTAACAGACTATCGTAACATGTTGTTATTGTGGGATATTTCCTCACTAATTGCAGACAAATACGACTTTTCCCAACTCTGTCAAAGTGTGGTGCAGCGTTTAGCTCAAACCTTTGACTTTGTCTGTGCGGGGATCATCAGCACACAAGAAAATGACGAAACCGAATATAAATATTCAATCGATTCAAACGATAACGCGATTTCCTTAAGTAATAAGGACCACGCTTTTTTAGCTGAAATTAAACAAATGCAAAAAGTAGCGATAGAGAGCAGAAAGCCATCCGAACGCTATATGGGAAGTGCGCTTCTATTGGTTTTACCTTTAGAAATCGAAACCCAAGATTGTTTTTTCATTTGCGGCAATGCCGAACGATTTGAAGTCAAACATGACACCAAAGTGTTGTTATCAGGTTTAACTCGTCAACTAGGCAAAGCACTGCGCAGAAGTCGATTGGAAGAAGAATTAAATCGAAAACTTGAAAGTCAAAATGAACAACTTCAAATTGAATTGGCGCAATTAAAAGAAGGTCTGCAAGTAAGCAGTATTATTTATCGTTCACAAGCAATGGAAAACTTGATGCGCCATGCCAAACGCGCAGCATTAACCGATACAACCGTTTTGGTAACGGGTGAAAGTGGCACAGGTAAAGAGCGTTTAATCAATGCTTTACACCAAATGGGCAACCGCAAAGACAAGGCATTTGTAATTGTAGATTGCGGCTCTATTCCTGAAACATTAATAGAATCTGAATTATTTGGTCACGTCAAAGGTGCATTTACTGGAGCGCAAAATACCACCTCAGGAAAAGTGCTGGATGCGAATGGTGGCGTGCTAGTGTTAGATGAAATTGGTGAACTGCCTTTGAATATGCAAACAAAGTTATTACGCTTTGTACAAGAAAAACATTTCACCCCCGTGGGCGGCAATAAAGTCATCAGTGTCGATGTGAAAATTATTGCGGTTACCAATCGAGACTTAGCCGAAGAAGTAGAACAGGGACGTTTTCGTAAAGATTTATATTACCGTTTAAATGTTTTAACTTTACACAATCCACCTTTGCGCGAAAGAGTCGAAGATATCGCACTGTTAGCGACGCATTTTTTAAAGAAATTTGCCGAACAATTCAAAGTCGAAAAACGAACCCTAGCCCCCGCCACTCTAGATAAAATGATGAAGTATTCCTGGCCAGGTAATATTCGTGAGTTAGAAAACCGCTTGATGCAAGCAACTTTACTCAGTGAAGATAGCCTTATCGAATGGGAATTGTTGAATATTCATGACGAGGGGCAACAATATGCAATGCCCAGTGTAGGTCATTCTACCCCTACGACGCTTCAGCAGCGTCCGAATGCAGGTTTGGTTTCACATACCAGCAGCAACTTGCCTAATACCTTATCTGCGCCTGAGACGGCTATGCCAACCCAGACTCCAGTACCTATCCATGCAAATAATGAGGCCCAATCACGACGTTTAAACACAGAGCTCTATTTTGAAGAGCTGTTAGCGGTTTTTAAACATCAACTTGCCACGTCGGGTCAACACCCTCAATTTTTTAATGCGCCATACGGCACTTGGATTGAGGACGAATTAATCATAAAAACCTATATCGCAACCGATCGTAAGATGCGCTTAACCGCCGCGCGGTTGTCGATATCACAAAGTACGGCTCGCCGAAAAGTAGAGAAAATTCTAAAAGAGATTGATGCAGGATCATTAGACCGCCCTTCAGACTGGGAGCAGGTTAGTGCGGCCTTGTTACCTATTGCCACAGGAGACATTCACGTTAACAATTGTGTGGCGAAAATAAAGCTGTTGGTTTTGCAAGCGGTTTTAAACACGCCAGTTTATAGCATGGCCCAAGCTGCTGAAATGTTGGGGGTTAGCGAACCAACCTTTTATAAACTAAAACGTGAATTAGAGAGCTCTGATTAAACAAATCTGACTCAAGCAAACTCATATAGGTATTCTTCAGATTAACAAAAGCGATGGCATTTTAAATTTAAACCGCAAATCACCCTAGTGCAGTATTAAAATATAGGTGAGACCCAGCAAATATTATCTGCGTCTTAATTTAATATCTAAGACTTTGGAATCACTACTGATATTAGCCTGCCTAATTCGGACATAACCTTCATCAATCACGTTATCTATGTTTTGCGTCAATGTATTCATAATCCCCATCGGCGGCATTTCTTTAGACTGCAAGATACCTGTCCACTGGTTGCGCCCCGCCTCTTTGGATTTGTACAAAGCATTATCGGCTAACAGATGCACTTGTTCCCAACTCAAGGAGTCTGGGTAATGATGTGAGAACGGGTACATGCTGTATCCGATGGAGCAAGATAAATGCATCTTTTGTTTAAGATCAATATCAAAGCCGTAGCCGGCAATTTTGCTACGCAAACGCTCTGCGAGAAGCTCAATTTCCTTCACTTCTTCAACTCGTCCCATTATTAAAAACTCATCCCCACCCCAGCGTATCACCGTATCTGACTTACGACATACCGCTTTCAACAAATCACTTACCTGACAAATCACTTTGTCTCCAGCATCATGACCATAGGTATCGTTGATCGGTTTGAACCCGTCTAAATCAAACATCAGGAAAAACAATCTTGGACCATTGTCAGCGGTGAACTTTCCAGCACTAAGTGATTGTTCAAAGTCACGAAAAACACTTGCGCATTGTTGTTCAACAATGCTGTTTAGATAACGTCGATTATGTAACCCAGTTAGTTGATCAGTGACACTGGCGTTAAGCAATTGTTCATTGGCTTCACGCAATTCGACAGTTCGACTTTTCACTTCTAACTCAAGTTCATGGCGATAATTCGCTTCTTTTTCCAACTTGTTAACATACGAACGATAAACCCAATAACCTATTGCAACGGCGATAAGGATATAAATCGTATAGGCCCACCATGAATACCAAGGTGCGGGTAACACGGTTAATGCAACATCAGCGCCCTGTTCATTCCAAATACCATCATTGTTGGACGCCTTAACTCTAAATAAGTAATTTCCAGCCGGCAGGTTAGTATAGGTGGCTTTTCGAATATCTCCGGCTTCTATCCAATTGTTATCAAAACCTTCTAACTTGTACAAATAACGATTATTGTTTGGTGAGGCGAAATCTAAACCGGCAAATTCAAAGGCAATTAAATAGTCTTTATGGGAAATTTGAATGTGATTGCTTCGTTGACCTGATGAGTCTAAAACAAACACTTCATTTAACTTTTGGAATTTGGTCAAAACAACCGGCGGAACATGTTGGTTTGGCGCTATTTTTGATGGATAAAACGAAGTCGCTCCATTGGTTCCACCAAAATAGAGTTTACCACTTTTCGACCGGTAGTAAGCGCCATTGTTAAACTCATTCCCCTGTAATCCGTGGGAACTATCATAGTTTAGGAGCTCAGAGGTCTTTGGATTTAACTTGCTTATACCACGGTTTGTGCTCAACCATAAGAATCCAGCTTCATCTTCAAGAATACCGAAAACACTGCTACTTGGTAGGCCTTCGTAACGAGAAATCCGTTCAAATTCAAATATGCCGAGTTTACGATTCTCAGCAGAAAGTTTCGCCACACCAGCTCCTCTGGTGCCAATCCACATATTTTCTTGGGAATCTTCGTAAATCGTCCAAACTTCTAGGCTGCCCAAAGATTTTGGATCATCAACCTTATTCGGAATTCGCATAGCGGTGCCCGTAGTAGGATTGAAAATATTTAATCCAGCTCCCCAAGTGCCTATCCAAAGTAGGCCATTCTTGGCTTTATGAACGGTCAATAACTTATTGCTACCTAAGGTTTGTAGATCTGTTTCATCCGATAAATAACGCATGAATTTTTGAGTTTTTATGTCAAACAAATTCAAACCACCACCAAAGGTAGTAATCCATAATTTGTTATTGCCAGCAGGTTCAATTGAGGTAACCCCCGGTGCTGATAAAGCGTTAGGATTGTTTTTATCCGCAGGGTAATGAGTGAAGGTCATCGTGCGAGTATCGAGTTTACTCATACCTTGGTCTTGATAGCCAATGTAAAGCTCATCACCATTTTCAGAGTAAAGTGACATCACAGTGTTACTGCGTAACGAATTATCGTCATTTTCATCCGCAACTAAATGTTGAATAATGCCAGTTTCAACATTTAACAAATCCAATCCACCAATCGAGCCTATCCAGATTTGATTTTCTTTGCCGTCAAAAAAAGTATTGATGTAACTACCGCTAAGGCTTTTTGATTTGTCTACCGCTTCCCGAATGTGGTCAAAGTTAGAGGTAGCCGTATTCCACTTGTTCAACCCCTTAATACTTCCTACCCAAAACACATTACCGCGATCTTGGAATAAGTAAGTTAACTTGCTATCTGAAAGGCTATAAGGGTTTTGTTTTTCAGGTTTGATATGTAAAAACGATTCACTATCGCTTTCCAATCGAAAAAGACCGTCAGAGGTAGCTAACCAAATTTTATTATTGCGATCTTGATATATATGGCTGATTTTCTGGTCAACTAGGGGCTCAGGTAACCAAACTCTGTAATCATCATTCGCTTCTTTGGGCAAAGTAATAACAGTTGCACCTTTATCACTGCCTAGCCAAAGCCTGTGTTGACTATCAACCATAATTGTCTTTACTTGATTAGTTTGCCCCCCCGTAACTAGGTCCATTTCCGCAGCGTCCACTAAAACCTGATGGGAATTGGCGTCGAGTTTGATTACGCCTAAACCTAGGGCTGAGACCCACAAATTGCCTTGCTGGTCTTCGCTGATACTTTGCACTGAAATACGCTTTGTTTCGTCAGCGCTAAGGGCTACATTAGTGAAATCATCAGTGGCTGGATTATATATATTCAATCCGTTGTCAGTGCCAATCCAAATTTGATTTTGTGATGAGTTAAACAGTACTCGCACAGTGTCTGAATTTATACTACCTTTGTCTGCGGCTTGATATCGGTAATGTTTGAAGGTTTGCGAGCTTTTATCAAACACATTAACGCCATTGCGTGTGCCTATCCATAAGACATTTTTTTGCGGCTCTATAATCGAATAGACCCAATCAGAACTTAACGAGTCTTTATTTCTGGAACTGTAAGTGAATACTTTGAATTGATAACCATCATATCGGTTCAGGCCTTCTTGCGTGCCAAACCACATGTATCCTTCAGAGTCCTGAAAGGCGGTTAATATATTTTCTTGGGACAACCCTTGGTCTAGGGTAATACGTTGAAACTTAATATTTTCATTATCTGCTATCGCGTTAAAAGCGCTAAACAATACAATTAAAATAAGCATTATTTGTAATTTTAGGTTTTTAACTAGCATCAATGACTTCATCTATTTATTTTGTCCTAATCGTTGAAAGCATGAGCATCTTAGTAGCCGATTACCACATGTTCAACCAAAATTGATAACTCTTTTATTCTGAAACAAGCAAGCTGCATTCATGGAATGCAGCTTGCTATTACGCAATGTAGAATTAATTAGTCTATTTCAATTTCCAATAGCTGATTTGATTGTTGTTCATCATTTGCTACAGATTCGTCTAACAATGCTTGGTTAACAGTTTCGATTGATGTATTTCCATCCCATACTGAACCTTCGATTGAAGTTAAGGCATCCCAAATTGATCCTTGGATAGACGATAAACCATCCCAAATCGAACCTTCAAGGGCAGTAGAACCATCCCAGATTGAACCTTCAAGACTAGACAAACCATCCCAAAGTGAACCTTCAAGGGCGGTAGTGCCATCCCAAATTGAACCTTCTAATACTGAGAATCCATCCCAGATTGAACCTTCAAGTATAGTAGAACCATCCCAAATCGAGCCTTGCAGGGCAGTAGTACCATCCCAGATTGAACCTTCAATAGTCGTTGAACCATCCCAAATTGAACCTTGAAGTGCAGTGGTCCCATCCCAAATTGAACCTTCAATTGCAGTAAGTCCATCCCAGATAGAGCCTTCAATCGTTGTCGTACCATCCCAGATTGAACCTTCAGCTACGAATTCACCATTACCTAGTGCTAACAACAGTTGACCTTGTTCAGTCACTCGTGCCGGCCCCTTAAAGTGAGCAACACCGTTCAAATCAGCTGTAAGATCTAAGCCTACATTGGCACAACCTGAAGCAGTGCTTGTAACAGCCGCATAGGCATTGATTAGACCTGCACCTTGTGTGAAAGGACCATAAGCTTCACCTGTAGATGGATCTGTCATAGCTGACGCTGAATCAATCAAACGACACTTTACATCATCAGGGCTTAAGTAAGGATTGTGCTGCAACATTAAGGCAACCGTACCTGTAACCACTGCAGCTGCCTGAGAAGTACCAGATATCATGTGGTAATCTTCACCGGTCTCAGATTCTACGAAGTTTTTGTTTTTCAGTAAATTTTTGTTCATTTTAGAGCTGATATGCCCACCAAATGCTACGATTTCAGGTTTAACAAAGCCCTCTACTGAAGGTCCCTTAGACGAGAACGTTGTCATACGATCATCGCTTGCATCGCTGGGAGTATAACTGTCTGTCGCTGCACCAACGGTAATAATATACGGATTGTTACCTGGAACTGACACTGTGGCATAATCTGAGCCAGTGTTACCTACTGAAGTCACCACTACAATACCAGCATCCCATAAACGCATCACAGCTTGGTTAATTGGATCGCTCCAATAGTTAGATTGCACACTAGCCCCTAACGACAAATTTAGCACACGTATACGATAGCGATTACGGTTTTGATAGATATAGTTTAAGCCGTCTAACACATCCGTATAGCTGCCATTGCCTGAAGCATCAAAGGCTTTAACAGATAACAAATATACGTCTGGCGCCATGCCGTTAAACTTACCATCTTCACTTTTTAAACTGCTGGCAATTATCCCGGTCACGTGACTACCGTGGCCGTTTTGGTCATCATTCAAAGTGCGCGTCTTTTTACTTTTGATCGCGTTATACTTATAAAAAGCACGTGAAGTCTCGTACTGGTTTTGTAGCAAATATTTACCTTGGCTTCCGCCCATCAATGTACCGCTGTCTAAAACAGCTACTGTCACACCTCGTCCAGTAATCCCCTTTTCATGCAACAAATCTGCCTGAGTTTGAGTGGCGATATTGTTATCGATGGCGAATTTTTTAAGTTGGCCTGGAGCACTTTCCGACTTCCCATTATCACTTCCCATGGTCATTACGTTTCTATCTGCGGTAACGTGCAAACCAGATATATTGGCTAGTTCATCAGCCTGAGAAACAGACAAATATGCGCTTATGGCGTTGATAATAGGGAATTCACGAGCCACCGCACCACCAACGCGCTCTACTGCAGAAACTAGAGCATCGCGACCTAACCCCTGTAATATATAGGATTGTTCTTTTGCGACGTTCTGTTTAATAACCATTTGCGGGGTACTGCCCGATTCGGTAAAAAAAGGAACACTGCTACTATTGGCTTGAGTTGTCAGCATCACTGCTGAAACACTGCCAATTAGTGATAACGCTCCAACTAACAATGTTTTCTTATCTGTAAAAAAACTCATTTTACCACTCCACTTCGGATAAATTTTAATCTCTACAGATATCAATGCACACACCATGCCAGATTTAAAAATAAGTGTAACCCATTGTTTTAATTGATTTAATATAATTTATCAAAAACAAAACTTAAAATATGAAATACAAACTTAAATACTGAACAAAAATAAGAACCACTTATTCATAATTTAAGTCATAAATGCGAGTCCAATTAAATTACCTTAAAATTTGCGTTACTTGCCTTTAGTATTTGTTAGACAAAGTAACAAAAGCCTTCTTTAAGATGTATTGATAACCGTTATTAGGGTGTCCCCCTGAAATAGGCATTGAGAAGCAAGCTAGTGATGGTTATCCTGCACCTAACATTAATACAAATATACTCCCGAGTTCTCTGCATGAGCAATAGCAATAGCAATAGCAAAATAATTCTAGCCATCCTTTTCATCGCAATAGCAGTATTGTGTTATGTCATGTTTGCACCTCCTGCTCATGAGCCAATTGAGCTGTCAGAGGAAGTCAAAAAAGAGTTACTGAATGAGACCGGCGATATCGGTATGCAACAACAACAGCATCCACAACATTTACAGCCTGAGGAACAAGAAATAGATTTGGAAGGTATACCGCCAAGCCCATTAGATATTTCATTAATAGGCGTGGTAGCCAGTGATATGGATACTGAAGCCTCAGCAACCATTCAATCACGTTTACAAATTCGCACTTACTTTATTGATGACCAAATTGCATACACCAATGCGGTTATTCAAGAAATAAGGAACGATAGGGTTATATTGTTAAATGAAGGTCAACGACAGGTTTTATTGCTTAGAGGAACCGCTTCGAGCGATGAAGACAAGGGGAACACTAATACCAATTCAAACTCATCAAATGGTTATGATCAAAATTCCAATGATGATGACATTGCAAAATCAATTGGCAATCGACCTAAATTATTAGAGCATATTATTCATATTTCACCGTTTGACCAAAATGACTTATCGGCAGGTTTTAACGTGTCTCCAGGCATGAATCCAAAACTGTATAAAAGTGCAAATTTCAAACAAGGTGATATTTTACAAAAAATAAATGGTAACGATATCACCACAGAAGAGGGACTAGAGGCCGTTCAAACATTACTGCCCACCGCTCAAACATTGGTGTTTAGCGTATTACGTGGTGGTCAAGTGATTAGTTTATATTTAGATATTCCTTCAGAAAACCTAAGTATTCAGAAAATTTAGAAAAACGAAAATAGGCAAGGATGCTTATCGTTAAATAGACACAAAGAAAATTAAGAAAAAGGACAGAAGGAAAATAAGGCAGTTTAACGGTTATTATATAACTGAGATATTGAGAAGGGATCTTCTAAATATGGTGCGGAAGGAGAGACTTGAACTCTCACGCCGTGAAGCACTGGAACCTAAATCCAGCGTGTCTACCAATTCCACCACTTCCGCAAGTGGGGTGGACGATGGGGTTTGAACCCACGACCACCGGAATCACAATCCGGGGCTCTACCAACTGAGCTACGTCCACCACTGTGTTACTCTTTTCTACACTAAATCTTTTTTACTTACCAGATAATTATATATCCGTATTCATCTGTCACTCTCATTAAATATACATTATCGAGAAGTAACACTAGATATCAAATTTATATCCAACCGTTCCGCTGGCGCGTCCGGCAGGATTCGAACCTGCGACCACCCGCTTAGAAGGCGGGTGCTCTATCCAGCTGAGCTACGGACGCTCTACGAATCTGAACAAGCAAAAAAATGGTCGGTGAGACAGGATTCGAACCTGCGACCCCTTGGACCCAAACCAAGTGCGCTACCAAGCTGCGCTACTCACCGAACAATCGTTGCGATAAAAACCTCATCGCTTCGAGGGGGCGCATATTACCCACTTGCCCCAATCTCGTCAAATACTTTTTTATAGATTTTTTCTAACTGCTTAATTATGGAGCAAATAGTTTATAAAACAGTCTTTTTTGATGCATATTATTAATAATTCGTACAGGTCAGCATAAAAACCAAAAATTTATTTTAATAACGCATGATCAGCGGGCAATTTATTTTTTATCCAAATAGCCAACCTGTGCTTCATACTCAACAAATCTTCAGAATCTCCACCTAAAGACGCAATAAGTTTATCGTTTACTAATAGACGATAAATAATTTCCACTTTTTCCTTTTGTCCCATGGTTTCACTAAAACCATCATATCCACAGTTTTTTGCATAGGTTTCCCCTACGCTAATTGCCATTTTCAACAATTGTTGTTCATTTTTGATTTTCTTCAAAATAATTCCTTAAGCCAGAAAACGCTACTATACGCTTATTTTGTTTTGTCTACTTCAGCGCTGTGCTTTGATTCAGGATAAAACCATATACCATTCTTCTCTGGGGAAAAACCCAGCTGAACTAAATAGTTTTCATGTTTCAAGCTGTCTGCTTTGGCAAATACATTCCCATAACCAAATTGTTTTTTTAATCGTTGGCCTTGCCCCAACACGAAGTGTCCAATGCGACAATCTCGATAAGCAGGGATTACAAAATCAAAATCAACAATAAAATTATTGTTTTCATCAGGGTATCCAGAAAGCAATCCTGCCACTTCAGTATTTTCCATCATAAAATAAAATCGACGGTCCTTTTGTTGCATTTTTTTGAAAAAACGAGGAAAGTGGAATTCAATATCCTGGCGATGATAATCAAGGAAAAAATCCACATAATTCGAAGGCATACTCACCTCTAATACAGAAAAATGCTGCTCGGCTTGCATTAACATTTTGCGTAAATAAACAACGTTAGTAATAGCAATAAAACCATTTAGAAAAGCCACCGGAGAAGCGCCGATAATAATTCCGTAAATACAAAATGATGAGGCTCCAAATAGATTGTACCAACGGAGTCGTACAATTGAATCTCGCGTTAATGAAAACGCAATTAACGCCGATGCACAGTAGCCAA
This sequence comes from Aliiglaciecola sp. 2_MG-2023, assembly GCF_030548145.1. Lineage (NCBI taxonomy): Bacteria > Pseudomonadati > Pseudomonadota > Gammaproteobacteria > Alteromonadales > Alteromonadaceae > Aliiglaciecola > Aliiglaciecola sp. 2_MG-2023. The sequence goes on from NZ_JAUORY010000003.1 coordinate 226,562, forward strand.
AAATTTCTACGCCAGAGAGTTGCAAGAGTCTTTTCCTTTATAATGTCGGTTATCTAAACCATTTCAGATAAACATATTGGGATTATACGTCAGTTCAATTGCAATTCCTGCTAATCCGTAGCATCAATTAATTTGCACCTAACATCTAAGCATAATTAATATCAACTCACGATTGCTTGGCTTGCCATGGTTATGGGACAATAAGCGCAACTGAAGATTTAAAAGCTAAACAAATGCCAGCACAACTGATAAACGGAAAATCAATTGCCAAACAGGTAAGAGAAAACGTCGCTTCCCAAGTAGAAGCCATAACGGCCGCAGGAAAAAGACCGCCAGGCCTTGCAGTAATTAAAGTGGGGCACGATCCTGCCTCAGGTGTATATGTGGCAAATAAACGTAAAGCCTGCGATGAAGTTGGCTTTGTCGATAAAGCCCATGATTTACCAGCCAACATTACTCAACAACAGTTGCTAGATTTAGTGGATACACTCAATCAGGACCCTGAAGTTGACGGTATTTTAGTGCAATTGCCTTTGCCTGCAGGATTGAATGCAGAAGAGGTTTTAGAACGCATCCGTCCGGATAAAGACGTTGACGGTTTTCACCCTTACAACATTGGCCGTTTAGTGCAACGTATGCCAGCTCTAAGGCCGTGTACTCCAAAAGGTATAATGACCCTCATTGAATCGACAAAACGTCCAGCAAAAGGGTTAGACGCTGTAATAGTTGGGGCTTCAAATATTGTCGGTCGACCTATGTCTCTTGAACTACTTTTGGCCGGATGTACCGTCACCACTTGTCATAAGTTTACCCAAGATTTAAAAAGTCATGTGAAGCGCGCTGATATTCTTGTAGTCGCCGTCGGCAAAGCTGAATTCATCCCTGGTGATTGGATTAAGCCAGGAGCAATTGTCATTGATGTTGGGATTAATCGCCAAGCAGACGGCTCGCTAGTTGGCGATGTAGAATTTGAAGTAGCTAAAGAACGTGCTGGATGGATCACTCCCGTGCCCGGCGGTGTAGGACCAATGACAGTGGCAAGCTTGATTGAAAACACCTTAGAAGCTTATGTTAAGTATCGTAGCTAGTGTCTAACGAGAGTGAACAACTTGGTAACCAAGCGGTTGAAGAAACCAAAGCTTGGTTAAACCAAGTGGTAATTGAGTTAAACTTTTGTCCATTTGCGAAGCGAGAAATGCAGCGCAATTCGATTCGATACAGGGTTTGCAATTCTAAAAAAGCCAAAGATGTACTCAACCTATTCGCTCAAGAAGTACTGTTTTTAGATCAACACCCAGAAATTGAAACCTCTTTACTTATACTCACTGAGGGCTTTAAACACTTTTTTAGCTATCTAGACATAGTGGATATCAGCCAAAACTGGTTAGATGAAAACGACTATTCAGGGGTTTATCAAATTGCCAGTTTTCACCCTGAATATGTTTTTGACGGGGAACCAGATGATTCTGCGGCAAACTACACTAATCGATCTCCCTACCCCACTTTACACTTGCTCAGAGAAGAAAGCCTAGACAGAGCAATTCGCTCCTACAAACATCCAGAACAGATACCCGAAGACAACATTAACAAAGCGCACAACATGGGAGAGGCCGCGCTGAAGGCATTGTTATTATCTTGTATGAGAAACTAAAGGGTTAAATGACGGGATAGAATAGCCAAGTGAAAATACACTAACGATTGAACAAAAGCCTTACCCTATCGGCACAAGCAGATTACAAAATGAACCTGCGATGATGAGTTACGCACTTGAACGCTTTCGAAGTGGAATAACACCGCAGGTTTGTGAACGTTGTTAAATCTTACCTCACCGTATTAAATAAATGGATTATTGCGGCGACTCACCTTCATCAATTGGATACTCTTGCGGCTGCTGAATCTGACTATTTTTGTTTTCAATGAAGTCCTTGTACTCTTTGTCTATTTGACCTGCAGAAAAGCTGGATAACTGATAATTAACGTCATACCAGTATTTGCCAGAATCACCTTCAAAGCGAGCAAAAATAGCACCTTCGTTTTCCCATAACCACATGCTTAGAATACGACCATCTTGCAGGCCAATTTCGAACACTGCGGTCACTGACTGAGGATTAAATCCACTATCTTCAGTTTCAGCAATTTGTTCAAATTTCAGGTTCACTAGGTTATCCACATAAGCACTTAAAATGCTGTCATATTTGAGTTGTGCGCTGTCTTCCAAACCTGACAATTGAAAGTCATCTTGCTGTTCGAAATCCCGTAAAATTTCAAAACCTAAGTCTCCTTCGCGGCGCACATAGCTTACTTGCTCAGCTAACACGTCAAGAATAGGTTGTTTTAGCCAAGCGTTTTGATCTGATGGCAAACTGATTATACGATCCAACAACCAAGTTTGTTTTTGTCCCAGCAAACGCACATAGGTTCCTTGCCCTAAACTCGCTTGTGAACCTATTAATACCTGATAGTTTTTTGCGCCCACGCGCAATTCCACTAATGTTGCTTGACTGTCAACCACATCAATATCTTGTAATCCCAATCGAGCAAAGTTTTCAGCTTTAGCGGTTTTAGCTTCGAATAAAATGGCTTTTGATAAAGCATCCACTAATTCAGCCAATGCCTTTTGTTGCATTGGATACTCGCGCTTACTTTCTGCTAGCACTGTCACCCATCCAACGTCAGACTGACGAGCACTGAATAACATCCCATTAGAGTTAGAAACTTGAATTTCTTGAATCTTTTGAGCCTGCGCAGCAAGTTCTGGAAACAGCTTAACCTTTTCCCCAGAAACCTGATTAGCACGGATGGTCAAAAAATAAATTGCGGTTGCTAAAGTAACAATAATGACCAGCAATGAAATCAATTGTTTATTCATGTGATAACCCCTCATCACCTTTAGAACGAGTTCTCAGCAAACTAGCAAGTAGCATAAGGATCAGCATTAGCACTATAGGGGCAACAGCGATATTAATAAATTTCAACCAATTCCCCAGCGCCTCAATATCCTTGTCTAACTGATGTCTCACTTCACGCAGGGCTTTTCGAATCTCAGTTCGTTTCTCGATAAATTCGTCAAGTGCTTGTTGTTGTTCTGGCATCATAACCAAACCAGCTCCTTCTACTTGCTGACTTTGCAACTGAGCGAGTTGCTGTTCAGTTTCGTCTAATTGTTGCTGTAGAAGTTGTTCTTGTTCGCGGAACTTACGTTCAGCCTCCACTTTTAAAGCATCGACAGTGTTAAATGGACGGGCAAATGTACCGCGACTACGAATACTGATAAGTGCCTCACTCCCGCTTAGATTCTCTACCGCATTAGTAACAAAATCGCCGTTGTTCGCAAAAGGTGTGTAAACCGTTTCGCCAAAGAAGTTCGCTTGTTGCACCCAAAACCGATCTGCCAGCAAATCCGTATCACCCACCACAATGACATTTAATTGATTGGTAGAAGAAACGTGTGCACTATCAGCTGTAGCATCATCTGGCGCACTTTTGTAAGCGGAAGAAGCTCTGCCATGCAATCTGGCAGCAAGCACATGTTGTTGCTTCTGGTTGGTAAACTCTCTTGCTAATGCGTTAGGGTCTCGTAATGCAGAATAAGTGGTTACATCAATGAAACCTGAATTTGCAGAAGAACGCATCAACGGTGTCCAACGTAAGTTACCACCTGTGGATTTACTAAACGCGCCAAATGACGCGCCATTGATTATTTCGAGACTTGCGGTAGTTACGTCGTCGCGATCAAGTTGTTGAGATTGAATCCCCACAAAACCAAAATGACGAGCGACACCGCCATCTGCAGTGCGAATATCTAGGCCTAGTTCCGCATCAAGCAGTACCTGACTATCATTAAACTCTAGTCCCCAAGCTTTGAATAGAGAGGTTAAGTTAGAACTATTTTCAGTAGATGCGCCCATACCAGCCATCATCGCCATCGGATCTGACTCATTGTTGGGATCAACAAAAGCAATGAGTTTTCCACCTTGCATAACGTATTGATCAACCGCGTATAACAAGGATTCATTTAACGATTGAGGATGCACTAGCATAAGCACGTCAGTATCTTCAGGTAAGGCTTCTGCGCTATTTGGAATCTGTTCCACTTGATACAATTGCTGTAATTGAGTGTAAAACGTCCAAGCTGGATCAAACTGTCCTGTCATCGGATTCTGTCCACCAGCTAGCGGCAAATCCGTGATTAAAGTCACTTTAACCGACTCAGGTTGAGATAGTTTATGGATCAGTTTACTGATTTCGTATTCAAGAAACTTCTCTTTTTGGGGATCAAAAAAGCCAATCACTTCTTGATCATCTAAAGCGTTAGTCGCCGCCAAGCCCAAATATATAGCATCGCCCATAGTGCCAAGTGTGGCGGCAGTCAGACCAAATTCATTGGCTTGATCTTCCGCTTCGGAAAAGGGCTCAGGATCAACAATATGCAAATTGATTTTTCCATCTGCGGCTTTTGAATACTCTCGCAACATACTTTCTACACGGTTCGCATAGTTGCGCAAAGACGTCATACTTTTTGATGATTTATCTGAGAAAAAGAAATATAAATTAATGGGTTCATCAATTTTTGAAACAATTTCCTTGCTGCCATCAGACAAAGAGTAAACTTGATTCTCAGTCAAATCGAGGCGAATTGGACTCAATAACTGATTGTTTAGCACCGTTAAAGCAAAAAATAAAACGGCCAATAAAATTAAAATTATGGAGGTGGAAAATTTACTCATATTACTAATCCGCCTTTTTACGTTCGATGATCAATAAACTGGCGTATAACCAAATTACAATTGAAATGAAGAAGTAACCTACGTCATTGAGGGCAATTACTCCCTTCGCAAGTGACTCATAATGAGTCAAAAAGCTAAATGAGGCGACGGTATCAATCACCATGGTTGGTGCCCAGTTTTTAAACGCATCCAAAACAATATTGCTGCCACTGACAACAAACAAAAAACACACGACCACTGCCAATATAAACGCCACCACCTGATTTTTAGTCAGTGCCGACATACACATTCCAATGGCTAAAAAGGCTCCCGCCATTAACCAACTACCAATATAAGCGGCGACCACCACCCCGTTATCAGGATTCCCCAAATAATTGATGGTTAGCCATAATGGGAAGGTCAATAATAAAGATAACCCCAACACAGCCCAAGAGGCTAAGAACTTTGCAACCACAGCCTGTAGACTGCTTATTGGTAGTGTCATCAGCAGTTCAATACTTCCACTTTTTCGCTCTTCAGACCATGTGCGCATAGCGATTGCTGGCACTAAAAATAAATATAGCCAAGGGTGGAAGTTGAAAAAGGGCAGTAAATCGGCTTGCTCTCTTTCATACAAACTACCGATAAAAAACGCAAAAACAGCTGATAAAATCAAAAATATTGTGATAAAAACGTAGGCAACAGGGGTAGCAAAAAAACTTGCAATTTCCCGCTTAAATAGTGTTGAAATCATTCCCATTAGCCCTGCCCTCCTTGTGTCAATTCTCGAAATACTTGGTCTAGACGACCTGGCTCAACATACAAAGTATCAACCGGTAAACGACGTTCATGAATGTGTTTATTTACCTCATGCAAAATATCACTGCCAGGTTCTGTCAATAATGTCACTTTCCCAGTGGCTCTATCGGCTTGAATATCCACTATGCCCGGCACATCTAAAAAGCCTGAAGTATCCGATGGATAACTTAAATGTAAGGTGATGGCATTGTGATATTTAGATTTTTGGATAAGTTCTTTCGGAGTACCATCAAACTTCATTTGACCTGCAGCTATAATCATTACTCGATTACACAGTGCAGACACTTCCTCAAGTATGTGAGTGGAAATAATCACTATTTTATCTTTCGCCAGATTTTGGATGAGTTCACGCACATGATGCTTCTGGTTTGGGTCTAGTCCGTCAGTCGGTTCATCTAAAATCAGTATTTGCGGATCATGCAATAAAGCTTGTGCTAAGCCAACCCGACGTTTAAATCCCTTAGATAAATTATCAATGGGTTTATCTAACACCGATTGCAGGTCTATTTTGTTAATTACATGGCTAATTCTTTGGCGTTTTAAATCCCCCTTTAAACCTCGAATATCTGCAATAAAATTCAAAAACTGCAATGGCGTCATATCACCATATGCTGGCGCACCTTCAGGTAGATAACCTATTTTTTGCTTTATTTTTTTGGGGTCTTCATAAATTGATAGGTCATCAATGAATATTTCACCATCATCTGGGGTGATAAAGCCTGTGAGCATTTTCATAGTAGTTGATTTGCCTGCCCCATTGGGGCCCAAGAATCCAACTACATCGCCAGGTTGTATATTAAAGTTCAGGTGATTAACAGCGACAAAATCACCAAAAATCTTCGTTAAATTTTTTACATAGATCATGCTATTCCCATTATGATCATTGAGTTCACCAAATTCTTTGTGAATATGGTGCTCAGAAAAAAGAAATCAAGAATTTACGCGAACAATTAAGACTATTTTTATTTTAAGTAAAACGTCAGTGCGACACAGTTTCATTGCAAAGGAATTTTATTAAAAATGCAATTTGATGCCAATTTTTTTTAGGATACCAAAAAAAAAGACTTAAACTCGGTAAAAACGTTAATTTAACCTAAGTTTAAGTCTAAAATTGGTTCGGGAAGTGAACGCCCAAAGGATAACAAAAAATGTATGGCATAATCATTTCAATATAATGCCAATGTGTTGCAAAATGTGTCCCCTCAGTTTAGAGATTCACCTTGCAACAACTGATTAAAAATATGAAAGGCCTCCATGCCAATAGAGATTAACCCAATTGGGCACATTAAAACCCCGTATAAAGAGAAGTTTGCAATCCCAAGACAACCAGGTTTGGTGACTGCAGCATTTGGTCAGATAATGTTTACCCAAGCATTCAATTCGGTAGACTTTATTCGTGGTATAGAGCAATTCAGCCATTTATGGCTAGTTTTTCAATTTCATCAGACTGCCGATAAATCCACATCCCCTTTAGTTCGCCCACCTCGACTCGGTGGCAACGAGAAAGTGGGAGTATTCGCCTCACGCAGTACTCACCGCCCTAATAATTTGGGCATCAGTGCGGTTAGGCTGGAGAAGGTATCGTCTATAAGTGGCCAACATTGTTTAATTGTTTCAGGAATGGATCTACTAGACAACACACCAATAATAGATATCAAACCTTATATTCCATATTCAGATAGTATTGCCGACGCCGCAGCGGGTTATGCGCAAGATAAACCAGAAGAGTTACTCGCCGTTAGGTTTTCGAAAAGCGCACAACAACAGCTAACTATCTACCAGCACAAATATCCCCATTTAAATATTTTGATTGAGCAAATACTAAGTCAAGATCCCCGTCCGGCGTATCACAAAACCACAACAAGCGATCGCCTTTATGGGGTAGCTTTATATGATTTAAACATCCAATGGCGTGTTGCAGAACATTGTTGTGTCGTGGAACAAATCAACCAGATTTAAACGCTTACAGAGGTAAATCTGGAAATATCCGTCTAAGCTGTTGCCGATTTAATTTCCAGTGAGATTGCAGTGCCTTGGCATACCAGTAACGAACGTCGCTAGTCGCCATCAAATCACGCCCCTGATACAACTTTTCAGGAGCAAGACCAGGCCAATCACCGAGTACTTTTGCGCCGCCTGAGAATAGCAAAATCTATGCAGTCTCAATTTAAGACGAAAATAGTGACAAGAAGTTTATCCTGACAAGGATAATATCCCTTTTGCCTTTTACAGGGTGCTGGTAGAATGGCGGCCGTTTACGATTTAAGAGCAAAATAAGGATCAACTAAGCTGATGCGTACCAGCCAATATCTGTTATCTACCCAAAAAGAAACTCCTGCCGATGCGGAAGTGATTAGCCACCAATTAATGTTACGGGCTGGGATGGTTCGTAAGCTTGCTTCAGGTTTATATACTTGGCTACCCAGTGGCCTACGAGTGCTCAATAAAGTGGCTGACATTGTTCGTCAAGAAATGAACAAGGCTGGAGCGATAGAAATGTTGATGCCGGTGGTGCAACCAGCAGATTTATGGCAGGAAAGCGGACGGTGGGACGAATATGGTCCAGAATTGCTGCGCATTAAAGATCGCCACAATCGTGATTTTGTTTTAGGTCCAACTCATGAAGAAGTGATTACTTCCCTTGTTAAAAATGAAATCAGCAGTTACAAACAACTGCCAATAAACCTCTATCAAATTCAAACCAAGTTCCGTGATGAAGTACGCCCTCGTTTTGGCATAATGCGTGGTCGTGAATTTACCATGAAAGACGCCTATTCATTTCATACATCAGATGAATCAATGCAGCAAACCTATGCTGGAATGTTTCAGGCTTACTGCAATATCTTTGAGCGCCTAGATTTAGAATATCGTCCGGTTATCGCTGACTCCGGTTCAATTGGCGGTGCTGTTTCCCATGAATTCCATGTATTGGCTGATTCCGGTGAAGACGCCATTGCCTTTAGTAATGGTTCAGATTACGCAGCCAATATCGAAATGGCTGAAGCGATAGCGCCCTTGACTGAAAAATTGCCGGCCATGGCAGTAAAAACCCAAGTTGCCACTCCTGATGTAAAAACCATTGAACAAGTTTGTGCGCACTTTGATATCAGTGCCGACAAAACGGTTAAAACCATAATCGTTTTAGGTGAACAAGATGACAAAGGACAACAAGGTTTAGTCGCGCTAGTGCTGCGCGGCGATCATACGTTGAATGACATCAAAGCCGAAAAGCTACATTCAGTGTATGCGCCCCTCACAATGGCCTCAGAGCAACAAGTTTTACAAACGTTAAGCTGCGAACCTGGCTCAATTGGTCCAATAGAGCTTTCTATTCCTGTGATTGTCGATAGAAGTGCAGCCCACTTAACAGATTTTGTTTGTGGCGCAAACAAAACAGGGTTCCATCTAACTGGCGTAAACTGGGAAAAAGACATCGTAGACTATCAAGTTGCCGATATACGTAACATTGAAGCCGGTGATCCCTCTCCAGATGGAAAAGGGACGTTAGAGATCAAACGCGGTATCGAAGTGGGTCACATATTCCAGCTAGGCGATAAATACTCCGAAGCAATGGGCTGTGGTGTACTCAATGAACAAGGCAAACACCAGATTTTATCTATGGCTTGTTATGGTATTGGCGTATCGCGCATTGTTGCAGCGGCCATTGAACAAAATCACGATAAATTCGGCATTATTTGGCCTGATGCTATCGCCCCTTTTCAAGTTGCATTGATTCCAATGAATATGCATAAATCTCATCGTATTCAACAGGTTGCAGAGTCGCTGTACGAAGAATTAGTTGCTGCTGGCATAGACGTTCTCTTTGATGATCGTAAGGAACGTCCAGGTGTCATGTTCAATGACATGGAACTGATTGGTATTCCTCATACGATTGTCATTGGTGAACGCAATTTAGACGAGAATAACGTCGAATATAAACATCGACGCACAGGTGAAAAGCAGCTAGTCAGTATCAATGATGTATTGTCGCTGTTACAAAAGCAATAAAGAATTTAATAGCAAAGACCAACCGCTAGGTTGGTCTTTTTCCTGCTAAAATCTATTTCCATATATTTTTCAATAACTTTGAATAACTTCACATCTTAATTGTTGAATTAGTCAGTGATACGCTATGCTAATATCTGCGAATAATAAGTTCGCAAGGACAAACGGCAACAAAGAGATGGAATATGCGATTAACCTTTTTCGGTGTTAGAGGCTCAATCCCTGCACCGGGTCCAGAATATATAAAGTATGGTGGCAATACAGCCTGCGTGCACATTGAATTAAATGATGGCACTGACATTATTCTCGATGCAGGCACAGGGATTAAAAACCTCGGTCAAAAATTAATTTCAAAACAGACCGATGTACATTTGTTGCTGACCCATAATCATTGGGATCATATTCAGGGTTTTCCATTTTTTGCACCTATATATCAGCCTGACAGAAATATATTTATCACGCCAGGTATGACGACCTTGGATGAAAATAACGCCATTTTGAATCAGATGTCTGGCAGTTATTTTCCTGTTCATTACAAATCACTACAGTCAAATATAGAACTCAAACCTGTACCTGAAGGCATTAATAGTTGGCATATTGGCAGCGCTAAAATTTATCGGCACCCAATGAACCATCCCGGCAGCGGCAGTTCTTATGTAATCGAAGCCGATGGTGCTAAAATTGCCTACATCACCGACAACGAACTTTACCCTCCCTACCGTAAAGAAACTGATTTTCTACAATGGGTAGAGTTTGCAATGAGCGCCGATATTATTATTCACGATGCCCAATACATGCTGTCTGACATGCCAGGTAAATCAGGTTGGGGACACTCGGTGGCAGAAGAAGCGGTAAAGCTAGCTTTAGCATGCAGAGCTAAGCGTTTAGCACTTTACAGCCATGATCATATTCGTACAGATGAAGACATCGCAGCGATTGAATCCCATTGCCAGGAAGTCATTGCTATTGCGGAAGATGATCTGCAAGTTTTTGCTGCGGCAGAAGGATTGGAAATCGTATTTTAAGTTATATCTGACGGCACTACTTTGCAGAGTTTGACGGCTCGATATTGTCGGCCAGAACGTCGGCCACAACGCGATTGCGGCCATTTTCCTTTGCAAAGTACAAACGCTCATCAGCTTTAACAAGTAAATCATCTAAATCAGTGCCATCAACACCGAGATACGAAATCCCAGCACTAAGGGTGATATTGATTTCTTTTTTATTGTAGATAAATGGCTTATTCATTAGTTTTTTACGTAGAGAGTCAACTTGTTGGAAACTATCTTTAGGCTTAGATGCTAGCATAATCAATGCAAATTCCTCCCCGCCAAAGCGCGCCAGCAAATCACTTTTTCGAGTGTGTTTTTTCAGAAAATCAGCCACAAAACACAGCGCAGCATCGCCACCATGATGACCATATAAATCATTAATTTTTTTGAAATAATCGAGATCAAATAGCACAACAGTTAATGGCACATTGTGCCTTTTCGCATATTCACTAGCAGATGCATACACATCGATTAATTTCATCCTATTCGCTAAGCCAGTCAATTTGTCAGTACCAGCTAATTGCATAAGTCGCTCTTCGTTCTTCTCCCGATTACGCTCATACACATGAGCGAGAGCAATCATCAGCACCCCACTCAATATCACGTTCAATGACACTGAAATACTTAGCGGAATATCATCGGTCATAAATTTCAAATGAAAAATGCTGATTCCCAGCGTCATAAAAACAATCGAGAAGTAAAAGCCAATTTTTTTACCTAATAACAAATAAGAAATAACGGGGATAGTTAGAATCCAAACAAAAATGGATTGGGAGGAACCAGGTACGGATAAAGCATACATCATTATCGAAAAAAACGGGAAAAGGTAACTGATTACCCAAAATTGAAAATTAGTGGTATTGCCAATTTGACGCCATACTAGAAATGAAAATAATCCATATCCTAACTCTAGAAAAGCCAAGGTGTAGAGCTCTCGATAAATATTGATCAAACCAAAAACAAAGCCACCGAAAAATGTTATCAGCAACAATACTTGTAAAACTTTGCGTCGATATTGGGTATTTTGATCAAAATCGCTAAGCATAGATAGTCTCATACAACCTAAATGAGCTTATGGATTTATTCTTATTCGCAGAATAACCCCATTCATCATTTATTACTAAAAGAGATAAAAATTAATTTAATAGTAATGACAGTCTAATGTTATTAGCTGCAAATGGGTATGATAAGACGAAATAATATCAATAATAATTGCCGTTAATTTCGACAAGACTGCAATTTATTGCCGCCTATGTCGAAATTAAGCTACTTTGTAGCAGTTTTTTCCATTTTGTTTGGCTGCATACAAGGCTTTATCTGCACGATTAAATAAACTTAGTTCAGTGTCACCATATTGATACATAGTACTGCCGATACTACAGGACATTTTATGCTTGGCCAAAATCGGATTTTTATTCATAAAGCCCTGAATTCGTTCAGCTATTTTACCATTCACAAGGTTGTCACTACCTGGTAACAAACAACAAAATTCATCACCACCAAAACGAAAAGCATAGTCACTTTCTCTTAGTGACTGACGTAATACGTCTGCCGTGGCGGTCAATACTTTATCACCCTCATGATGACCGAAGGTGTCATTAACGGCTTTAAACTTATCCATATCAATCACCAGTAGTCCAAAACCTTCGCCAGCCCGTTTGGCCTGACTAAGTAAGCGCACCAAGGATTCTTGATAATGTACTCGATTACCCAATGACGTCAGATAATCTTTAAGGGCAAGCTGTTTAACACTATGAAATTCTAGTGCATTCTTTAACGGAAATTTGAATAATCGATGTAAATCATTGAGTATTGCCGCTTCCCGCAAACTTAACACTTTGGAAAAAGAATATACTAGGGTAGCAAAAATTGTGTGTTTACTTACTTGATCTAATGTTTTGATATTATTAGATTTTTCTGGCTCTCCAAGGGTAACTAAACCACTTGAAAATTTAATAGTTAAACCATCTAAGTTTAACTTCGCTCGCAATTGGCGATAAAATACTTGAGCAATCTTTTGCAGGTCGATACTCGAAGCCAATTGCAACATAACTTGATGAGATTCGGTATGGCTTAAGCCGCCCTTGTAGGGATCTGAGCTAAACAAATTGTTATCTTTCAACGCAGTGTCAAAAAGCTGTGTCATGTGCTCCAAGGCGAATGCTCCTGCCAATTTATTGGCGAATTTACGTCTAAATACGTAATTTATTAATTAAAAATGTTTTATGATTGGTTAATTAGCAATCTCTGTGCCATCGATTACTGCTAATATTAAAGTAATGCTAACGGCAAATATGCCCGTTCAGCTTACTCCTCAGTCAACAAGTTCACGCGGTAAAAAATTAGCCAAATAAAGAGATAAAATTTATGCATGTGGGTTTCACAAATATTTTGGTATTGATGACTGTTGCGGTGTTAACCGTGTGGGGATTCAAACGTATAAACTTACCTCCCATACTCGCATATCTAGCCTGTGGAGTAGTCGCTGGTCCGCACATGCTAGCAATCATCGATCATCCAGAAGAAATTCACTTTTTCGCCGAGTTAGGCATCGTCTTTCTATTATTTTCGTTGGGCTTAGAATTTTCTCTTCCTAAAGTCATGGCTATGCGCCATCTGGTTTTTGGCATTGGTTTAGGCCAAATGATACTGACTACTCTGGTTTTTATGGGGATCGCCAGTGTATTTGGATTCGATTTAAAAGCCGCATTAATCATAGGCGGTATGATAGCCCTTTCTTCAACCGCGATTGTGATTAAACAAATGAGCGAACGAGGCACGTTAAATACGACCCGAGCACAAATGGTTGTCAGTATTTTATTATTTCAAGATCTGGCTGTGGTGCCTTTGCTGATATTAGTTCCCTTGCTATCAGATCAATCCCATAGCAGCTTATGGTTAGCGATTGTGATGGCGCTTTTAAAGGGCACAGTGGTAGTCAGTATTTTAATGTCTGTAGGCAAATGGCTACTACCTAGAATATTTAATGAAGTAGCGCGAACGCGTACCGATGAATTGTTTGTGCTAACGACTATTTTGGTTGCCTTGGTAGCGGCAGGTTTGACCTACTCGTTTGGCCTTTCCATGGCACTAGGAGCTTTTCTAGCGGGAATGATGTTAAGTGAAAGCCAATACAGGCATCAACTAGAAGCGGATATTCGGCCTTTCAGAGATATTCTAATGGGGTTATTTTTTATAACTGTTGGTATGCGTTTAGAAATGCAGACTTTAGCATCACAACTACATTGGATAGCTTTGGGTTTAGTCACCATAATGATAATAAAAATCCTGATCATTCGTGCTTGTGCTTGGCTATTTAAAGCCGACAAACTAGATGGCTGGTCAACAGGATTAAAGCTCTGTCAGATAGGTGAATTTAGCTTTATTATTGCCGCACTGGCGGTAAATCACGACATTCTCAGTGCTGAACAAGGCTCTGTTTTGATGGCAATTGGTGTGCTCAGTATGGCGGTTACACCTTGGTTGATTGAAAATAGTCTCGACATGGCTAAATATATTATTGGTAAACCCGACTTACAATTAGACCCAATGGATGAAGATAATTATCATCCTAGCATGCAAGACCACGTTTTAATTCTTGGTTTTGGCCGAGTTGGTCAATCGGTAAGCCGCTTATTAAGCGTGGAGAAAATCCCCTATTTAGTCGTAGACTTTGATCCCGTGCGGGTCAATGAAAGCCGAAGTGCAGGACAACCCGTGGTGTTCGGTGACGTCAGTCAACCAGATATATTAAAAGCCGCTGGAATCGATATGGCCAAATTAGTGCTTATCACCTTTGATGAACACCAAAGAGCCCTCAATGTAATCAAGATCATCTCGGAAATGCACCCAGAATTGCCCATAGTGGTTCGCACTAGAAAAGACTACCACCTAGAAGAACTTTATGCGGCTGGCGCTAGTCAAGTTGTGCCTGAAATTCTCGAAGGCAGCCTTATGTTGGTATCTCAGATACTCCATTTATCCGGTATCCCTATGGCGCGAATTTTAAAACGGGTTCGTTCAGAGCGAAAAGATCACTATCGACATATGCACGGTTTCTTTCCTGGAGAAACCACTGAAATTAGCCAAGGTACCAAAGATAAGCTGGAATTTATGCACGCTGTGCAACTAACTGAAGATGCGTTTGCGGTCGGTAAAACAATTGAACAGTTGGATCTTTTTAAACGCAAAATAAGTTTGCATGGATTACGGCGAGCAAATATAGAAATTGCAAATCCTGACTTTACAAAGCCCCTACAACCTAACGATGTTATCGTGATCTCAGGCAAACCGCGACGAGTAGAACGCGCAGAACATTTTTTATTAGAAGGGCATTAAACCTAATCTTGACTATTTATTAGGTCTATTTTTGATTGCGGGGTCACATAACACCCTAGCGTTAGCTACAGTATCCAATATAACTACCGAGTATTCCGAATCAATATTATCAGTATTGGTATCAGTAATAACGGCAAGGTAAGGTGGGAATGTAGAACGCCACGACAAATCATTTGCACCGTTACTGCCAAAAGTAATGTCAGTAATATGATAACGAGGGTCAGCCTGAACATGCACGGTGATGAGTGCCTGCCCTGTACCTGTTATTTCAGTAATAGTGCCATCATTGTTGGGGCCACCTGTAAAACGGTAGCTGTATGTGCGTGCATTCGAAGCGGGTATATTGGTGTAGCCACTTCCTGCTGCACTTCGGAAATTTCTTACATCTAAAGTTACAGTAGCATCCATAATCCTTTTCCTTGTTGTTGGTAAAATGCCATACTTTGGAGGTATTGCCGTATCAAAAGATACGGTTTTATGAATTGAACCTAATTGTTCTCTTACAATTCTAATCCCTTTCCCGAATAGTACAAATTTTAATCAACTAAAAATGGGGTGAATGCAATATAACCTGAATTATTTAAACGTTTTTGATGTATATTAAGTTGCTGATCATCCCCTAACAAGCTTAATACAGTAGTCAATTCAATTAGCCGAGTAAAAGGTAACTTATCCGGCTTAGGATTTACTCCATATTCCAATTCAGTCTCAGTTAACAATGCTAAAGCTTGTTGCCAATATTGTTGGGCGGTTTGTTGTTGTTCGATTTTAAAGGCTATCTTTCCTTTTAAAATTAAACCGCGAGAATACACCAAACGAAAATCTTCGGTTTTTTCCATTTCTTGATTATGCCATGCAGGCTCAATATTCTGTTCAAATTGCTCGATATAATGAAGCGCCAAGTCTATTTGGCCATTTAACAAAGCAAATTCACTTTGAGCGACTTTAAGATCTCCATAGAATTGTAAAGTCCTTTCCTCTTTTTTCTTTAGGTTATAAGCCTTCTCAATCAGTTTTTCAGCTTGCTGCAAATGTTGTTTAGCTGACCGACCAGACATTAGCGCAAGCTGCCATAGGCAACGTCCGTAATCCAACATCCAGTACGCATTTTGTGGATCTTGATTAAATAATTGTTCAGCGATATCTTTTGCGGTTATGTACAATTTAGTGGCTTCTTCCACATCCCCTAAATGGACGCTTACGCTGGCTAAAAGACGATTGGCGTACAAAAAGTCTTCTTTCCAGATAATATTATCTGGATCCTCTTTAATATTTTTTTTAATCGCGGCATTTTGTTCTTCGAAATAATTCTTTGCTTCATTAAATCGTCCTTGTTGTAAGGCAAGACTTCCCAACCAAGATGACGCATTTGCCATATCGTATCTTAACTGTAAATTATCTGGTGCTTGTTCAGCCCACTGAACATAGAGATTACGCACTTCCAACATTGCCCTTTTAGCTTGCTCAAAATTGCCACGGCTTTTATCCAATATCGCCAGGTTCTGATAACCGTATGCAGCCTCTATTTGCCAATCAGGATTATTGCTGTCCATTGCGGCTAACCTAATTGCACTATCTCGATAACGAATTAGCCATTTTTCGGCATCGTCCAAGCGCCCTTGTTGCCAGGCTACGTTGCCAAGCCAATACTCAGCTTGAGATAAATCGAACAATCGGATGCCATTTGAAGCGTCTCTTTCGTATAAGGCTTTAGAACGTTCATAAGCTTCAGCAAAAGCTGCCATGGCCAATTGATAGTCGCCTTCATTCAGGCGCACTTCGCCTATGCCGGTTAATGAACGGGCTTGTTCCGCCAATGCGCGGTCAGATAAATCTCGTTTGTTTAACTTTGAAAAATAGCTTGTCGCTTTATCATCCACCGAACGCATTAAATCCAAACGTCCAACGGTTTGTAAGCGCTCACGTAAGTCACCTAACATAAAACCGACAATGTCTTCGGCTTGGTCTTGGCGCCGTTGTGCATCATTACGGGCGATGACAGCAGTTATCGCCAATGCGGAGGCAAACGCCATTCCTGCAAAAGAACCTACGCTAATTAACGCCAAACGTTTATATCTGCGCTGCGCATCTCGCTGCGCTAGGCTATCAAAGCCCACGCCTAACAAACCTGCTACCAATTTTAGAAATGCCCTGTCTTTACCATCTCCTTCCATTCTGGCATCAGCAGCCAACGGCTCTCTATTAGGCTGGCCAGCTTGTGCGGGTTTGAGCAAAGCTGGGGGAAAACAAGCTATCTCAGGATCACAGCTCATAGGATCGCCGTCGGCAATAAAACACAAAATACGTTCTTCACGACCCATTTTACGGAATTCAGTGATTTCGGTATTCACCCATTTTGACTTCGCAGAGAAAGGCGAGCAGATGACAATCAGCGACGATGAGTTCTGCAACGCTTGATTGACCCTTTGGCCCAAATTTCCTGCTGTTGGGAGTTCATCGCGGTCACGAAAGATTTTTCCAATTCTACGGGGAACAACACCAAACTCAGCGGATTGGCCAATTAGTTTAGCGGGCACTCGATAGGCTTCTAACTTACGCATAAGCCAGCGAGCCAACTTTTCATCTTTGTGGCTGTAACTTATAAATGCGCTGTATTGCATTTTATTCCTCAGGATCAGATTGAAAGAGTGAACATGACATATACAACAGCAACATGTGGTCAAATAGTATACAACTCTCCTATAAAAGAAAAGGAAGCATCGGTTTTACCAAGCCGAGTGCCACCAACGAATGAGATAAAATCAGGTTTAACAAATGCTTTATTGATGATAATTTATACAAATATCGGAGTTTAATGTTAAGGAATAGCGACTGATGTCATCAGCTCTCACAATTAATATAGGGGTTACCGGTCATCGCGATATTCCACAACAAGATATCCCCATTTTAGAAAAAGCCTTGCTTGAAGAGCTGACCTCGCTGCAACAACAATGTCCTAGAAGTACGATTCAAATTTTATCAGGTCTAGCAGAAGGTGCTGACCAGTTAATGGTCAAAGTCGCCTTGAAACTCAAACTTAAAGTAACTGCGATTTTACCCTTTGACGTGCAAGAATATGAAAAAGACTTTAGGTCTCCCCAATCCTTAGAAACCTTCCGTAGACTCTTTGAACAATGTTCCGAAGTGAAGATTTGCCATCGTAAAGCCAATACACCAAGAGTGGAAGGGTATACTGCACTAGGCAAAACACTGGTAGGTTGTTCTGATTATCTAATCGCTATTTGGGATGGTGTAATAGACCATAAAAAAGAATCAAGTTCCTATGCGCTAAAAACCGGTGGCACAGCAGACGTAGTAAGAATGTGTATCGAAGGACTCGTTGACGAAAGCAGCCTGCTATTTTCTAAGCCTAACAAAACATACTGTAAATGGTTAGTCAGTACACGAGAACGTCATGCTACCCTACCTTTAAGTGTGGGAAGCGAAGAAGATATTGGAAGTTGGAAGGCAATAGAAGCGTATGGCGTGCAAAATGTCAGTTTGTTTAATGAAATTTTGGCGAAAACAGAACGTTTTAATACTGGTGCGCTACGTATTAAAAAGAAAGACAAAGCCAAGAGTTTAACTCACCTGCTAGGAGAGCAACCACCGACGGAATCATTAGCCCCCATTAAACACTTAGTTGATGCCTACTGTATTGCCGATTGTCTTGCACAAATACGTCAACATCAAAGATTAAAATCATTAAAATGGATTACCACCCTATCCTTTTTTGCGATCTTCGCACAACAAGTTTATGTTGGGCTATTTGCCACACTGACTTGGTTTTTAATCCACTTGTTTCTAGTTGGAGTGGTAGTACTTATATATTGGCTTTTTTTCGTCGGCACCGAATCAAAAGAAGAACAGTATGTGGAATGGCGCGTATTTGCTGAAGATCTTAGGGTGCAAATTTTCTGGCACTTGTCTGCTATTCCTGATCACAGTGCAAATAACTATCGCACGACAAAACTATATGAGATGGATTGGATTGTAGATAATTTGAATAAACTGATGTTGCAAGTCCCTTCCCCCAGCAAACAACACATTCATTATGTGCGCAAGGTTTGGATATTAGACCAAAGAAATTACTTTTATGGGCAAAGAGGAGAAAGGGGAAGAGCATTTGCATTGCTTAACAAATCAAAACAATATCAACGAAATTCAATTTTTCTATTTTGCTTAGCAATAGCACTGATGTTCTTTAGTGTAGTAAAAATCCAATTCAATCTTATTCCCGCTTTTTCGATATCAATCTTGTTCATTATTATTGCTATGTCGTTTATCAGCTCAGCATTATTGAAAACCTTTGCTGCGCAGATGGGCTTTGAGGAGCTTAGTCAGCGCTACTTGCGAACAGGCTACTTCTTCCAACAGGCGATGAATAGAATGTCTTTGTTAGATCAAACTTACGCTTCTGAAACTGAAAATATAGGGAGCTATCAACAGGTCATTAAAACCATAGGTATTGAGGCATTAAATGAAAATGCAGCTTGGTTACAGCTGCATAAAATGAATGCTTATCAAGTTCAGGTTAGTTAACTTAAACTTGATAAGAAATGACAAATTTTAATTCGTAGGGATGCTGATTTATGCAATCTAGTTGTTTAAACCCGTGAATTGCAAGCAAGATAAGCGCAAAATTACTGCGCTAATAGCAGATTGCGCTCCCTCGCTTGGGTTAATTAAATTTTAGTTAACCAGTTATGGGTGTCTGGCGCTTCGCCCCACTGAATTTGGTTTAATGCTTGGCGCAATCTAATTGCTTTAGGACCCGCTTCTCCGTTACCCACTTTGATATCTTTACCATTGTGAATTAAGGTTCCTACCGGAGTCAAAACCGCTGCGGTACCAGACAGAGCGGCTTCAGTACCAGGTTTAGCCACCCGTTCTAATAGTTCAGTCACAGAAAGGTTACGTTCGCTAACCTTCATTCCTAAATCAGCCGCAAGGGTTAGTAGTGTAGCTCGTGTAATACCGTGTAAAAATGAGCTATCTAAGGCTTTAGTGATAATTTCATCGCCGTCAATCAAGATAAAGTTAGCAGCACCGGTCTCTTGTACATCACCATTAGGGCAAAATAAAATTTGATCAGCATTGTACTGCGCTTTACCTGCTAAAATTGGCCCTAAAGCACTGGCGTAATTACCGCCACTTTTAATCATGCCCATATGTGGCGCACAGCGCATCCCATCTTCCGCTAATAACAATCTTAATGGACGAGCTCCACCAGCAAAGTAATCACCCACCGGTGATAACAATACATACAGCATAGAAGTAGCTGATGGTGCCGCAGCTTTACCTATTGAAGGCTCAGTACCAATATGGGTAGGTCTGATATACATTGAACCTGGAGGCTGGGGAACTTCATCAGCGTATTTTTTTACCATATCAACAATCATCTGTGATAACTGATTTGCATCAAAGTCAGGTAAAAACAATAATTTAGAGCTCTGTGCCATACGTTTTATATTTTCTTCCATACGGAAAATATTGACGCTGCCATCAGCATGACGAAATGCTTTGAGTCCTTCGAAACAAGTACTCGAATAATGTAAGACATGAGCCCCGGGGTGCAATTGAATACTTTCAGCGCTGACAAACTCAGCCTTACTCCAGTGATTATTTTCAAAGGTAGCAAGTGCCATCTCAGGCATAAAAACAGTTCCAAATGCAGCCATAATAGTCTCAAATCTCCAAAATAATAATAAGGTCAATTTACCGATAGAATTAAAAGTAATCCTATCTTGTAATATATATACGATTTTACGCTAGAAGCAGGGGCAAACACTAGCATTGTAAGGATAAAAATGTGTTTTAGTGTCCATCAATGCGAATCAGCTAAGATAATTGACTAAAAATTCAGAGACAAAATCAAAGTTGAGGTGGATTTACCCTAAAATGAATACTTGAAGTGAGTTCCGCAGGTGCATCATTTGCAAAAATAATATGTTGCTCACATAACACCGCAATCACCTGATCTTGCCAACATAAAAGCAAACTTCGCTGTCTTTCCCAAACTGGCACATCCCACTGTTTAAACCATTGTTTCAATAATTTGGAATGGGGCTGATCAAGGGGTTTAAATTTAAGACTATTCACCTTAGATTTTATGATTAATTGACCAATGTATTTTTCTGCAATATGTAAATGCCCCAATTCATTGGGTAACAAGGTGTTAGCTGAATCTAAAGTAAGATGAATATCTTCTTCAAATGTTTGCTTTTTAATGCAATACATATGCTCTCGAAAGCGTCGCAACTGGTGCTGGCCTAGGTCAATGATGGGGTTGCCATCCTGCTTGGCACTAAGAAGTTTAGGTAATTCCGCCAGCACGGTTTTAGAAGGCATATCAATTTTTTGTTCTGCTAACCAATATCGCACTATTTGATTTTGCCATGGGCTAGATAGTGCACGTAACTTGCAAATATGAATCGCAAATCGTTGATTCACCATGGTCTGCAAATGTTTCCCGTTTACTTCATCTAACAACTCTTGTTGTTCAGCGCACAACTGGGCTGAGCGGTTTGCTGCCGTTGCCAAATTTGGCCAGCGTTGCTGTAAAGTTGGAATCACTTCTGTGCGTAAGAAGTTTCGATCAAATCGTGTATCGTGATTCGACTCATCTTCGATCCAGTGTAATTGCTTGTGTTTGGCTAATTGCAGAATTTCATGCTTCTCTAATTCCAGAAAAGGTCGCGCTAGGGTAATACTGTTTTCATTTACCGCAGATTGCGCCATTGCTGAGAGCCCTTTGGGACCAGCCCCGCGCTTCAACTGCAATAGCACCGTTTCCAATTGATCTTGAATATGTTGTCCTAACAAGATCAAACCATGATGTTCGGTCATGGCTTCAAGGGCTTGATATCGCACTTTTCTAGCGGCCGCTTCTACTCCCCCATTACCACTGGCATTGACCTTCACCTGCTGAATTTTTAGTGGAATATTGAGCTCAGAGCAAACTTGCTGACAATGCTGTTGCCACTTTTCCGCATTGGGACTTAAGCCGTGATTAACATGCACAGCAAGGTAATTGTGGTCAGGAAATTGGTTCGCTAATTCGGCAACAGTGATCAGCAGCAGGTGAGAGTCAACACCACCGCTGTATGCGATAACAATTTGCCTAGCGGGTCCTTGAAGGAACCTTTCAACAAGTGCTGTGGTACGATTTTGAATATTCATAAGGCAAAAACCGCCTTGTAAATACAAGACGGTTTGAGGTGAATCAAGGTGACTATATTAACAATAACCAAAAGACATGATGCGCTCGTAACGCTGTTCGAGCAACTCGTCTTTAGATAAGCTCAGCAATTGTGACAACTGTTGCTTAAGGGTCGCTTTGAGGTTGGCAGCCATAGCGTCGTGATTGCGATGAGCACCACCTAGAGGTTCCTCTACGATATTATTAATTAATCCTAATTCTTTAATTTGACCTGCGCTTACACCCATAGCTTCAGCAGCCAAAGGTGCTTTTTCTGCGCTTTTCCATAATATGGAAGCGCAACCTTCTGGAGAAATAACCGAGTAAGTACTGTATTGCAGCATATTCACTCTGTCACCCACACCGATGGCAAGTGCACCACCTGAACCACCTTCACCAATAACGGTACAGATAATGGGAACGCTTAAATCGGCCATTTCCTTGAGATTACGAGCAATGGCTTCACTTTGGCCACGTTCCTCAGCACCTACTCCAGGGTATGCACCCGGAGTGTCGATAAAGGTAATGATAGGTAAATTGAAGCGTTCAGCCATATGCATCAAACGAAGCGCTTTGCGATAGCCTTCTGGTTTAGGCATACCGAAATTGCGTCGAATTTTTTCATGGGTGTCACGACCTTTTTGATGTCCAATAACCATTACTGGTTGACCATCAAAGTCGGCTAATCCACCTACAATAGCTTTATCATCAGCAAAAGCGCGATCACCGGCTAATTCGTCAAATTCTTCAAAAAGGCGGGGAATATAATCCAATGTATAAGGTCGCATTGGGTGTCTAGCAATTTGTGAAACTTGCCATGCGCCCAAATCGGAAAATATTTTAGCAGTCAATTCTGCACTCTTTTCCCGCAACTTAGTGATCGATTCTTCAATGCCGACATCAAACTCACCGCCTTGATTGACTAACCGTAGTTCTTCAATTTTTGCTTCTAAATCAGCGATAGGTTTCTCGAAATCAAGATAATTCAAACTCATTCCAAACCTTATATTTGTTTACAAACACACTATTGGTGTCAACTAAATTGCAGCTCTACCGCTTGTTTGGGTAACATTTGCTGCAATTCATAAATTAATTGGTCTTCTGGTGTCACGTACCACTGTGCACCAAATGCTAAAACCATTTCCGCATCAGGGTGAACAACCCGCATATTAACAGGACAGCTTCCGCCTTGATAATTCTGCAGAATTGCTTGCAGTTTAGCTACTCTTGCTTCGTTACACCAGTCAGATTCTACTTCTAACCCTAAGCATTTTACATTTTTCTCCCGAGCCTGCACTATATCCATAGCATCACGGCCTGATATTGTATTGCCCCCCGAGAAATCATCAAAGCTGACCTGTCCGGAAATCAATAGAATTCGGTCAGGTTGAAGAAGCTCCTCGTACTTTTCAAACATATCAGGGAAAAAGCGCGCATCCATACGAGCACTTTTGTCATCTAAGGTAACAATCGCCCAACGACGTCCCTTCTTGTTAGTCATCACTCTAACACCGATGACTAAGCCAACCGCAACAGACGTAGTGTCTTTATTGGTAGGTTTTAAATCTACCAAACGAGCAGAACTATAATGTTTTAGCTCTTTTTCGTACTGATTTATTGGGTGACCTGTTAAGTATAGGCCAAGAGTTTCTTTTTCTCCGTCCAACCATATTTTTTCTGGCCATTCCGGTACATTAGAAAAGGCCTGAACCACTTGATCAGGTTCAGTAGTTAACAAACCAAACATATCTGATTGCCCATGAGATTCAGCTTTAGCATGCTGATCCGCCGCGGCTATCGCTTCGGGTAGGGTTGCCATGATACAGGCTCGATGGGGACCTAAATTATCCATGGCGCCAGCCATAACCAACTTTTCTAGAACCCGTTTGTTAATCTTCTTCAGATCAACTTTAGCACAAAAATCAAACAAGTCTGAAAATTTAGTGTGTTCTTTACGGGCAGCGATAATTGCTTCGATAGGACCTTCCCCTACCCCTTTTATTGCGCCGATACCATAAACAATACGACCTTGTTCATCTACCGTAAACTTATATTGGCCCGCGTTGAGGTCTGGTGGCAGTATGGTTAATCCCATACGATTACATTCATCCACCAAAGTGACTATTTTATCGGTATTATCCATATCCGCAGACATTACCGCCGCCATAAACTCGGCAGGATAATGGGCTTTTAGCCACAAAGTTTGATACGAAACTAACGCATAAGCCGCAGAGTGAGATTTGTTAAAACCATAACCCGCGAATTTTTCCACCAGATCGAATATTTTCATCGCTAGATCAGGATCGATATTATTGCCTTTAGAACCTTCGGCAAACACACTACGCTGCTTGGCCATCTCTTCAGGCTTTTTCTTACCCATCGCACGACGTAACATATCTGCGCCACCTAGGCTGTATCCTGCCATGGCTTGTGCAATCTGCATTACTTGTTCTTGATAAAGAATAATGCCGTAGGTTGGCTCAAGAATTTCCTGCAAACATTCATGTTGATATTCTGCATCCGGATAAGAGATCTCTTCTCGGCCGTGTTTTCTATCGATGAAGTTATCAACCATCCCAGATTGCAGCGGGCCCGGTCTAAATAGAGCCACCAATGCGATAATATCTTCGAAGCAATCTGGTTTAAGACGTTTAATCAAATCTTTCATACCGCGAGATTCCAATTGGAATACCGCAGTTGTTTCTGCATTTAATAGAGTCCGAAAACTTTTAGGATCTTCCAATGGAATGGCGGTGATATCAATTTGTTTGCCGCGACCCTCAGCAATCATATCGATCGCCCATTGGATAATGGTTAAGGTACGCAAGCCCAAAAAGTCAAATTTAACCAAACCTGCAGTTTCGACATCATTTTTATCAAACTGAGTTACTGGGTTTTTGCCTTCGTCATCACAATATAACGGCGCGAAGTCGGTGATTTCAGTGGGAGAGATAACAACCCCCCCAGCATGTTTACCAGCATTACGGGTAACCCCTTCCAGAATCCGCGCCATATCTATCAGATCTTTAACGTCTTCATCTTGTTGATAAAGCTCAGGTAACCTAGGTTCAACGGCAAAGGCTTTTTCTAAGGTCATTCCTGGATCAGAAGGTATTAATTTAGAAATGCGGTCCACAAAGCCATAGGGATGCCCTAATACTCGGCCAACGTCTCGAACTACCGCTTTGGCAGCCATGGTGCCGAATGTAATTATTTGAGAAACCGCCTGACGACCATACATGTCAGCCACGTGGTCAATCACCTCGTCACGTCTATCCATGCAAAAATCGACGTCGAAATCGGGCATGGAAACCCGTTCTGGATTCAGGAATCGCTCAAACAGTAAGTCAAACTCTAGGGGATCCAGATCGGTAATATCAAGTGCATATGCAACGAGCGAACCTGCGCCCGACCCACGGCCAGGTCCCACCGGAATACCGTGATCTTTACTCCACTGAATAAACTCCATTACAATCAAGAAATAGCCGGGAAAACCCATTTGGTTGATAACGGTTAATTCAATTTCTAAACGTTCGTCGTATTCAGGACGTTTTTCTGCTCGCTCTTGTTCATCAGGAAACAGGAACTTTAAGCGTCGTTCTAAACCTTCCCATGACACTTTTACCAGATAATCCGCATCTGACATTCCACCGGTTGGAAACTTTGGCAGAAAGTATTCGCCCAACGTCACGGTAACATTACAACGCTTGGCTATCTCTACAGTATTTTGCAGTGCTTCTGGAATATCGGAAAACAGTTCACACATTTCCTCAGGACTGCGCAGGTATTGCTGATCACTATAAAGTTTGGGACGACGCTTATCATCGAGGGTATAACCATCATGGATACACACCCTTATTTCATGGGCATCAAATCCCTCTTTAGCGATAAAACATACTTCATTTGTGGCCACGACGGGAAGATCATGGTCCAAAGCCCAATCTGTCGCTCGTTGAATATATTCCTGTTCACCTGGTCTGCCAGTGCGATTTAACTCGACATAGTAACAATCGCTAAAATGGGTTTCATAAAATTGCGATATTTGCTCTGCTAAAGGCATATTTCCTTTGGTTAGTACCTGTCCAAGATCACCGGACAAGCCACCAGATAAAATAATCACGCCTTCTTTGTGTTCTAGCAGCCATTGTTTATCGATTACCGCTCTATTTTGTACATGCCCACGCTGATAAGCTTTGGAAATGAGCAAGGTAATATTTTTATATCCTTTGTTGTTGCTTGCCAACAAGGTCAGTCTGAATATTTCATCGCCTAACTCTTCACTTTGTACCCAAAAATCAGCGCCAATTATTGGTTTGATCCCATTGGCATGTGCAGCATCATAATATTTTACCAATCCACACATATTCATCTGGTCAGTAATGGCCACTGCAGGCATCCCCATTTCTTTGACCTTTCCAAGAATGGGTTTGATCTTATTCAAACCATCCATCATGGAATAATCACTATGGACGCGCAAATGGATAAATTTCACGGGTGCTTCTGTGGCTTCAGACTGCATGGATGACTCCATTGTGTTGTATCAATATTTGTTGCACAGGTTTAAAACTCATACGGTATTCTTCCGTTGGCCCTAGCTCAGCTAAACGTAACAAATGAGCTTTGGTAGGGTAGCCTTTATGTTGATCAAAACCATACTCAGGATAGCGTAAATGCAATTCTGCCATCTCCCGATCTCTGGTGACTTTAGCAATAATAGACGCGGCTGAAATTTCTGCGACACTGCCATCGCCTTTAACGATTGCTTCACTGGCATAATGCCAATCTGGGCATCGATTACCATCGACTTGCACCAAATCAGGCTGAATTGATAAACCTTCAACAGCGCGTTTCATAGCCAACATAGTGGCATGTAGAATATTCAGTTGATCAATTTCTTTTGGGCTAGCTCGCCCTACTGACCAACATAATGCATTTTCAATAATTTGGTTGAACAATACGTTGCGTTTTTTCTCGCTCAGTTTTTTGGAATCGTTTAATCCTAAAATAGGCTTTTGCGGATCCAATATTACCGCTGCGGTCACAACATCTCCCACCAAAGGTCCACGGCCGACTTCATCAACCCCGGCGATAAGGCAAGCCTCACTCATATTCTGTACCAATTAACTTTAATACGGCAGCCGCAGCTTGTTTATCTGCGTCCTGTTTTAACATTTCATGCAAACCAACAAACTCCTCTGGAATCTTTACGCTATCACCGGCGAACATCGGGATCAGATATTCAGAGATGGTTTCAGGGTTCACTTGTTCTTGTAATAATTCAGGCACAATGGGTTTATCTGCTAGCACATTAGGCAGTGAGAAGTAATTGGGTTTATACATTGCTTTCATTATTTGATGTGTAAGCCATTTTAAACGATAGGCTACCACCATTGGACGCTTACATAACATAGCTTCAAGTGACGCAGTACCAGAGGCAAGTAGAATAGCATCCGAGGCGATCATAACATTACGAGATTGCCGCATAAGCACTGAAATATGCATGTTTTGCGGATACTCTGGCAAGCTCTTAAACGCCGACACTATGGCTTCAATTTGCGATTTTCGCACTTCATTGACAGCGGGGATCACCACATGTAATTCACTTACCGTAGTACACACTTTGCTTGCGCTTTGTAAAAAGACCTCAAGCAACATATTCACTTCGCCAGCCCGGCTGCCCGGTAGCAACGCCAGCACTTTTGCGTCTTTGCTTAACGTTACGCCATCAAGTTGTTGGCGAGCTAGAGTTTGATCGGGGTAAAGCTCAATATCATCCGCCATAGTATGGCCAACATATTGGCAAGGGAATCCATGTTTGTCGTAAACGGCTTTTTCGAATGGAAAAATACTGAGTACTAAGTTAGTCGCTTCAGCAATCCCATAAATTCTATTTTCCCGCCAAGCCCACACTGTAGGACTGACGTAATGGACGGTTTTGACCCCAAGTTTTTTTAGTTTCTTTTCTAACGGCAGATTAAAATCAGGGGCATCCACTCCGATAAAGACATCGGGGGGATTATCGGTAAAATGTTGCAGGACGGTTTTTCGAATAAACAGTAATCGGCGAATACGGGACAGTACCTCTACTATCCCCATCACAGAAAGTTCTTCCATTTCAAACAAGGTTTCGCAACCTTGCTCAAGCATATTAGGACCGGCAATTCCTGTAAACTGTGCATCGGGGTGAATTGCCAAAATCTGTTTTATCATACCCGCAGCTAACACGTCGCCAGAGGCTTCTCCGGCGACGATAGCAATTTTCAAAGGACGCTTAGACATATAAGGTTGGCTCGCAGTTTGCGATAAAGCTAATCAGTATGATTAGCGGATTATTCCTCGGGCAGAGTTTGCTACAAAATCAGCCATTAATCCCACTTCTTTTGTGGTTTCGGCCATTTTGCGTAACTCTTGAACGGCTTCTTCGGCACGATTGCCGTTCCGATAAAGTACTTTATAAGCACGTTTAATACTCATTATTACCTCTTTATCATAGCCTCTGCGACGCAACCCTTCGGAGTTAATTCCTGCCGGCGTATTGTCGATACCATTGATCATAACAAAGGGAGGGATATCACGTAATATGATGCCACCGCCACCAGTAAAACTGTTAGAGCCAATATGGCAGAACTGGTGCACAGCCGTGTTACCACCTAAGATAACGTAGTTGCCAACATGTACATGACCAGCAAGGGTCGCATTGTTAGCAAAGATGTTATCATCTCCAACAACACAATCATGCGCCACATGTGCGTAAGCCATAAATAAATTATTTGAGCCTATTTTGGTCAGTGATTTATCTTGAACCGTACCACGATGGATAGTCACACATTCCCGAAAAACATTGTTGTCACCAATTTCTAATCGGGTTTTTTCTCCAGCATACTTTTTATCCTGGCATTCTTCACCAATCGAACCAAACTGGAAAAAACGATTGTTTTTACCAATAGTACATGGTCCCTTAATGACCACATGTGATTCGACAACCGTTCCACTTCCTATCTCGACATCTTCACCGATAACGGAATATGGACCAACTTGAACGTCTGCTGCTAACTTAGCAGACGGGTGCACAATAGCTGTTTCATGGATCACTGGTTACATTTTCCTCATTGCACACATAAATTCAGCAACACAAGCTTCTTGACCATCCACACTGGCAACGCCTTTAAATTTCCATATACCGCGCTTCTCTTTCACAACACACACGTCGAAATCTAATCTATCGCCAGGAACTACAGGGCGCTTAAAGCGTGCGTTGTCGATACCAGCATAAAGGTATAACTCATCACTATTTCCCGCAGTTTTAAACCCTAATATGCCCGCAGCTTGTGCCATTGCTTCAAGAATTAAAACACCAGGGAATATGGGTTTTCCAGGGAAATGACCTGTGAAACAAGGTTCATTAAAGGTAACATTTTTATAGGCTTTAATCGTTTCGCCTAAAACATATTCAGTTACTCTATCAATCAATAGAAATGGATATCTATGGGGTAAAAGCTCCATGATTTCTTCGATTTCGATGGTGTTCAAATTGTCGGCCAAAGGCTGATCTCCTTTAATAAGTAATGGGAACTACCCTGTTACTTTGTAGATTGTTGTTTCTCTAAAACTTTGACACGTTGAGCAAGAGACGTTATTTTTTTGAATTGAACTGCATTTTTACGCCACTCAAGATTGGGCACCGCCGGCATACCTGAGGAATATAAACCAGGTTCGGTTATGCTCTTGGTAATCATACTCATTCCAGTAAAATGAGAGTTATCACAAACTTCAATATGTCCGTTAAAACCGCACAATCCTGCAACGCTACAATTTTTACCCAATTTGGTACTGCCAGCAATAACTGAACACGCTGCCATAGCAGTGTTTTCACCTATTTCTACGTTATGGGCAATTTGCAATTGATTATCCAGTATCACCCCATCGCCGATAATTGTATCTTCAAGAGCACCGCGATCGATAGTAGTACTAGCGCCAATCTCGACACGATTACCAATAATGACTCGTCCCAACTGAGGGATCTTAATCCACTTACCTTTATCGTTAGCGTATCCAAAACCGTCACTACCAATAACAGTAGCAGATTGCACTAAGCAATCTTCGCCGATTACCGAATCGTGATAAACGGTGACATTTGCCCAAAGTTTAGTTCTGTTACCTAGTTGACAGTTTTTGCCTACAAAAGTACCTGCACCAACTTGCACGTCATCGCCTAAAACCACGCCTGATTCAATCACAGCATTGGCTCCCACACTCACGTTATTGCCAAGTTTTGCGTCTTGGCCGATAACGGCTGTTGGATGGATACCTGATGCCGCAGCCGGAGTCGTATCAAGAGCCTGTGCAACCAATGCAAATCCCACGTATGGATTTGGATGAACTAGTGCAGTGCAAGGACAATGGGATAACTCGTCTGGATGTAAAATAACCGCTTGTGCTCTAGTGTCAGCCAGGTGACTACGATACTTGCTATTGGCTAAAAAGGAAATCTGACCAATGCCTGCATTCGCCAAGGTACTCAAACTATTAATTTGGGTATCCTCAGTATCATTGCCAGATAAATGGATAGATGCACCAATAAGATCTGCCAATTGTTTTAAACTGAGTGACTGCATACAGGCTCCGGTAGGTTATTTCATTTGACTAACTTTTTTCAATACTTTCTCTGAGATATCGTATTGAGGAGTAGCGAATACAACCGCTTGTCTATCTAGAACCATGTCGATATTTTCTTCATTTACAACTGCTTGGATAGCTTGTTGTAGCATAGTGACGATTTTGGTGTTTTCTTCTTGTCTACGTTTTTGTAGCTTTTCTTGCAAAGGTTTAGCTAGCGCTTCAAATTCAGTGTTAGCTGCTTGTAAACGCTCTTGTTCAGCTTTAATTTGTGCTTCACTCATAGTCGGTGCGTTTTTCTTAAGCGACTCAAGATCAGTGGCTATCTTTTGACGCATCGCATCTACTTTTGAACCTTCGTCTTTAAATTCAATTTGCAAAGCTTGCTGACTAGCAATCGCTTGTGGCATTTGCTGAATTACCGCCTCGCGACTTACAACAGCAATTTTCTGTTCTGCGTAAGCTACTGAACTTAATAAAGCACTGCTCAAAAGTGCAGTAACGACTAAGGTTTTAAATACTTGTTTCAAAGGGAACTCCTTCCTGTTTTTATAATACTAATTAGCTCATGCTAAATTATGTTTAAAATGTTTGTCCAATGTTGAAAGAGAAGAATTTCACATCATCCCCAACACGTTCTTGCAAAGCTCTAGAGAAACTAAAGACCATTGGACCCATTGGTGATAACCATTGTACAGAAACTCCGTAAGAAGCTCTATAGCGAGTCCAATCGCCGTAATCTGCTACAGGGTCTTCACTAATCTGATCTAGATCACGATATAAGCTATAGTCAAATTCAGTATCCCACACATTACCGGCATCAAGAAACAAGCTTGAACGCACTGAATTATCAAACTCTTCGCCAACAAACGGAGTAGGTACAATTAATTCTACACCACCGAGCAACATCGCGTTACCACCTAAGGAACGAGAAGATACTGCAACCCGGTCAGATTCAGGACCTAACAAGATAGTTTCACCGTCTGGTCCGGTAATACTTGTGGGTGACAATTGTACGCCACGAGGTCCAACAGTGTTATTTTCGAATCCGCGTAAGGTATCGCTACCACCGGCCGTAAAGTTTTGAGTGAATGGCAATATCTGTTCTATGCCATTTGTTTCACCATAACCGTTACCGTAACCTGCGCGCAATCGAGTAAGCACTGACCATCTTTGATCACGGGTAAGCGGGAAGTAGAATTTAGTATCAAAAATCGATTTGAAATAATTTACATCAGAATTAGGAGTAGTAATGCTAAAGGATGCGCTTTGTGACGAACCAGCCGTTGGGAAAATCCCTCGGTTTAGAGTACTACGAGTCCAAGATACAGATGCTAGGAAACTAGAATAATCAATAGGTGCATCTGGATCATCTTCATTCACAAATTGGTTGTAAAAACGGTCTGTCTGTTCATAGTTACTGCGACGAGATAACTCTACATCACTATAACTCAAGCCAAAATTAATTCGGTTGAATTCATTAATTGGATAACCAGCGTTTATTCCAACGGTGTATTGTTTACTGTTGTATTGTACAAGGTTTGCACTTCCAGCATCGAATTCACTATATGAAATATTCCCGCCCAAACTAATTCCATCAATAGTGAAATAAGGGTCTGTGTAGGAAAGCTGCACACTCTTTTGGTAAGATACAGTACTAACATTGAATGCCAATCGTTTACCTGTACCTAAGAAGTTGTCCTGTTGAATACCGGCTTGCAGGCTAAGTTTGGTTCTATCACCGTAACCCACACCAGCATTAAATGAACCAGAAGGTTGTTCTTTAACTTTATATACCACATCAACTTTGTCATCTTCACCTGGTAAACGGACGGTTTCAAAATCCACTTCTTCCATGTAGGTCAAACGTGACAAGTTATTCTTAGACGATTCCAACGAACTGTTCGAAAGCCAAGTACCTTCCATTTGACTGACCGACTGACGTAAAACCTCATCGGCAGTCACTGTATTACCTTCGAAGGTAATGCGGTTCACGTAAATACGTTTTCCAGGATCGACAGATAGCGTCAATTTAACAGTTTTGTCTTCATCATTAATTTCAGGGATCGTGGTTACTGTCGGATACGCATATCCAAAACGACCTAAATATTTACTGAAGAACTCTTCTGTGTAGGTTACTTCTGCTTGGTTATATAACTCACCAGCGGTAAGCGGTAATACAGCGCGCATGTATTCTTCGTTACCCAATAGGTCACCAATTAGGTCTACTTCAGAAATAGTGTATTGCTCACCTTCAGAGATATTCATTGTGACATAAATACCATCTTTTTCCGGGGTCATAGATACTTGCGTTGAGTCTACCTGATAGCGCAAATAACCGCGGTCTAGGTAGTAGCTTCGTAACGTTTCCATATCACCAGAGAGAGTTTGTTTTTGATAACGGGTTTCAGATAAAAAGTCCCACCACGGTGTATCGAACTTTAACTCCATTTGTCTTAACAACTCAGCGTCAGAGAAGACTTCATTACCGACAATGTTAATTTGTTGAATTTTTGCAGAGTCACCTTCTTCAAACAACAGCTTCAAATCAACTCGGTTACGAGGCAATGGCGTGACAATGGCGCTAACATCAGCATTGTATTTACCAATACTGTAGAAAAAGTCTTTTAAGCCATTTTCGATACCGGTTAAAACCGTTTTATCCAACGGCTCACCCACGCGGATGTTGTTGCCATCAAGACTTTCTTGCAACTGCTCATCTTTTATATCGTCATTGCCGTCAAAGATAATATTACTGATGGTTGGACGCTCTTTGACTTTCACAACCAAAGTGGTGCCATCACGAAGAATTTCGATACTTTCAAAGTGAGTAGATGAATACAGGCTACGAATTAACTGAGCCGAACGGAAACTATTCATAGTGTCACCGACTTGCACAGGCAGATAGGTCAGCGCGGCTCCCAAAGCAACCCTTTGTAAACCTTCAACTTTGATGT
This sequence comes from Aliiglaciecola sp. 2_MG-2023, assembly GCF_030548145.1. Classification (NCBI taxonomy): domain Bacteria; kingdom Pseudomonadati; phylum Pseudomonadota; class Gammaproteobacteria; order Alteromonadales; family Alteromonadaceae; genus Aliiglaciecola; species Aliiglaciecola sp. 2_MG-2023. Next base: position 260,256 of record NZ_JAUORY010000003.1, read on the forward strand.
CGGATACGACGAACTCTTGGTCTGTAGCAGCTAAGGCTAAGCTAGCACTGGACCATATGAATCCGGCTACAACTAACTGTTTAAACTTCATTTATTAATATTCTTCCTAAGCACTCATAGCCTACTTCGGCAATGTAGTTTGTGTCATCCACACTATAAACGCGCAATGTCATTATAAAAAGCTACTGTCATTAACAGTAACAAGATGATCCCGCCAATTTTAAATCCCACTTCCTGTACGGATTCCGGAACCGGTCGCCCAGTTAAAAGCTCTATAAAATAATAGAGTAAGTGCCCGCCATCAAGCACAGGAAGAGGGAAAAGATTAATAATCCCTAAATTCACACTAATAAGCGCTAAAAAGCTCAAAAATGCGACAATTCCAGCACTGGCCGTCATACCCGCACCTTGGGCAATCGAAATTGGGCCACTTAAACTTTTAACAGATACATCACCGGTAAAAAGCTTACCAATCATGTCAAAACTCAATGTTATAAGTCGCCAGGTTTCACTTACTCCTTCAGATAAACCTTCAATTGGACCATACTGCTTGTGAAATAAATACTCTTCCGGATAAGGTTCTAAGTAGGTAACTACACCTAATAATCCCTTATCAGGATCGTCTGGTTTCACGCCAATAGTCGCTGTCACCTGCTGTTCAATGCCATTTCTATCGATTGTGATAGTAACATTTTGTTTAGGGTGCTGCTCAATCAGCTCCACTATTTGTTCCCAATTTGCCACAGTAGTTCCATTAAACTTGAGAATAATGTCATTCACCTGCAATCCGGCGTCAGCTGCTGGCGAAGATTCACTCACCAAAGCAAGCTGTTTAGTGGGGTTAGTGCGATAAGGTGCAAAGCCCAAACTCGCCATTGGTGACGTGGTTTCAGGGTCAAATTGCCAATTCCTTAAATCTAAATCCAAAACTTTGTTGTAACCGTCTTTAGTGGTGACTTGCACTTGGGTACTTGAATCACCAATCAGCCGCATCACTTCATAGTTCACCGATTGCCAGTCGTTGGTCTCGTGCCCAGATATTTGGGTAATTTGATCCCGTTCAGCAAACCCTGCATTGGCGGCAATTGAATCCGGTTCAATATTTCCAACAATGGGTTTAACCGATTGTTGGCCAATCAGTAACATTAAATAAATCGCGAAAATCGCGAATAAGAAGTTAACCATAGGTCCGGCAGCGACTATCGCGATGCGTTTGAGCACATGTTGGCGATTAAACGCATAGGGTAAATCAGCATCGCTAACCTGCTCCACTCGTTCATCCAGCATTTTTACGTAACCACCCAGAGGAATAGCAGCGATAACATATTCGGTTCCCAGTTTGTCTGTGCGCGACCACAAGGCTTTGCCGAAACCAATAGAAAATCGTTCAACTTTGACGCCGCAGCGGCGGGCAACCCAAAAATGTCCCCATTCATGGACCGCAACGAGTATCCCTAAGGCAACGACAAATGCGGAAAGATTGCGAATAAACTCAAAAATCAAACTAAGGTTCCTATAAATTGTTTAGCAAGGGATCTAACTTGTTTATCAAGGCCTAAAATCCCATCAATATCTTGCAAATGTTGCGCTTCGATGCGCTGTAACATTTCTTCATTCACTTCGGCAATTTGCGAAAATCCGATTTGATGCGACAGAAAAGCTTCCACCGCAATTTCGTTCGCCGCATTTAAAGCAGTTGTCGCGTATTGCCCAGCATCACAGGCATTAATGGCTAATTTCAAGTTTGGATAACGTTGTAAATCTGGCACCTGAAAACTAAAATCTGCTAACGCAGCAAAATCTAAGGGAGTCACTCCAGCATTAATTCGATTCGGAAACGCCAAGCAATGGGCGATTGGCGTTTTCATATCCGGATTGCCCATCTGCGCAAGCACTGAACCATCCGCATATTGAACCATTGAATGAATAATACTTTGTGGGTGCAACACGATTTGAATATCCGCAGAATTTAAGCCAAATAACCATTTGGCTTCGATAAACTCCAAGCCTTTATTCATCATAGTGGCAGAATCAACAGAAATCTTCCGCCCCATATCCCAATTAGGATGAGCACAGGCTTGATCCGGCGTAATATCGACAAAAGTATCCAACGAGCGATTTAAAAAAGGCCCACCGGAACCGGTTAATAATATTTTGGCAATGCCTGACGCTGCAAGGTCGCCATATTTGAAATCGGCAGGAAGGCATTGAAAAATTGCGTTATGTTCACTGTCGATCGGCAGTAATTGGGCACCTGTTTTATTCACTTCTTGAATAAAAATATCACCACACATAACCAAAGACTCTTTGTTCGCCAACATGACTTTTTTGCCAGATTTGACGGCAGCTAACGTTGGTAGTAACCCGGCTGCGCCTACAATTGCCGCCATAACACTGTCGACACTGGAGTCTGACGCCACCTGACATAAGCCTTCTTGTCCCACCAACAATTCACACTTTAAATTGGCATTTTGTAATGCCTGCTTAGCGTAGGTGTAGGAGGCTAAATCAGAAATAACCAGATAATTAGGTTGAAACAGAATCGCTTGGGATATTAGTTTGTCTACACTGGAATGGGCAGTTAACGCGACCACATTGTATTTTTCTGGATGTAATTGAATAACATCCAAAGTGCTTTGACCAATGGAGCCGGTCGCTCCTAAAATCGCTATATTTTGCATTAGGCCATCCACAAAACGTAGCAATAGGCAAATACAGGGAATGCCGCGGTTAGGCTATCGATACGATCTAATATACCACCGTGACCAGGCAGTATTTTACCGCTATCTTTAATTCCAGCACAGCGTTTAAACATACTTTCGTTTAGATCGCCTAAAGCTGACACTCCAACGGTTAAGCCACCGATAAGTACATGCATCCATATTCTACCGGGGTCTACTTGATAGTGCAGCGCTGCAAAGGCAATAATCGCGGTCGAAGCGGCAATACCACCTGCTAAGCCTTCTAAGGTTTTGCCAGGTGAAACATTAGGGCGTAGTTTATGTCGGCCGAATTTGACGCCAACAAAAAAAGCGCCAATATCTGCGGCCCAGACAATACCTAAAACATAAAATATAAGTGACACACCATATAGGGGGTCAATATCGTACATATGAGAGCGTAACGAGACAACAGAGACAAAGGTGGGGATTAGAGTGAACAAACCGAATAAGCACCGAATAGCTTTACTCGTTCGCCATATTGCTGAAAAGCGCGGGTAAGCAATAATCATCAATAGTGAAACAAACCACCAGATTGCTGCCACACCTAAAATATAAACATATAAACTATTTAAAGCGCCTTGATACCAAATATTTTGCGTGGGTACCCAGTAAACTAAAAATAGACAACAGAACAGAATGAAAAAAGCATAAAGAGCTTTTTGCGGTCTAGGCTTAATACTCGACATATTAGCCCACTCATAACCGCCTAAACCTACCACTAAGGCAATGAATATTTCAAAGCCTAATAGTGGTAAAAATAAAATACAAATTAACGCAAGAGGAGCTAAAATAACTGCTGTAATTATACGCTGTTTTAACATAATTAGCCTTTGAGCTTTGCGGAAAACATTATCATTTAGTTTCCACCTGCTCTCCTGTCATACCAAATCGACGTTGACGATCAGAATAGTCATTAACCGCAAGCTGAAACGCTTGTTCATCAAAATCTGGCCAAAGAGTATCAGTAAAATATAGCTCTGCGTAAGCACATTGCCACATTAAAAAATTACTGATTCGGTGTTCTCCGCCAGTGCGAATGAGCAAATCTAGTTCAGGTTGACCAGCAAGCGACATAAACTTATTAAAATCAGTTTCGTCTACACTATCAATATCCAAGTCTTGGCTAACAGCTTGTTTTGCAAATGATTTGGCCGCATTCAATATATCCCAACGACCACCGTAATTGGCAGCAATATTGAGAACTAACGCACCATTATGCTCAGTTAACTTTTCCGCTTTATTAATTTTTTCGACTAACTTGTTGTCAAATCGTGATGTATCACCAATGACTTTTAGACGCACGTCGTTTTTGTTCAGTTTCTTGGCTTCGCTATTTAGCACAAAATTGAACAAGTCCATTAAAACGCCGACTTCTTCTGCAGGACGGTTCCAGTTTTCGCTGCTAAATGCAAATAAGGTAAGAGACTCTATGCCATTTTGACGAGCAAAACGAACGGCAGATCGCACAGACTCAACACCAGCTTTATGCCCGAAAGTGCGGATCTTACCTTTCTTTTTTGCCCAACGGCCGTTGCCATCCATAATGATAGCAACATGTTTTGGGATATTTAGATTACTCATAAGGTAAAAGGAATTAACCAAAAAGGGTTAAATTTCCATCAACTCTTTTTCTTTATCTTGTAATGCGCTATCGATGGTTTTAACGAATTCGTCAGTTAATTTTTGAATTAACTCTTCGCCTTTACGACCTTCATCTTCGCCTAATTCTTTTTCTTTCACCAATTCTTTGATATCGGCATTAGCATCGCGACGAATATTACGCACGGCAACACGACCTTGCTCAGCTTCGCTTCGTACCACTTTGATAAGGTCTTTACGACGCTCTTCAGTCAACGGTGGTAAAGGAATACGAATAGCAGCACCTGAACTCATAGGATTTAATCCTAGGTCAGATTGCATAATGGCCTTTTCGACAGCGGCGGCGGCACTTTTATCAAACACAGTAAGTGCCAATGTTCTGGCATCTTCGGCAAAAATATTAGCTAGCTGCTTTAAAGGGGTATCAGCGCCATAATATGGCACCATAATGTTATCTAAAAGCGCTGGATGAGCGCGGCCAGTTCTAATTTTACTTAATTGGCTTTTCAGTGCACTGATGCTTTTTTCCATGCGTTGTTTTGCATCATCATGAATATCATTTATCACTGCAATCTCCCTAATTCTTATTTTACTAATCGTTTTTTAAATCGTTGTTATTGATTGTTTGTGCCTTGATGGGAAATTGTAGTCCCTTCGTCTTCACCCAAAACAACACGGCGTAAAACGCCCGGTTTATTCATGTTGTAGACGCGAATAGGCAAGCTATGATCCCGTGCCAAAGTAAAAGCAGCTAAGTCCATAACCTTAAGTTCTTTTTCCAGAACTTCTTGATAACTTACGTTTTTAAGTAATACAGCGTCTGGATTTGTGACTGGATCATCATTATAAACGCCATCCACTTTAGTACCTTTAAGTACTGCGTCGGCTTCTATTTCAATGCCTCGTAAACAGGCTGCAGAGTCAGTGGTAAAAAATGGATTGCCTGTACCAGCAGAGAAAATGACTACGCGTCCTGACTTTAAAAGACTAATGGCTTCAGTCCAATTGTAAGCATCACAGACACCATTAAGCGGTATGGCTGACATTAAACGTGCATTAACAAATGCTCGGTGCAAAGCGTCACGCATGGCTAAACCGTTCATGACCGTGGCTAACATACCCATGTGGTCGCCCACGACACGATTCATTCCAGCTTTTGCTAACCCTTCACCGCGAAATAAATTTCCGCCACCAATTACTAATCCTACTTGCACACCCATTTCAACCAACTCTTTGATTTCTTGGGCCATTCTATCTAGAACTTTGGGGTCGATACCGAATCCTTCTTCACCCATTAGGGCTTCACCACTTAACTTTAGCAGAATTCTTCGATATGCAGATTTTGGTGCGATACTCATTTATTGGCTATTCCTTCGTTATTGGATATTGGGCTCAAACCCACTAAATTTATCCGCGTAAATAGTACATATAAAAAGGCACCTCATTTTGAGGTGCCGATAGTTTATATGACATTGGCTTTACGCAAAAGCGAAAGGCTCAATTATTTCTTAGCAGCTGCCATTTGTGCAGCAACTTCAGCCGCGAAATCTTCTTCTTTCTTCTCGATACCTTCACCAACTTCGAAACGAACGAAGTTAATCACGTCAGCACCTTTAGATTTCAAAAGTTGACCAACAGTGTTAGAAGGATCTTTAACGAAAGGCTGACCTGTCAAACTAACTTCGCCAGTGAACTTCTTCATACGGCCGATAACCATTTTTTCAGCGATATCAGCTGGCTTGCCAGATTGCATTGCGATTTCAAGTTGAATTTCTTTTTCTTTCGCAACAACTTCTGCAGGTACATCTTCAGGCTTAACGAATTGTGGGCTAGCCGCTGCAATATGCATTGCAATGTCTTTTGCCAAATCTTCATCACCGCCATTCAAAATAGCGATTACGCCGATACGACCACCGTGCACGTATGCACCTAGGTTGTCGCCTTCAACAGAAATAACACGACGAGGAGAAATGTTTTCGCCGATTTTTGCTACTAGTGTGTCACGAGCATCAGCAACAGTAACGCCATCGATTTCGCTGCTATTTAGCGCATCCATGTCGTTAATTTTGTTTGCAGAAGCTACATCAACTAATTTGTTAGCAAAAGCTAAGAAACCTTCGTCACGAGCAACGAAATCAGTTTCACTGTTAATTTCCATCATAGTTGCTACACCGTTAGCAACTTTAGTCATGATCACGCCTTCAGCTGCAATACGACCTGCTTTTTTAGCCGCTTTTGCTTGACCAGATTTACGCATATTTTCAATTGCTAGCTCGACATCACCGTCGGTTTCTACCAATGCTTTTTTACAATCCAACATGCCGGCGCCGGTGCGCTCACGAAGTTCTTTTACTAGGGCTGCTGTCACTGCCATTTTGGTTTCCTCAGCATTTATAAATAGTTCTTAACTTAAGAAACAGGGGCCGTAAATAATTACCGCCCCTGATGAGATGTTTGCCATTCTATTGAACTAACGTCACAAAAAAATGACAAGGCCGCGACAAGAAAGTCGCGGCTTTTTAATTACTCAGCTGCTTCAACGAAATCGTCTTGCTCAGCTTGTACTTCAAGGTTTTGCTCGCGACCTTGGCTAACAGCATCAGCTGCAGCGTTTAAGTACAATTGAACCGCACGAATAGCATCGTCGTTACCAGGAATGATGTAATCAACACCATCTGGATTAGAGTTAGTATCAACTACTGAAATAACTGGGATTCCCAAGTTACGTGCTTCAGTGATTGCAATGTGCTCGTGATCTGCATCAACAACGAATAAACAGTCTGGAAGACCGCCCATATCTTTGATACCACCTAAGCTACTTTCTAGCTTGGTCATTTCACGTTGAAGCATTAATACTTCTTTTTTGGTCAACTTTTCGAAAGTGCCATCTTGAGACTGTTGCTCTAGCTCTTTCAAACGCTTGATTGATTGACGAACTGTTTTCCAGTTAGTCAACATTCCACCTAACCAACGCTTGTTAACATAGAATTGGTCACATTTCTGTGCTGCTTCTTTAACTGCGTCGCTAGCTGCGCGTTTAGTTCCTACGAAAAGAACTTTACCTTTTTTAGAAGATACACTACTAATGTAGTTCAATGCTTCATTAAACAAAGGTACTGTTTTTTCAAGGTTGATGATATGAACTTTGTTACGAGCACCAAAGATGAAAGGTTTCATTTTTGGGTTCCAGTAACGAGTCTGGTGACCGAAGTGCACGCCCGCCTGGAGCATGTCACGCATAGATACGTTTGCCATTATTAATTTCCTCAAATTGGGGTTAGGCCTCCATACATCCCATCTATCGATCCGTTCAGGCGGCAAACCCGAAACAGACACCCCGACAAATGTGTCGATGTATGTGTGTTATTTAGTTAATTTCGCTTTAATTCTAAGCACTAAAATAATGCTATTGAATTTGCGGTGCGCTTTATACCATGCGGGCCTACTTCACGCAAGTAAAAAGGGCTATATCTGCATGTTGGTCATTGCAAATGAAGTAAACCGGCAATTCTTTTTGTCATCTATACATTTTTAGGCTTAAAAGATACAATTCGCCTCATTATTGCTTTGAGTTATTTTTTTAGGATGCAAAATTGACAATCACGATTAAAACTCCAGATGAAATTGAGAAAATGCGAGTAGCGGGTAGATTAGCCGCTGATGTTTTACAAATGATTGGCCCCTACGTTAAAAAGGGTGTCACCACTAATGAACTCAATCAAATCTGTCATGATTATATTGTCAATGAACAGCAATGTATTCCTGCTCCTTTGAATTATGGGCATCCTCCCTTCCCAAAATCTATTTGTACTTCGGTCAATCATGTTATTTGCCATGGCATTCCTTCAGACAAAAAGTTAAAAGACGGAGATACCATCAATATTGATGTGACTGTGATTAAAGATGGTTATCACGGTGATACATCAAAAATGTTTGTGGTAGGTAAACCCAGCATTTTAGCTGAGCGCTTAATTAGAGTGACCCAAGAATGTTTGTACAAAGGCATTGAACTTGTAAAACCAGGGGCACGATTGGGCGATATTGGACATGTCATTCAGCAACACGCAGAAAAGCACAATTATTCCATTGTGAGAGAATATTGTGGTCATGGTATTGGTGCAAACTTTCATGAAGAACCACAAGTGGTTCATTATGGCCGACCTAATACCGGCGTTGAATTGTTAGAAGGCATGTGTTTAACCATTGAGCCAATGGTTAACGCCGGTAAACGTTATTCGAAGATCCTGCCTGACCAATGGACTGTGGTTACCAAAGACCGTAGTTTGAGCGCACAGTGGGAACACACTTTATTAGTCACCAAGGATGGTGTGGAAATTCTCACTCTTAGAGACGACGAAACCATTGATAGAGTGATAAGTCATTAATTCAGTATGTTTTTACTTATGAATAATGATTATGACTAACGTGAATTAGTTATTTGCTATACCACTGCGCTTAATGGACACTTTGATTTTATAATATAAATTGTATTTGTTCGTGTTTGCATTGCGTCTCGTTGTCTAAAACAGCTTTTAGAGGTACTACATTTGTCATTAGATCAGCTCATTGAAAATATCCAGAAAATTACTGACATAAATGACATTAGCAGTTTCAAAAAATGTGTAACTGATAGCGTAGATTGGTTATCTCAGGAATTCACAAAAGTGCCGGTTGACCAACTGGTTCACGAAAGAGCTGTTTTCATCGATGCTTTGCTTTTGCGTGCTTGGAACTTGGTTGGTCTAAATGATCAAAAAGGTTTAGCCTTAGTTGCCGTTGGTGGTTATGGCCGTGGCCAACTTCAACCGCACTCTGATGTGGACCTGCTGATTCTCAGTGATAAAACCATCAATGCTAAGTTGCAAGAAAAAGTCAGTATTTTCATCACCTTCTTGTGGGATATCAAGTTAGATGTTGGTCAGTCTGTACGCACAATCAAAGAAACCTTTAATTTAGCCAAGGCAGACACCACCATAGCAACCAACTTGGTTGAGTCCAGATTACTGGTAGGCAGCGAATCCAGCTTTGAAACCTTGCAAAAGAAGATAAAAGGCAAAGGGTATTGGTCAAGTAAAGATTTTTTCACTGCCAAATATGAAGAACAAATAGAACGTCACAGAAAATTCAACGACACCTCCTATAACTTAGAACCAAACGTTAAAGAAAATCCAGGCTGTTTGCGGGATATCCAATCTATTGGTTGGGTAGCTAAACAACACTTTAATGTTTGGAATGGCCATGAATTAGTTGACCACGGTTATTTCACCGAGGGTGAATGGGCAGAGCTAATTGAATCTCGCTCTCATCTCTGGCAAATTCGATTTGCGTTACATTTGATATCAGGTCGCAGTGAAAACCGGCTATTATTTGATTATCAGACCGACGTAGCAGAACGTCTAGGTTATGGTGAAGGAAAACAAGCTGTTGAAAGAATGATGAAGTCATTTTTTCGAACTGTGCGAAGAGTGTCTGAACTTAATGGCATGTTACTGCAATATTTCAAACAAGATATCTTAGAGTTAAAGGTTAAAAAGCATCACCTTATAGATGACAATTATGAGTTATTAGATGGCTTAATCAGTCCGCTGCATGACGACGTTTTTAAATCCCCCGAAGATATCCTGTCATTTTTGTTATTAATTGCCAATACGCCAGATTGCACAGGGTTGCACTCTAGCTGTTTACGTCAACTTCGCAATGCGCGCAGAAAGTTTAATAGCCAATATTATTGTGAGATACCTGAATGCCGTAAATTGTTTATGCAACTTATGCGACATCCTAACTTCTTTGGGTTGGGCTGGGATTTAATGCATAAACACGGAATCCTTCAGGCATATCTGCCACAGTGGGATAATATTGTAGGCATGATGCAATTTGACTTGTTTCATGCGTACACTGTGGATGAACACACCCATAGACTGGTTAAACATGTTTATAGTTATCACAGTGACGAAAACAGAGAATTCCCCCGCTGTAAAAAGATCGTGAGGGAAACGGATAAGCCAGAACTCTTATACTTAGCCGCTATTTTCCATGATATTGGTAAAGGTAGAAATGGCGATCACTCGGTATTAGGGGCAGCGGATGTGGTCACTTTTTGTGAGTCTCATGGCATCGACGGGGACGACGCTGAGCTAATTCGCTGGTTGGTAGAAAACCACCTTCTCATGTCAGTAGTTGCCCAGCGTAGAGATATCTATGATCCTGAAATTATTGGTGAATTCGCTCGAGCAGTAAAAAGTCAAAATCATTTAAAACATTTATACGCACTGACGTTAGCAGATATTCGCGCAACCAATAATAATCTTTGGAACGATTGGAAAGCATCACTAATTAGAGAATTGTATTTGTTAACACAAAAAGCCTTGGACAATGGGCTGCAGTGTGGCATTACCTTACTTGAAAGAGTGAATAAACATCAAATAGAAGCCAGAGAGATGCTGAATAAGCAAGGGGTCACTGCGGCTGAGATTGATCAATTTTGGCATCGTTTGAATAATGACTATTTTGCAAGGTTCAGCCCGATGCAGTTGGCTTGGCATGCAAATGAAGTAGCAAAAGCAGAAAGCAAAGACGAAAATAGTTTAACCATTGCGCTAAATGATACAACCGCAAAAGCTGGAACTGAGCTACTAGTTTATGGTAAAAACCGTCCTGCACTTTTTGCACAAATTGCGTCAGTTTTAGATAGCCGAAATTGTTCGATTCACGATGCCCAAATTACCATCACCAATGATGGTTATGTATTCGATAGTTTTATCCTGTTAGAACAGGATGGTTCACGAATATCGTCTCCTAGTCGATTAAAAAGTTTAGTGGAAGCGATAGAAGACCAACTTGCTAAACCGGGCAGAGAACACAACAACAGACGTAAAATGTCACGTCGTATGAAGCAACTAGACGTAGCCACCAAAGTTCGCTTTTACCAGAGTAACTCCGAAGTCACTATGGTAGAGCTTGAAGCATTGGATGCCCCTGGATTACTAGCCAAGGTCGGCCACCTATTTGTAGAGCTAAATTTAACGTTACACATGGCAAAAATTTCAACCATTGGTGAGCGTGCAGAAGATTTGTTTATTATTGCCAATGAACAAGATCAGGCCCTTACCACTGAGCAACAAGTTCAACTTAAAAAACGATTAACCCAATTATTAGATCAACCCTCAACTAGCGGTGAAGCATGTCAGAGTTAAAAAACCAAATAGAAGCAGCGTTTGAAAATAGAGCTTCGATTACAGCAGCGTCAGTAGATGACGCAACAAAACAAGCGGTCATTAGTGCCATTGAACTATTAAATTCTGGCCAAGCCAGAGTAGCAGAAAAGATAGCCGGTGAATGGGTTGTTCATCAGTGGCTTAAAAAAGCAGTTCTGTTGTATTTCCGTATTAATGACAATGACGTTATTGAAGGCGCAGAGAGTCGCTTTTTTGACAAAGTTCCATTGAAATATTCAGACTACACTAAAGCACAATTTGAAGCTGAGGGTGTACGTATTGTTCCACCAGCGGCAGTTAGAACCGGATCTTTTGTAGGCAAAAACGTAGTAGTAATGCCGTCATATATAAACATAGGCGCTTTTGTTGACGAAGGCACTATGGTTGATACTTGGGCGACTGTGGGTTCTTGTGCACAAATAGGTAAGAACGTACATTTGTCTGGCGGTGTTGGAATAGGTGGTGTTTTAGAGCCATTGCAAGCTAACCCAACCATTATTGAAGACAACTGCTTCATTGGCGCACGCTCGGAAATTGTTGAGGGTGTGGTTGTTGAAGAAGGCAGTGTTATTTCAATGGGTGTCTACATTGGCCAAAGTACCCGAATTTACGACCGCGAAACAGGCGAAGTCCATTATGGTCGAGTTCCTGCAGGCTCAGTAGTTGTGTCTGGTAGCTTACCGAGTAAAGATGGCAAATACAGTCTATACGCAGCAGTCATCGTGAAGAAAGTAGATGCTCAAACTCGTTCAAAAGTTGGTATCAATGCACTATTGCGTGCCGCTGAATAGTCTTAGCCAACAAACATAATTTGGTTAGAAGGCAACCAATCAACCCTGTAAACACCATGTTTTACAGGGTTTTTTTATACTTTTTCAAAATCACCTTCCCCTTTTTTGTCCCTCGATTTACTTGGACATCCATCGATATGCGGGACGATTTACATGGACACCCACGATTTACATGGACACCCATGATAAAAGCCATTTACATGGACAGGCATGATTTACATGACAGGCATATATATTGAGTTTACGGATTTACATGGACGGCCATGTTTAAAGTACTAAACATAAGCACAAAACAAGCAGATTTAAGATTTACATGGACACCCATGATAAACGTGAATTTACGTGGACAGGCAGATTAGCCATTTACATGGACAGGCATGTTTAAAGTACTAAACATAAGCACAAAACAAGCAGATTTAAGACGATACTCTGGGTTAATTTTCGCTGGGTGTTTCTAGTAATTTGTCGAGTTCTTCCCACAATTCATCACACAGACCTTGGCGATATGCGGATGCACGAAAAACGGGGTGCTCACCACGATAAACAATTAACATTCTTGAATTCTGATCTTTTAAGCTGGTTTTTACATTTGATAGGCGGTCACATACTTTTACAATCAGCGCAAGTTCAGTTTCGCCAGAAACCTTAGCCATCTTCTGATAGGTTTTCTTTTTACGTTCTTGCCGATTCCGGCCTTTTTCATCGGTGACAATTGCAACACAGCTAGCAATTAGTTTACCAAACTTTTCTTCGATCTCTTCGATGGTTGTCGAGGTATCTTCTACCACATCGTGCAAATAAGCGATCACTTCAGCATCTTCGCCAAAGGCCTTCGCTTTTTCAGCAACTTCGTCTAAATGATACGAATAAGGATGTTTGCCATATTTTTGGTCACCATGTGACTTAACTGCAAACTCTCGCGCTTTAACTTTTTCTTTCAGCATAAATACTAAATGTCCCCCCAGCAAAGTTAGCGATACAACTCGCTCTTTGTAACAAAATTAAACCAATAGAGCTGAAATTTAGTATACGGCTATTTTTGCTTAAAAAGAAAGCGCTCTGATTAAATCAATGTTTACAGGGAAGCCTTGGCTTTAGATATACAAAGATAATCTGGAATTTTTTAAATTTGCTTAAAAATTCCAGTTACCTTTAATTGTGCGTATTTCTCTAGGATTGGGATTATTACAGTATTACTGGGAAGCTATAAGTTTCGGCAAAATACTTTCTATCCAAGGTAAAACCTCTGCTTCAGGCTCTAAAGTTTCCATAACATCTACAATGAAAAGATCGGCGACCGGTTGCCCTTGAAGCTCAACAAGCACCTCAAATATTTGCTTACCCGCGCCACAAAAGCTATCACTGTAACTACTATCACCTAAGCCAACAACGGCAAAGGGTTTTTGATCCATCAATGGCATAGTGTCTTTCATATCCATGATCAAAAACTCTAAGTTCGGTGGTAAGTCCCCTTGCCCGGTTGTTGAGCTGATAAAAATCACTGATTTGGTTTGTTTAAAATTATCTAAGGTTCCATCAATAAAGAGTTCTACATTGTGTCCCTTTTCGGCTAACATTTCCTCTACTTGCTCTGCAACATGCTGAGCATTACCGTATACAGAGCCCACAAAAATTCCCACGTCTACCATTGTATAATGTTCCTCAGATTGACTAACTTCCATTCAGGTTAGTTAGTTGTTGTAGTTGATTGAGGTCTAGGCCCCATTGTTCAATTATAGCTTTCATTCTTATATCAAATTGACAGCTAATTTTCAGCGTATTTTGTGTTATTGGATGAGTAATAATCATTTCACTGCAGGTTAATCCTAAACCTGCCAAGCCAAATTGGTCCCTTATAAACGCGTTTTGCTTGCCATCGCCATGTGTAGTATCGCCAACTATCGGGTGACGAATATGCGCCATATGCCTACGTAACTGATGTTTTCGGCCAGTCAAAGGATGCAGTTTAACGAGTGAATAACGAGCAGTTTGATAACGACCAACTGCAAAGGGTAACTCAAATTTGTGCAAACATTGATAGTCGGTAATAGCATCTTGCGCAGGTTTGTCCTGTCGCGCTTTTTTATCAGCAATTTTGTCCAATTTTTCTTTTAGTGGATAATCAATTCTGCCGCTATCAGGACAGTATCCACGCACAATTGCAAAGTATGTTTTAGCGATGTGTTTGTGGGTGAATTGTTCGGTTAAGATTCTCGCAATGTCTGATGATAAAGCAAATAACAGCACCCCCGAAGTGGGCTTATCAAGACGATGAACAGGAAAAACATGCTGGCCTAGCTGATCACGAAGTAATTGCATAGCAAACTGTGTTTCATGGCGATCAATCATACTGCGATGGACTAATAACCCGGCAGGCTTATCAATTGCTACTATGTATTCATCTTGATATAAAATGCTCAAACTCATGACTACGACTTACCTTCATCAAACAATAAATCTATTTTTTTAACAGCGTCAATGATCAAAGGAAAGGTTTCTTTGCTCAGTGTGATTTGAATCACTGGAGAAATGGCAATAGATGCAGGTAACGGCTGACCCGTTTCAATTAGTATTTTCATTTTGGGAATGAATACAAACTGCAACCACTGCTCTATTTTGAGTGTATCAACCGCAAATGGTAGTTCACTATTTAACGCTTCTTGTGTGGGCGCACTATCCGACCAAAGTTGCTCTTGTTGCATTAGGATTTCTAAATTCACTAGATGCTTGAATAATTCATTATGCAGGATTGTCATGACGATTGATTTGGCACTACCTTAGACGGGTTAATCATTTTGAGTCGCTTATTTATTTGTGATTTCTTTTTAATAGCCACACAAAAAGATATACTCTGCAACTTCACATTTAGCACACTCAACATATTACCCTAAACTGATTATGAGCAAGCACGAAATTTCTTCTATTAGTGAATTTTTACTCCACGCAGGTACTGATTATCGCGTATTCGATATGGGAAGAACCATTCGAGAGATTCCTAGTCAACAATTTTTAGAACAAGAAAATGGTCAAATTAAGCCCGCTTACACCAGAGCACAGCACGCTTGGTTTGGAATTGTTTTTTGGGATAAAACCCGCTCCGAGCAACAGTATATATGGTTTGTGAAGTTACCCACAGATGAAAACGGACTGATTGTTAGCGCCTGCCGCAATCACTTTTTACAGATAATTGTCGATGCTTTAGGCGCTGAATTAGAAAACGCCGACAAAAAAAATGGTCAACTACCTGATAACCCCTACTCGTTTATTCCTAATCAAAATCAAATAGCGGATTTCAACAGCAAAAGTAGAGGCGTTTTATCTTTAGGGAAATCACAGTATTTTGAAGCAGCCAAAGCATATATTAGCTCACCAATGGTGATTGATTGGCAGAGTATCGCGCTGCAAGGTTTAGCAGATTTAGTGGCCGATATAGACTCACCAGAAATACACAGCAATATATGCCGACATTTTTCCCACTTCCCGGAGCAAGTGCAGTATCAATTACTGATCAGTATGGAGAATTACCCCCTACCTGATACTTGCGTGCTAACCATTTTGTCGTGGATGAAGCAACATTCAGAAGATGAAATAAAGTGGCAGCACGGCTTACGCGCCTTGTCGCAGACAACTAACTTAGATCAAGTGGCGGCAACCATTAATAAAGTATTAGAGAGTGAGATGGCCAATAGTCACAATATCTTGGTGATTATTTCAGGTCGCCTTTGGCATTATTTGAATAACCAGAATCAGTTACTTAGTTTTTTTGAAAAAGTGGCTGAAGCAGATCCCAATTTCGATTTATTTATGGGAATTTTTCAAGACTTAGTACAATTGCCCGAATTGCGCGAGCAAGTGTTACAAATGTTACGAAATCCAAATAAATCTGAAACCTTATCTATAGCCGTCGGGCATCTATTCTCAGCCCATAAAAATTAGGATTAATGAATGAATTTTAATCTCACAGATATTTTAGTTCTATTCATTATCGCAGCGATAGCGTTTCAGTTTTGGCGGATACGTGGCATTTCAGAACAAGCGAAAGTCTATTTAGAAAAATATTGCGAAATAAACGGCCTGCAATTAATTAGTATTGCGCGAAGCAAAACCAAAGTGATTTTTCACAAGGCTAAACTAGATTGGTATACCGAATTTTCTTTTGAATTTTCCAGCACTGGCGAAGAACGTTACTTAGGTTTACTGAAAATGCGCGGAGTTAGCGTAGATGATGTGAATGTACCTGCTTATAGAATAAGTTAACAATCGAGCCCCTACTGGGTATCCATTTTTAGTTCAAAACTTTTCAGCGCAACACTCACCCCGTTAATTATCACTTCGATTTTGTGAATTCCTGGGTAATACCTTCGGGTGGTTATCGCCTTAAAAGGATGAGATTTAGCCAGTAACAATGGCTGTCCATGTTCAAGGGTGATACTTTTCCATTTAAATACTTTGGCTTTTAGTTCACCATTCGCTTTTTGATGATGGATTGCAAAATCAATCATTAACAATTGTTCTTTAACCGATTGCCCGTCTAAATGCAGCGAAAAATGCAGTTTTGAGCCAAATTCAACTAGATTCTGCTCAACTTCTAATTTCACAAATTTCAATTTAGGGGGAAAATACCCAAGATTTTGCAACGCTATTGGATGCCCCTGTTTAAGCAAGGTTCTGCCTGCATGGCGAATGAGTTTTTTGCGGTTGTGATTTGCACCTTCACTCCATATTTTCAACGTAGTAGCCACTAAATCTGGATGGTCTTTGGCAATATCATTCAAATTATTTGCCACAGAACGACGAACGTACTCTTCTTTGTCGTCTTTTAATTTTTCTACTAAGCCAATTATTGGTTGCGGGTTTTGAATAAAGATAGGCAGTTGCATCCCCCATGGTAAACGCGGCCGACAGCCTTCAGAGGCTAGTCGTCGAACATGGTGACTCTCATCTTCACACCATTCAACTAATTTGCTAAGCGTCCTTCCAGGTTTGCTCAACAAAAAGTGACGTATACCAAACTCCGACGTAAATCGTTGCGTAAAGGCATGGAATAACGCCATTGACGTGTCAAAGTTCTCTTGCCCATAAACCCCTACATATTCAGCCATCGGCATTATCGCCCAGCCGTTTAACCCTAGTAACAAGTCAGAATTTTCAGATAAATCACTATTATGTTCGGCGGCTAAGCTTTTGCGCATAATCTGAGCGGCATGTTCGAAGTCATCGGGTAAAGTATCTTTCATCGCCTGCATGATCTGGTTCGAACGTTGTTTCAATTCTAAATGGGCCAAATTTTTCGATGCAACTTCGATAAAAAGCGCACAATCGAATGCCTCAAAATGCGCTGAAAAATGATTGGCCATATGCGCAATGAGATCATTGTTAAATAAATTTTTCAGGGGTTCAGGCATGACTCATCCAAGCTATGTGTTTATGTTTACGGATTTAGGCTAAAGGTTGATTATTATCGACCATTATTTTATGCACCGCTTCTCGAAACCAGCGCAGAGCTAAGTCATCTTCTGTATTTTGGTGCCAATACATGTGGGTAGAAATAAGCGGCATGTCAAATGGCACCGCCACTGATACCAAACTACTGTCCAGTAAACGAGCGCCTATAGAACTAGGCAGTGTTAACAAAAATGGCGACCCTTTAAGTATCTCCTTGGCAGCATAATAATTCTGACAACGCACCGACACCTGCCGAGTAAAACCTTGTTCTTGGAACATAAAATCTTCTAAAACGGCTCCGGTTGGACGATGTGAAACGCTAATGTGCTCAGCCGAAAAGTATTGTTCTTGACTGATACGCTGTTTTAACAGGCTATCCTGACCGTGGCCATCTAGTTCGACCCTACTAACCTCAGCGCTATTCACCTTAGAGCTATCAATATGAGTAGATGTAAACAAGGGGTGCAGCCTGTCCATCAAAATCATAAATTTATCATTGCGAACGTTTTCATGACGAATCGGCGGCTTGAGTGGCATCGCAATATCAAAGGCCAAATCAAACTGTCCTGAGGTTAACGCTTTAGACAGCTGATTACGTTCTACTTTCACACTGGCAAAAGTAATATTCGGCGCTTTTTCAAACAGTATTTTGGCAATACTCGGTAAAATGGTGGGCTCAAGGGCATCATGCATAGCAATGCGAAAGTGATGTTCACTGGTGAGTGGATCAAACTCCCCCCACTGCTGCAAAATTTGTCTCAGACGGCTCAAGTTATCAATAATTAACGGCGCCATTCGTTTACATGCGGGGGTTGGCATCATTTTATTTTGGCTTCGTTCGAACAAGGGATCTTGCAAACAATCACGTAACCTTTTAACCGCATGACTCACTGCTGAAGGCGTGATATTCAACCTATCGGCTGTTCTTGTCATATTTTGTTCCAGATACAGACTTTCAAATACTTTCAGTAGATTTAAGTCTAACCTTTGAATTTGCTTTATTTCCGCCACACTCCACCATGAATTAAATTCATACAACCAATTAAGTATATTTCATTTCATTCAGATGACAACAGTGTTTATGCTAGATAAACACGTTAATTATTCGGAGACAATTATGCATTTCGAACACAGTCAAAAAGCACAAGATTACCTTGCTCGCGTAAAAGCCTTTATGCAAGAACACATTTATCCCATCGAGAGCAAGATCTACGCGGAAATGGAAGAAATGAATCCCGCTGGTGATTGGAAAAACTGGAAGCTTCACCCGGATGTTGAAAACTTAAAAAAAGAAGCTAAAAAACAAGGGCTTTGGAATTTATTTCTACCGGACGATAAATTAGGCAAAGGACTGAGCTGCTTAGAATACGCTCCCTTAGCTGAAGAAATGGGCCGAGTCCCCTTCTCCCCTGAAATTTTTAACTGTAATGCTCCAGACACGGGCAATATGGAAGTGCTTTACCATTTTGGTTCTGAGGCACAAAAACAAAAATGGCTAACTCCTTTGTTAGCTGGCGAAATCCGCTCTGTTTTTGGCATGACTGAGCCTGAAGTGGCGTCTTCGGATGCAACCAATATGGCGGCGACCATAGAGCTAGACGGTGACGAAGCGGTAATTAATGGTAAAAAATGGTGGAGCACCGGCTTAGGCCATCCTAATGCCAAAGTTACGGTCTTTATGGGCTTATCCAATCCTGAAAATGACCGGCATGCCCAACACAGCATGGTATTGGTTCCCCTTGATACTAAAGGCATCGAAATTAAACGCATGCTAACCGCTTATGGCGATTACGATGCTCCTTATGGTCATGGTGAAATGCACTTTACCAATGTTCGCGTACCCAAAGAAAATATCATCATGGGCATGGGTAAAGGTTTTGCTATTGCCCAAGGTAGACTTGGTCCTGGCCGCATACATCACTGCATGCGCGCTATCGGTATGGCGGAAAAAGCCCTTGAGCTGGCCATTTTACGTGGACAGTCACGTCAAGCATTTGGAAAACCAATTATAAAATTGGGAGGCAACCAAGAACGCATTGCAGAAGCACGCATGGCAATAGATCAAGCTCGCCTGCTAACCTTAAATGCAGCGTGGAAAATAGATGCTGTGGGCGTAAAGAATGCCATGACAGAGATATCAGCGATAAAAGTGGTTGTGCCTAGAATGCTGCAAAATGTTGTTGATATGGCCATCCAGTTTCATGGTGGTGCAGGCATGTGCAGTGACTTCCCTCTTGCGCGTTTTGCTGCCGGGGCTCGTTCACTCAGACTTGCAGACGGTCCAGATGAAGTGCATCAGGGTATGGTGACTCGCATTGAGCTTAAAAAGTACTTGAACAAGTAAGCTTGTCCTACTTGGTTAATGTAAGTATCTAAGATACTAAGGGAATACACTAGGCTATAAGCTTGATGATACCATCAAGCTTATTTGATGCTTTGAACAACGATTTAATAGGATAAAATTTGACAGCCATTTATTTAATTAGACATGGCCAAGCCTCTTTTGGCCAACAAAATTACGATAAGCTTTCGGATGTCGGACATCAGCAAGCTAAGCTGTTAGGTAATTCATTACAGACTCGGATAGGCGACTTTGATAAGGTGTTTTTAGGCAGTATGTTACGGCATAAACAAACCTTACAAAATTGTTTGTCTGGGATGTCATCCGTAGTTGATGAATCGAATTGGAATTTCGATGCCAATTGGAATGAATACGATCATAACGACATAATTGCCCAAATGGGGCCGGAGTTTACTGATGCACCTTCAGTTAAAAACTGGTTATTAACCCAAAACAATCCAAAAGCAGCCTTTGAGAAATTATTCAACGACGCCATGAATCGCTGGATGTCAGGCCAACACTGTGAGGAATATGTCGAGTCATGGGAGCGATACCTGAATCGCATAAAAGGTGCGTTAGAAAATGTGATTAACAACGCAAAAGGTGCCAAAAAAGTAGCGGTTTTCACCTCCGGTGGACCGATTTCGGTGGTTAGTCAATATTTGTTAGGAATCCCGCCAAGCAATGTAATGCAAGTAAATTGGACCTTGGTAAACTGCGGTATTACTAAGTTAGTAAATACCCAATCTAGAGTATTTTTGTCTACCTTAAACGACCATAGTCATTTCGAAGGTCAACATAAATCTTTAATCACCTATAAATAATTTTTAATCATGAAACTCAAAAACATAGGCCAATTATGAGCAGAAAAAACATATTAATTACCGGCGCCAGCTCAGGCTTAGGTAAAGGCATGGCCATTGAATTTGCCAAAATGAACCGAAATTTGGCACTTTGCGCTCGCCGTATTGAGCGATTAGAAGCATTAAAACAAGAACTACTCAGTATCAACCCAAATATCACCGTCTCAATCAAATCGCTAGACGTAGACAACCATGAACAGGTATTCGAAGTATTCAACGAGTTTCATCAAGAATTGGGACAATTAGACAGAGTGATTGTTAATGCAGGAATGGGAAAAGGAGCTGCCATAGGTACGGGATACTTTCACGCCAATAAGCAGACAGCCATCACCAATTTCGTTTCGGCATTAGCACAGTGTGAAGCTGCAATGGCAATATTCAGACAGCAGAATAGCGGCCATTTAGTGACCATTTCATCGATAAGCGCGATTCGTGGAGCACGAAGAGCGATGAACGTTTATGCCGCCACCAAAGCCGGACTAAGTTCACTCACTGAAGGAATCAGAATTGACGTTTTGGATACCCCCATTAAAGTATCCACCGTACACCCTGGTTTTATCAAAAGTGAAATTAACGAAAAAGTTAAAAAAGTCCCCTTTATTGTAGATACAGAAACCGGCTGTAAAGCAATTATCAAAGAGATAGAAAAAGAAGGCGCAAACAGCTACGTGCCTAAATGGCCTTGGGCAGTCATTCGGCCAATTTTGAGCATAGCTCCACTGAGCTGGTTAAAGAAAATGAGTTAAACAACGAGCAAGCTATGGCTTGCTTTGTTCATTATGATCGCGGTCTGCCAAAAACACCCAGTCTCCTCCCCCACATAATGCCCCTAAACAAGACCACTAAATAAAATTAATTGATCAAGGTCATTATTTAGTCGTTTAACAGTATTAACCACAGTTTATTTATGGTTATATTATCTACCTAGAGATATCACCTTTTAGCGAATACTTGTTTTGGGTTGGATAACAAATCTATAGGGAATGGGACCAAATGAAATACCAAGATTATGATGTACTTATCGTTGGAGGTGGCGGTGCGGGGTTACGAGCCAGTATTGCTGCAGCTGAGCAGGCACAAGCAGCCGGTCTTAATTTAAGTATCGGTTTAGTTTCCAAAGTTTATCCTATGCGCTCGCACACTGTTGCGGCAGAAGGTGGAGCAGCGGCCGTTACCCGTGAAGATGATAGTTTTGCCGCGCACATTGAAGACACTGTCGCAGGTGGTGACTGGTTAGCAGAGCAATCTGTAGTCGATTACTTCGTGCGCCATGCTCATCAAGAATTAGTGCAATTGGAACACTGGGGTTGCCCTTGGAGCCGCAGAAAAGATGGTTCAGTGCAAGTTCGTCGCTTTGGCGGCATGAAAATAGAACGCACTTGGTTTGCAGCCGATAAAACCGGCTTCCACATGTTACATACGTTATTTCAAACCTCCTTACGCTTTAATCAAATCCAGCGTCTAGACGAATTTTTTGTGCTCGATTTGTTAGTCAATGATGAACAAATTTCGGGCATTGTCGCCTTGGAAATCGCCACAGGTGAATTGCATTTTATTCGAGCTAAATCGGTTATTTTGGCAACCGGTGGTGCAGGAAGACTATTTCGCTTCAACACCAATGGTGGCATTGTAACCGGTGATGGTATGGCACTTGCCTATCGTCATGGTGTGGCGCTGCGCGACATGGAATTTGTGCAATACCATCCCACCGGCCTGCCAGGTTCAGGAATACTGATTACTGAAGCCTCACGTGGTGAAGGTGGCTTAATGCTCAACAAACAGGGCTACCGTTACCTGCAAGATTACGGTTTAGGTCCGGAAACACCTGTAGGTGAGCCTAAAAATAAATACATGGAACTGGGGCCTAGAGACAAACTGTCACAGGCGTTTTGGCATGAACAACAGGCAGGACGTACTGGCCGCTTCGGCGACAGTGACGTTGTCTATCTTGATTTACGGCACCTCGGAAAAGCCTACTTACACGAACGCCTTCCCTTTATATGTGAGCTGGCAAAATCCTATGTCAATGTAGACCCAGTCAAGGAGCCTATACCGGTGCGCCCTGCGGTGCATTACACCATGGGCGGGATCACCACCAATGCCAAGTGTGAAACCTCAATAAAAGGACTCTTTGCCGGCGGAGAATGTGCTTCGGTTGGCCTGCATGGGGCTAACCGCTTAGGTTCCAATTCGCTCAGTGAGTTATTGGTATTTGGCCGTCTAGCCGGCGAGCAAGCGGTAGCATTTAGTCAAAAGCGAGAACTCACGCCCTCAGCTGATTTAGAAGCTCAGTTTGAAGTTCAACAACAACGTATAACCACATTGCGTAATCAACAAGGTCGAGAAAGTTGGGTAGCGATAAAACGGGAGTTATTAAAAACCATGGAACAAGGCTGTGGAATTTATCGCGATCAAGCAGGATTACAGCAAACGCTGAACACCATCCGAGAGCTCAAAACACGCTATCAACAAATAACAATCGCAGATAAAAGCCTTGGCTACAATACCGAGCTATTGCAGTGTATCGAGCTTGGGTTTGGTATAGATGTGGCTGAAGCAACCTGCTTAGCGGCGTTATTGCGCCGTGAATCTAGAGGTGCTCACCAGCGCCTTGATGAAGGTTGCACCCAGCGTGACGATGAGCAGTATTTACAACATAGTCTGGTTTATTATCAAGCCAATGGTGATGCGCATTTAGCTTGGCAGCCGGTTGATATTTCGTTATTACCACCAGCAGCAAGAGCCTATGGTGATGCAGGCAAAGGAGTCTCATCATGAAAACGATCAGTATAGCTCGCTATCTACCAGAAACATCTCAAAGCCCTTTTGTTCAACAATTTAACGTTCCCGTTGACGACAGCACTTCGGTGCTTGATGCCCTCAATTACATCAAGGAAGAGCTAGATCCTTCATTGAGCTTTCGTTGGTCTTGTAGAATGGCGATTTGTGGCTCATGCGGACTTATGGTCAACGGTGTTCCGAAACTAGGCTGCAAAGTATTTTTACGTGACTACCACGACGAAGTAGTCATAGAACCGCTAGCCCATTTGCCGGTAGAGCGGGACTTAATAGTGGATATGGATGCGTTTTTAACTCACCTAGAAGCGGTCAAACCCTATCTTATTGCCGATGATAAAAACCCCACTGAAGCGAACCGACAAACGCCCGCGCAAATGGCCAAATACCAGCAGTTTTCCGATTGTATCAACTGTGGACTATGTTACGCGGCCTGCCCACAATTTGGCTTAAATCCTGAATTTTTAGGGCCTGCAGCGATTACCCTAGCACATCGTTATAACCTAGATAGTCGTGATCATGGAAAAGCGCAACGAATGCCTTTATTGAATACCGAGGAAGGCGCGTGGAGCTGCACCTTTGTCGGCTTTTGTTCAAAAGTCTGTCCGAAAAATGTAGATCCCGCGGCAGCAGTCAATCAATCAAAAGTTGAATCAGCTAAAGACATGATTATCCAATTATTTAAGGGGAATTTATGACTTATCGCACAACGCTTTCTCGAACCTGGTGGTTAAAACACAATGAGTTTAAAGCTTATATGTTGCGCGAAGCGACAGTATTGCCCCTCACGTTTTTTATCTTGTGTTTAGTCTCTGGCGTTTACTGTTTATGGCAAGGTGAAAGTCAATGGACCAACTGGCAAACCGCAATGGGCCAACCTTGGGTGCTAGCCCTAAACGCATTAGCCTTGTTTGCCAGTCTATTTCACGCATGGACGTTCTTTCAGTTATTTCCGAGAGTCATGCCGATTCGTATTGGTCAAATAAGCGTACCAGCCAATTTGTTAATAGCAGGGCAATGGGCTGGCGTACTATCAGTCATCGTTTTATTTAGCTGGTTATTTTGGGGAAGTTTATGAATGTTCAAACACCTATGAAAGAGACAAATACCTCTTCAAAACCCCAGCGCAGTAGTGAACCTGTGTGGTGGGCATTATTCAGCGCTGGCGGTGTTTGTTTTGCAGTATTTATTCCCGCGGCAATCCTATTTTTCGGTCTACTGCAACCTATAGGACTGATCGAATTTAGCTATTCGCAAGCTCATAATTGGTTTTTCAGTTTTTGGGGACTGATGTTTAGCGGCGCCTTTATCATTTTGCCAAGCTTCCATGCAGCGCACCGGATTCGCCACGGTTTACACGACCTAAAAGTGCAACACCATGGACTCATCAAAGTGATTTGTTATGGTGTTGCCAGTTTAATAGGCGTGTTAACCCTTGGAATTTGGCTAACGGGTGTGATTGCTTAAGGGCCTTTTTTTAGGTCTAATCGCTTATAAATTGAAACCCGCAATAATATTTTCAAGTATTAACATCACTAAGAAAAACAAACTGAACTTACGTGTATATTGAAACGCGTTAGGCGCAAACCATAGCGGCCAGACTTCTTTTCGAAAGCCATCAGGCATGCTAGTTGGCCGCTCGTGATTAAACACTTTGAATGTGTGGATAAGGGTAGGTACGGCCAATAACAAGACCAAAATACTGATACCAATATAACCACTCAAATAAATATACGCGGCCAGAAAATACTGAGACAACAACATAAATTGAACGGCTTTTCTTGCGTAAGTAGAACCTAATAATACTGGTAATGAATAAATGCCTTTGCTTTTATCCATATCCATTTTATCGATATGTTTACCAAAAATAACAGCCGTGGGTGCTAACGCATACAAAGTACCAATTAACATGGCTGCTACGCTCCACTGTCCACTGCTGACATAATAAGAGCCCCCTACCATTAATGGCCCCCAAACAATTAATACCGATAACTCTCCTAACGCCAGTTTTTTCAACGGCCAAGTGTAAAACAGCACAAAAAACGCACCTGCGAGCAGTAACCACAGTACATCAATGCCGCGCAGATAAATGATGACAAACCCACATGCAAGGGCTAACGCGCCAGTTACTGAGATGTATCCCATCAACTGCTTTTTGGTTAACAGTCCACTTTCTAACACATGAGTACCATATTGGGTGCGGAAGTAATTTCCTTTGTCCACACCTCTAGCCGAATCTGTGTAGTCATTCAGCAAGTTATTGGTAGCATGAGCCAACACTAAACCTATAATACATAAAACAGCTAAGCCAAAATCCACCGTAGCAGTACTCAATGCCAACAAAATGCCAATAATGGCAGAGGTAAAACTCATGATTGTGACTGAAAAGCGGCTCGCCACCAGCCATTTAGTCAATATATTTAAACCATCCCAGCATGTTTTATCAACCTGAGGCACTGTTCGGAGAGCTTGAATCCATATAGCTTGTGACATTGTCATCTCTTTTTGAGTTGTGAGTTTGATAAAGTTGGCGCAGTGTATTGGTGCAAACCGAAACTGCTCAATACAATAGTAAAAAAGTACCCTTTGAGTATCTAAAGTTTATAACCGAAAAACAACCCTAAAATAGCCGTCAATGCAGTACCCGCTGAAATAAGGCAACCGCTTGTTGATACATTTGTAAAGCTAAAGCACCGTCATAACGATCACCTTCGTCTCGCATAAACGCGTGCACACCATTGACTTCACACCACTGATAATTAATCCCAGTTGCGATGCATTGCTGGTAAATGGTGAGCCTTCCTTGATTTGGCACATGAGGGTCTTGTTTACCCCAAATGAAGTGAATTTCGCCTTTTATATCTGCCATTCTAGCCAGACTTTGCTGTTCCGGTTCAGCACTCAAAGCATTGTTATGGATATCAGTAGCGTACAAACAAAATGCCGCTTTTATGGCAGGGTTAAGCGCCGCGCGATAGGCCAGATGCCCGCCGATGCATACTCCCATTGCGCCGACCGCGTTAGAGCAGTAAGTAGCTGAGTGAATAAAATCCAGCATAGCTAGAGTATCGCTATCGTGATCTATCAAGGGTTTTTTGGATTTATCTTCATTACCTTTATCTTTGCCAATATCGTCATATTCTAATACCGTTCCAGCAGGATTAAGCTCATGAAAAACCTCAGGCACAATGACCACAAAACCATGGCAGGCCATGATTGCCGCGGATCGACTTATGGGCGCTGTTTGCTGAAAAATCTCTGAATAAAAAATAATCGATGGATACACGCCCTCGTCACATGGACGATAAATATAACAACGCATTTTGCCCGTGGCGGTGTTTAAATCGATGGTTTCTTTTTGTATTTGCATGATTGTTTACAACCTTATTTTTGCTCAGATGATTTTTAGCTAGTTTTTATATAACGCGTTTATTCAGAGCCCCACCTTACCAAAACGGATTAGGTGAAGTAGAGCAATCATAACGTTATTTTTTCGAAAAGTGCGAAATACAACTTCCCTTGTGAGCAAAACCCACGTATAAAATGTATACATTTATAAATTTGTATACATTTATGTTTCATAAAATCATTCAAGACAGTTCTTTATCTGCTTTTATTGCCGGCTTCATTGCCGTTTTAGTCGGGTTTGCAAGTGCAATGGCGATAGTTTTTCAAGCAGCCATTGCATCAGGAGCGAACAATCAGCAACTGGAATCTTGGGTATGGGCATTAGGATTAGGCATGGGGCTGAGCACCCTAGGGTTATCACTTTGGTACAAACGCCCACTTATTATTGCTTGGTCTACACCGGGTGCCGCCTTACTGGCAACAGCTGTGATGAATAGTGATATAGCCACCGCAACAGGTACCTTTCTAATGGTGGGTGTCCTGATTACCTTAGTGGGGGTGACTGGCATTTTTAATAAACTGGTTAAACTCATCCCGCTTTCTGTCGCATCTGCCATGTTAGCCGGTATTTTAATGCAATTTGGGCTCGGATTATTTGCTGCAATAGACCAACAACCAGCGTTAATTATTACCATGTTAGTAGTTTATTTATTGGCCAAACGCTTTATTCCAAGATACGCCATTCCCCTTGTATTATTAATTGGCTTAATCTTTTGCATTTTTAATCAAACCATTGAAACACAGAGTCTTTCCTTTGAATTTGCCACACCTGTTTGGGTGTCACCAAGTTTCTCTTTAGCGTCAATGATCGGCATTGGCTTACCACTGTTTATAATTACCATGACCTCACAAAACCTGCCTGGCGTGGCCATATTAAAGAGTAGTGGATACGAGCAACAACCCATTTCGCCAATCATCACCACCACGGGGATCACCACCCTTTTATTTGCCCCTTTTGGTGGTTTCACCTTTAGTATCGCCGCCATCACCGCTGCTATTTGTACCAATGAAGAGTCTCACCCTTCGCCAGATAAACGCTATATTGCTGGCATATCTGTGGGCATATTCAATATAATTGCTGGGGTGTTAGGGACTGCGGTGGTGGGCTTATTTGCCGCGTTCCCACAGGCACTCATTGCCGGTTTAGCAGGGATAGCACTGCTAACTGCCATAGCCGCGAGTTTAAAAACCGCATTAGATTATGATAGAGAAAGAGAAGCGGCCGTTTTAACCTTTTTAATGACAGCCTCGGGTATCAGCTTTTTTGGCGTCGCCTCTGCATTTTGGGGGATAGTGGTAGGTATGTTAGCTCTGCATCTAACTAAAAGAGTGTAATTGAGATGACAAAACAACAAGCACAAATGCTCTACAATCAAATTAAATTGGATATAAGAGAAAACAAACTACCGATTGCCCAAGCACTCAAGCAAGAAGCACTTTCTAAACGCTACAATATTAGCCGCATCCCTATTAGAGATGTACTGCAACGATTGAAAAATGAAGGTTGGCTCACCAGCTGTGGTAAGTGTGGGGTGATGATCCCCGAGTTAAATGCCACAGAAGCTGAAGATCTATATTTAATGCGAAAATACCTCGAACCGCTAATTTTGCAATATGCCATTCCCAACCTTAACCAACAAACCATCGGCAAAGCCCGCGACTATTTGCAAGCCATTGATTCTCAAGAACAGCTAAGCATCGAAGAACACGGTGAGTTGAATTGGCAATTTCATGCCTGTCTTTACGAACAAGCAAACCGCCCCACTCTGTTTAATACTATCGCTAGTTTGCATCAACTATGTGGCAGATATATTGGTTATCACAACCAACAGCTGAATTATCTGAAAACCAGCCAACAAGACCACTACAACATACTCAAAGCAATAGAGAACCAAGACACCGAGCACGCTAAAAGCCTATTAGAAGCCCACATTAGTGATGCCGGAAAAACCTTAGTGGCGTTTTTATTGGCGGAATCGGGTGATATTGCAGAGAAGGAATGATTGGGGGTAAGTGAATTTGGCAATTGGAGTTTGGGAAACGAGGTTTAGAGTTTCAAACCAAGAACTAAAACTATCCTTAGACATAAGATCGACTCTTAAACTTAATTTAATTGCCTCTATTTCTAAACTATCTGGGTAAATCCAAGTTTTCCTAGGTTGGGACATTTTAACGTTCTCACTGTAATGAGGTGGTGACCACTACTACGGGAGAGGAGCAAGATATGAATAATTAATTTATAATGTGGCATTTGGAATACCACCTATATTTAAAATTACAAATATACCAAGTGACAAAATACCGATAAAAAATGAAACTGCAGCCACCCCAGCAGATCTCATAAAAACCTTTCCTGTTAATTCTTGATCTTGATCAGCCGCCCCAATAATTTTTGGCAATAAAATAAGAATAATGACTGAACAAAGAATCGATAAGAGGAAAAAACTAACAGAACATACAGCGAAAAAAGAAGAATGTTCTCCGTACTCAATATTCCGTAAAAAAGTAGCCAGCAGTAAAATAGAGCCGGTTGAAAGTGTCGTCATATGTTTGAAAGCATCGAACAACAATTTGATACCGTCTTTTTTTCATCGGGTAGGATTTTTTGCATATTCCCTCTATGACATATAATTATAGTATTTGGCCGAATAACCCCATGTTTAAACACAAACTATTTTCGGCTTTCTATATCTTTTATGTTTTATCACAGCCAATAACTTATTGTACAGCTTAACGTTATTGCCTATTGCTAGTCTGTGGTTGGTGCGGACATATGGACAGGGAAATTGTCTAAGCTCTTGAGAATTACCAAAAGAATTAACCAAACAACTGGAAGAACCATTCATTTCAGCAGCTCTGCCACCTTTGATGCTTCAACGTATCTGACTCTTTTGATTTTAAATTTTCGTTTTAAAATCTCGGGTCGCAAGGTGAATGCTTTCGAATATCGAGGACAGTACTTTTGATGCGTCTTCCATTCGGTTTACCGCAAGTTGAGAGCTTTCACTCAAGGCAACAATTTCTGAAATGTCATTGTTGACGTTGCTGTTTTGCAATTGCTGTAAGCCTACTGCATCTTGCACTTGTAAGTTCAAATCGTGAATTTTGCTAAAAGATTGACTCAATGCATCAATAATTCCTAACGAAGACTCTGCTTGGTGCAGCCCGTCTGCGGCTTGGATTTTGCCTTGAGCCATAGCAGAGACGGCTTCATCTGCGGCATTTTGGAGTTTTTGTACATTTTGCGAAATAAGTTGAGTAGATTGCTGGGTTTTATTTGCCAAGTTACGCACTTCGTCCGCTACAACAGCAAAACCTCTGCCAGCGCCTCCAGCCCTAGCCGCTTCTATGGCAGCATTTAATGCCAGTAAATTGGTTTGATCAGCAATGCTGTTGATCACATTTACCACGTCGCCTATATCATCAGAGTCTTTTTTCAGTGTTGATATAATATCAGAAGCATAATTAGTTGCGTCCATCACGCTTTGGCTAATCATCACATTCTGTTTAAACACCGTTCGCCCTTGATCGGCTTCTTTTGTAGATGACGCGACAAATTTTGATGCTTTTTTAATGGCCCCATCAATGTCATTCCCAGTTTGGGTTAATTGCTCAACACGATCATTGGTTTTCTGAGTCAAATCAACTTGGCTTTTTAAACCATGCTTTACGGTTTGGAACCCTTCAACCAAGTTATTAATGATTTCACCGAGCTCTTTTAACTCTCCGAGAATTCGACTTAGCATTTTGCTCAAGTCATTTTGAATAAGTTTCACATTATCGGTAACCAGACCAATTTGATCTCTGGTGGTACTTTCAATCTCGCCGGTGAAATCACCTGAAGCGATTTGTTTTGAAACATCGGTTAAGCGATTTAAAGGAGTTAATACGCTGGCATTGATAAACCAAGAAACCGCTAAAATACAGATTAAAATCGTCACAATGATAATCACATTGGTATAAATAAATACGGAACTGGCCCGGGATTCAATTTGCTTTTTCAAACCTAAAACGTATTGGTTAGTTGCTTCAACAGCGTTATTTAAGCTCTCAGTGGGTGCTCTATCAATGCCTTTGACACTGTTGTCAGCTACGCCAATATCAAAGCCGGAAGTTAAGAACGCATCATAACCAGACTCATAGGCTTGGAGCATTTTCGGATAGCTAACTGAAAAGTCTTTGACGTGAGAATATGCAGGATGTTGCTCAGACATATTGTTTAAAATATTGCTGTATTGGGTGACAATAGTTTGCCCATTTTCAACAAATCGGCCCCAATATTTTTCAAGTTGCTCTGGGTCTTTGCCTCTTATTAAGGTGTTTTTCCATTCTTGTACTTGCGTTTTAAAACGCACATTTAGCCCAGAAACATGGGTGATATTGGTCACTTCTTGATTGACGGTCGCGGAATATTCCTGCGTCACTGAGTTTAGCGAAGACAGTCCAATATACACCGCGACTAAAATTATCAATAAAATAGAACAAATAAGAAAGAGTAACTTATTTCGTATATTCAAATAGAAGAATTCAAACACTAGCGATTACCTTGAGCTGTAAGATGAAAAAAATGCAGGCACAAAATGCCATAAACAAGTACATATTGCCGGCCGCTAAGCCTATGCTGTTAAGATGACATTTTTGTTACACTACTGCTCAGAGTCGCTACTTTTATCTAGTTACCACCGATCTGTTTAATATCATTGGCAAATAAAGTTTCCAAATCAGCCCGGCCCTTCTTACTTAATTGAATCAGTTCATCTAAATCAGAGTCTGCGTCGATAACTTCTTTGAGAATTTTTTCATCATGCTTTTCGAATATGTCACACATATGCGCAGCCTGTTTTTTGTCAAACCCAAAATCTTCTAGCACCTTTTCAGCGGCCCGTAACCCAGACCAAAAGAGTTCCCTAACAAAGTGTAAGTTTTCAACTTTAGACAAGCGCATTACCGCATTACGGTTGCGGGCTCTGACCACCATTTTCACATGGGGAAATTGCTCACTGACCAACGCGACAATTTTGAAAGTATCAACTTCATTGTCGATAGCAATCAATAATATAGACGCTTGCTCTATCCCCGATATCTTTAATAAATCTAATCGAGTGGCATCACCATAAAACACTTTGTTGCCGAATTTTTTAACAAAGGCGATGTGTTCTGCATCTTTATCCAATGCTGTGAACGGGATTTTATTGGCCGCTAAAATACGCCCAGTTACCTGACCAAAGCGCCCAAATCCAGCAATAATAACCCGCGGCTCGTCGGTGTCGGTTTGCGAATCGTATACCGCTGGACAGTTACGACTGTTGAACCAAATACTGTGTAAAATCACTAATGGTGAAGTTAACGCCATAGAAACGCCTACCACCAAAGTAACCTGACTAGCTAGGGTGGGTGCTATTAGGTTTGCTAGGCTCGCCTCTCCCATAACCACAAAGGCAAATTCGCCCCCCTGAGAGAGCATCAATGCAATGCGCATCGAGTCAGTTGTACTTTGTTTCGAAAATTTAAGAATGCTGAAAATAATGGCTGTTTTAATCGCAATCAGAGTTAACGCGGCGGCAATAATTACCAGTGGATTATCGAAAAACAAATCTAAGTCTAAATTCATACCAATAGCGATAAAGAACAGACCTAACAACAAACCTTTGAACGGCTCAATTTCCGCTTCTAATTGATGCTTAAAGCTTGAGTTAGCAAGTAGCATCCCAGCCACAAATGCGCCCATTCCCATCGACAACCCTGCTTCTTGCATACCTAGCGCAGTCGCGATAACAATTAACAACGCGGCAGAGGTCATGATTTCGGCATTACCCCAGTGGGAAATCAGTCGCAAAAATGGATTGATCAGAAATTTTCCAATAATCAGCACTGCCACAATTGCACAGATGCTTACCCACCACGCAGGGGAATCGACATCAGGCACAGTGGAAAGGCTTTGTACTAACAGCAGAATGGGAATCACAGCCAAATCTTGCATCAATAAGATTGAAAAACCTTTTTGACCTGGTGGGGTCTTTAAAATATTTTGATTTTCCATCAATTGAATAGCAAAAGCGGTAGAAGAAAGCGCAACGGCCAAGCCTATCACTATGGCTGCCGTCCAGTCCGTACCGACAATATACTTCACCGATATCGCGATGAAACTAGCACTTAGAAATAACTGTCCGCCCCCTGTAAAAACAATCTGATCACGCATTTTTAAGAGTTTTTTGGGCTCTAACTCCAAGCCGATAATAAACAGTAAGAATACGACACCGAGTTCCGCAAAATGTAAAATTGTCTCGGGCTTAGAAACCCAATCCATAATCGACGGGCCGATGACCATACCCGCCACTAAGTAACCTAATATTGCTCCCAATTTCAAACGTTTGAAGATAGGTACTGCCACCACAGCTGCGGCCAAAAAAATCATTGTAGAACCCAACAAACTCATAAATATTCTCTCTTGGTTTTGATCTTGGCTAAGATTTTGGTTTTTCTAACAACAATTCCAACATGGAATCAGTTGGTGCTGACATGGAAGCAACAGACCAAATCGAACAAAAAATAAACAATAAAGTGTTTTTGTGTACTAATATTGTTCTAGTGCATTAGAAACAACGAGACAGTAAAAGGGTACTTGAGATGAAAAGACAATACTACATAAGTGATGACTTGAATGATCTACGTATTATCCAAAGTGAACTTGAAGACAAAGGATTGAGTACACCTCAATTGCATGTGTTAAGTGAAAATGATGCTGAAGTTGAAAAACATCATTTACATGCCATTGAATCCGTGTTGAAAAAAGATGTTGTACGATCCACCGAATTAGGAGCTGTGGTTGGCGCAATTGGCGCAGCCTTGGTTTTGTTATTGGCGTATAGCATGAATTGGCATCTCACGGCTGCAGGATGGATCCCCTTTGGTTTTCTTGCGGTGGTAATACTGGGGTTTTGCACATGGGAAGGCGGACTTATTGGCATCCAAGTGCCGAATTATCAATTTAGACAGTTTCAAAAATTGCTAAAACAAGGAAAACACATATTTTTCGTGGATGCCACCGAGCAACAAATGGCAATTGTTGAGCAAGTCGCCAGTCAACATACTAATCTCAAGTTGGCCGGAAGCGGTGAATCACCTCCAGACTGGGTGGTTAAAAGCCAAGATAAATTTAACAACTTTATGAAAGTCATGCCCTAGCGCGTTTTTCTAGGCAACAACATATGCCTTCACAGGTCGTCATAAATTGCGACCGGTGAAGTCGTTATCTTAATCCCAACTCAACATCGCGAATAATAAAGTTTCCATTATAAATAGGATGGAGTTCTCCGCTTTGTTCAATCGCAAAATACGCTTGTTCTTCTGAGGTTAACCCTTGATAACCACCAATAACTTGATACAACCAAGCTTCGGTATCGAACTCTAATTCGTGCTGTTGATAATATTCTAGGGCTGTTAATCGCTCGCCGGTATCGATAACCTGACAGAAGTAACCTTCTACCGCTTTTTTAAGCTTATCTTCAGCAAACTCTACTTCACTTTGCTTTTCAACATGAATTTGGTGGGCAGCCCGCTCTGGTTGATACGCCTTCGGTGGACGATTTAGGGTTTTAATTGCGCTGACTAATTTTTGTAATTCTTGTTCATGTTCAACCCGCGTTACATCCGCCGCAGCAGGTTTAATCACCGCTTCAGCCTGATTAAACAACATCGGCACTTGAGATAGTCCACAATAATTCACCGGTACAAATGTCGGCGAATGTTCCATGTGCAATAAAAAGCCTTTGAGTAAACGCGTGCGTCCCCGTAGCTCTCTGAAACGACCTAACAATGACAACAATCGAGCTTGTACAATGGAGAGCTCTTGGGTTACACGGGAAAAACTGTGTTGTAAGGTAACAACTAATAAGTGACGTAATTCACGATTACTGGCAGCAATTTCACTTAACTCATCAAATTGGAACATTTCCAATTCGCCCAATAACTCGGATACTTGCGATTGTGCCAACTGATTTTCACGGATCTTGGCATCAATGGAAGATACGTAACCAAACTCATTGTTGATTCGGCTAAACAGCACCCTCACATTATTTTCGAGTGATTCAGTCAACGCGTAAACATGCTCAGTTAAATCTGAAAGATGCGCATTGGCTTCGGTAAATCGTTGATGTTGTAACGCTTCTTTATAATGGTCAGCTAAGGTTTTAAGCCCCTTCAGCGCTGAGCCAATATTGGCGTCTATTTGACGATTTCGTTCATCATGTAAACTGCCTTCGAGTAATTGTCGTACCGCATTTTTCAGACGTAAATCTGCGTCAGCGTCAGGACGCCATAAAATCCCCATTTGCACTAAACTGTCGATAATTTTCGGGCTGAATTTGGTTTCATCCACAGTACCCGACAAATAAACCTGCATCAGAAGATCAGCATGTCTACTTAGCGCATTAAGAAGCTTTACTCCGGCCTGATGTAGATTTTGGTTCATATCAGGCTTCCCTGCTGCACTGCGCTTTCTGCCTGCTCAGACAAAGACAATGATTCGGTTTCGTCGATAAATTTAATCACTTCATATAGGTATTCCACTTTCCCAGTGGCAATGAAGATTTGTTTGTCTTGATTAGGTCGTAGCATATATCCCAAATCGGTTAGACGCTTAAACACCTGTTTAATCTGGCCATCGACCGATACGCTGGTAGAACCAAACAATTTGTAATGGGAAATTTTGGCTAATTGCTCAGCAAAAGCTGGCGTATCTTCAATGGTCAGTTGGATTTCAGCTAATCGAATAGCCGTTCCCTGAGTGACGGGCACATCAGTTCCACTGGCTTGTTGAACTAACAATAACCATTCAACCAAGGGCACTAAATGACTGGAAATATCCTGAAATTGACCAGTTAGCACTTTGCGCTCATTATCGCCCAAGGTTTGATAAGCAGCGTAATAAACCTCCCCTTCTGCAGCGCTGGCCAACGTGCGGTTCAACATATTCAACTGGGTTTCAATTTTATCGCTATTGCCTGAGGTTTTTAGGAATCGCCAAGCATCTTCATCACTGACCTGACAGATAAACGCCCCAGATAACAAACTTTCTAGAATGCGGCCTTGTTCGCTAATCATGGGTTAACTCCTTGCTCAGTTTGTTTACGTTTTTGGATATGTTCGGCTATAGCACTGACTTTGGGTTGAACCACCTGTAGTTTTCGTGTGGTTTTATCAATCAAATAGCGATTATCAAACAGGGTTAATACTTCCGATTCAGGGTTAGGGAATGCGCCAACCACAGAGATATTATTATTCTGGCAAGCATCAAAAATTTTCTTCACATTACTTTGGTGCAAAGTACCCAATTCATCGATGGGCCAGTGAATAGTGGCATCTGCATCCCCTCGTAATAATCGAGTGAAGGCTAATAGGAATTTACATAAAATTAAGTACGCCATACCATGACTGGAAGACTCATTTAATTGACGGTCCGTTCGAATAACCAGATTAGAATTACCTTCTTTGATGTGCAGCTCAATATCTAATAATTTACTGATCCCGCCGCTTAAGGCGGCGCGACCAAGAATATCCAAGACTTTACGCATGCTCAGCGCATATTCATCATCTGGCAGCTCAACGGCACCACTTTTCATCCAAGCCTGATAAAGCTTATTGAATTGGGCTAACTCAGGCCAAAACTCTAATTCTGAAATACGCGAGCGAATTTTTACGGCTGAATCAGAGACTCCATCGAGAAACAATTCTTCATCGACTTCTTTACTAATTCGTTTACTTTGGCTGGCGATACGTTTATCGATATCTTCCAGCACATTATAGTACTGGGTTAAGTCGGCACCAAAAATTCGACCTTGTTCTCGTAATCCGTGGAGTTTTTGTGGAACCACTTCATTTAATAACTGGGCCAGATGCACTACCATTCTGCGGTGATCAATATTGCGAATTCCTTGGTCATTTACCACCGCGCATTCATCTCTGGAGCGCTCCCAAATATCGGCCAAACCGGTTCCCGATTGTGCAGCAATCAGCTGGTCAAAGTGTTCCACATACACCTTGATATCACCCAATAAACGATCTCGGGTTTGCAGTAATTCTTGTCCTTCAGATATACGCTGTCCAATATTCACCGTATCCGGTTTAGCTGACTTGCTTGATGGACTGTTTTGATCCGCTTTAACCAGTCTGAGTTTACCTAAACTGCGATTGATGCTCTGTACATCAATATGCTGCTCTCGTGCAGTTCGCAAATCTTGCTCTAGCTGAGCTTGTTGGTCTTTACTTTTCTGACGCTGTTGTTTGAAATCAGCTTGTTTCTGATTTAACAAACGTTCCGCTTTGCTTGCGGCTTTTTTGGCCGCCGTTAGGTTTTGCTGCCAAGTCACTTTATAGCCAACAAAATAAGTGTCGTACCAACGTTGGTAATCTTTCACTTTGTGACGGTGAGTGTCTGTGTAAGTGATATCTTTTTGCAATTGTTTGATACGTTTTTGCAAGGTGCCGATATCGTCAACATCAACGCCTCGGTTATTCAGCTCATCTTCTTTCCACTGCTCAATTTTTTGTTTGTCTTCCGCGGCGACTTGTTTGGCTTTTTTGATATGGCTGTCGACAATAGATATTTTAGTTTGAATATCTTGGATAAGCTGTTGCCAATGGAATTGATGCTCAGTTTCGGCTTCTCGCTGCTGATCTTTGACTTCAGCAATGGCTTCAGCGTGTTGCGTCTTGCACTTTGATTGCTCAGTTTGGATATTGCTCAAGCGTTTCTTATTTTGTAACTTACGCTGGGATAAAGCATGAGCATATTCTTGCTGAACCTGATCTTTATCTTGTTGCGCCCGTCTGCGAGTCGCTTCAGCGGTTTTGCAGGCGCTTTCGGTTTTCGCTTGAGCCAGTTCTTTATTACGAACCTCTTCACTGGCCTTGGCTAAATCAAGTTCAGCTTCATTTTGATTAGCAATGGCTTGGTCAAGAATTTGTTGAACATCGCTGAGTTTTTGCTGAAGTTGAACTTCAGTTTCTGCGAATTCCGACATATCAACTGCATGTAAATCCAGTTTAATCCCAAAAATGCTAGTAGAGTCGTCGCCTACACTTGGTTTTAAATCTTTGCGTTTAAATAGCTCTGGATGCAAGACCTTACCAAGGTTATCTTGCCAATCTGGTCGCTCTTTGCGGAGAAATTCCAATAAACTGTTTTCACCTGGATAAAGAATACCTTCGATTTTGTCTAACTGGTGCTGCGCTTCTAATTGACTGCGACGGGTTTCTTCAAGGACTGCATTCGCTTTAACCCGCAATTGACTTGCCTGAACAAATTCTTGTTGTGCTTTTCGATGTTTCTCTCGAGCTGCATCCTCAGCGATACCGGCTTCTTTTAAGGTGGCATCAAGAATATCTAACTGACTTTGTTCAAACTCGTCGAACCCTGCATTTTTAAGGGCAGCAGTTATTTCGGTATACTGTGTTTTGAGCTCATCCGCTCTTTGTCGATACTCTGATTCAACACTTCTAAGCTGACCTTGATAGTCATCTCGGATCTGCTGTAATTTAAGCTGTTCCTGACTTTTTTGTTCAGACAACTTATCTTGTAAAAGGCTTTTCTCTTCAGAATACCCCTCAAGCTCTTCATTTAATTTTTCACTGATTTGCGCTACCCGTTTATTGAAACTGGCTTCAACATCTTGATGTTTCTCAGTCAGCAGGGTATATCGGGTTGATGATGTCTCTAATTCGCTTTCCCATTGCGGCAGTTGTTGTAAATTGCTCTGTAGGGTTTCAATATCCTGCGATTGCCAATCATCATATTCGCTTTCTATCTGCTCCAAATCGGATTCTAATTTTTCCGAGTCGGCCTTGGCCACTGAAAGCGCCTGATTCAACTCATCTCTTTGTTGAGTCCAATCTGATTCAAGTTTTTTACTGAATAGTTGAATTTCATCTAATTCGCGCTCAAAATCCACCACATTGGCGGCTAACGCGCTGGTATCTACCGCGAACTGCTGTTGTAATTCTGAGAGACGATATTCCGTCTGATTAAGTTGATGGTCGGCTTGCTCCAATTTAGCAAACTCAGGGCGTATCGCATCAAACTCTTTAATCAGATGGCACTCTTTAATCCAATCTTCGACTCTATTTCTACTCAAACTGGAACTCGGTGGCTGCACACCATCTTCTTCTAGAATAGCGGCAATCATGGCTTTAATGGTTTCCATTTTGCCTTCTTTAGAATGCACAGCTTTGGCTAGTTTTTCGATGTGTCTAAGGTGATTAGCCTGTTCACATAAACTGAATATTCGAGCATATCCCAGTAACTCACGGCTATTGGTGCTGTCGTTTAAAACACCTCTATCATTTTGTAATACCGCTTTAAATTCTTTGGTATTGAGCAGGTTTGTAACTAAAATATTGGCGCGTTTTAAACTACGAGCCAGTTCATTCATAGTCACACTGCTATGCTCGCCAGCTTTGTTTTTATATAAATAGTCGTTTAATTCGAAAGGTTTTCCGATAAATCGGTAATTCACACCATTTCCAGAAGATGCCAAGACTGCTTGACACAAATCCCCTTCATTGCGGGCGTATTCGTAAACAATAAAGCTCGATTCTCTGGGTAAATACCACTTTTCGAAACTATCTCGTGTAGAGGGTACAACTCGACTTGGATATTCTCCGTAAAACACAGGAATCAATCGTTGTAACGTGGTTTTGCCAGAGGCATTGGTTCCACAAATATTGGTATGACCGTTTAATTTTAATTCCACTACACCAGGAAGGTGTGTGTCGATGAGAATAATGCGATGTAACCCAGGCATAAACATCCTAATTTATAATTATGATTGAGACAGCTAACTCGGGATTCAAATGCTTAAATGAAGGTAACTTGGAGAAGCAGGTGTAGAATTCCGTACAGCCGCTGATTTTAGCGAGGTTTAATTCAATTTAACACCCTAAATATCAGTATTTATCGGCCAAACTAGGGTTATTATTCGCTAACCCTAAAAACCAATTTGTAAGTGCTTGATTTAGCGTCGTCATAAATAGTACTTTATATTTTTGCGGGTTGATTATTTACCGTCCAACCACTAAATAAAATTTTTTAAATTATTTGAATATAAAAAGATGAAAATCTGGTCTTATCCTCTAGGATTAAAGAAACAGAATTAAAAGGATTTTAAGTTAACTATGTTTGGATTATTTAAAACAAATCCGATTAAAAAGCTACGCAAGCAATACGATCAAAAATTAGCCCGAGCGATGCAAGCACAGCAGGAGGGAAATATTCAAGATTACGCAAAATACAATAGC
This sequence comes from Aliiglaciecola sp. 2_MG-2023, assembly GCF_030548145.1. NCBI lineage: Bacteria > Pseudomonadati > Pseudomonadota > Gammaproteobacteria > Alteromonadales > Alteromonadaceae > Aliiglaciecola > Aliiglaciecola sp. 2_MG-2023. The sequence goes on from NZ_JAUORY010000003.1 coordinate 300,729, forward strand.
GAAGCTGAAGCTTTGTTTGAGGAAATTGAAGAATTTGAAATGAACTACAAATGAGTGTGGAAATATGCAGCTCTTCAACTCAAAAAGATGAAAATAGGATTGGCGCAAACAAGTTGATAACATATTAAGCTTATGCGCCTTTATCGATTTTCTAATAGCACGATTTGCAGATAAACCTTATAGAGATAAATGCACCACTAAGGTTGAATGATTGATGCTAAAACCTCCTCCAGTCATCGTTATAAAATTAACTTGTTATATTTAGCTCTGCGGCTAGCGAGTTGCCCTGAGCTTTCCCCTGACTCGCTTAGACTAAAGTGCAATCTCCACTTGGCAATAGACTGGTATAATGGCGGTGAAATTACATAGTTAAGTTATAATTTGTTATAGCGATGCCAATTTAGAGGTTTTTATGATTAGAATAGTTTTTTGCTGGTTGTTACTAGCAATTTCAAGTACTGGCTTTGCTCAAGATGGCGATGCGAGTGCAGCAGCAGACCCCTTAGATCCGGCATATGAAGGTGTGCATGGCATGGTGGTATTTAATCATGCGTCCTCATTATATGTTTCTAATCTTCCGAGTTACAGAAAACCCCATAACGTCCAGTTGATTTATAAACTTATTCCCAAAGACTCCGCGCTAGTATATTTAGTCAGAGATGCAGATTTGGTTACCATCAAACCAGAATCGTTTAATATTGAAAAATTAATCCGTGGCGAATCTGTAAGTGTTAAAGCTGACGTTTATATCGGCAATTATAAACAAGGTGGGAGTTTAACTTATGAACAAATGGACTTAACCTTCAGTGAACAAAAGTACGTTAGAGTTCTGAAGGATTTAGGGGAACCCAATAATCGACAAAAGTACGATATTGTGGAACTAGGTTACAACAGCCGTGCTTTGATCCACCAAATTCAAGGTGCACCAAGCTACGATCATCTTATTTTGTTGTTCGAAAATATCAGTTGCATCACTGATGTGAATGCTAAAAGCAGTGTACCAGAGCAAGACATGCTAAATTATCGTTTGAGTTTTTGTGGCTCAATGAAACCCATTTATTACCATTCAGAACCCTTTTCAGAAAGCTCATCATCAGACCCCAAATAGGCTATTCGTAAAAAATAGCGCTCTGTATCCATATTTATCGGCTCAGAGCACCACTTGATGATTACTCGGCTGCGGCAGGATAATCGATATAACCCACACTATCGTGAGTGTAGAAGGTTTTGGGATCCGGTTCTGCTAAGGCGATACCATGTTTAAACCGATAAGGTAAATCTGGATTAGCAATAAAGGCTGAACCGAAGGCAACAGCGGCTAAATCACCTTGCTCCACTGCTTGCTCAGCCTCAGTGAAATCATACCCCATGTTACCAATTAAGTTGCCGTCATAAACCTTGCTCGCGGCTGCTATTACGTTACCTTGTTGTTCTTGCTGAAAGTCAGCGCGCATTACATGTAGATAAGCCAGGTTATAATCATTTAATCGTTTTGCTAAATAAGCAGTCAGGCCTTCTGGATCGCTGTCGCGCATACTGTTAAAGCTGTTAATTGGTGAAATTCTTAAACCAACATTTCCACTGTCCCAAACATTGGTCACTGCATCTAACACTTCAAATAACAGGCGACTGCGATTTTCCATGCTGCCGCCATATTGATCGGTGCGAGTGTTAGCACTTTCACGCAAAAATTCATCAATTAAATATCCATTTGCACCATGTATCTCAACGCCGTCAAAACCAGCGGCCTTGGCGTTAATCGCCGCTTTAGCAAAGCCTTCAACGATATTTGCGATTTCTTGCAAACTAAGTGCTTGGGGAAGGACGTAATCTTTTTTACCTTGTGGGGTATGGACATAACCATCAATGGCTAATGCACTTGGTGCTACTGGCGTACGGCCATTGTTCAATACAGGATGACAAGCTCTGCCGCCGTGCCATAGTTGTAATACTATTTTGCCACCGTTTTGATGCACAGCATCAGTGACCTTTCTCCAGGCTGCCACTTGTTCATCAGAATGTATTCCTGGCTCTCGGTAAAAAGCGGAGTTTCCAGAGATTGCCATTGTTGCTTCGGCGATAATCAGTCCCGCTCCAGCTCGTTGGGCATAATAAGTAGCCATTAGCTCAGTCGGCACATTTTCTTCAGTCGCTCTGCATCTTGTCAGTGGCGCCATTACCACTCGATTTTCTAAACTAATATTGCCAAGTTTTAGTGGCTCAAATAATGCTGACATCATTTTTCCTTGATTGTTAACTACATATAGGAACGGGTTTTAACTAGTATTGGATTAAAAAAACTGAATTCAAGAGCATCATCTGAAGTTGTTTATACCCTAAGTATTTGCAATTTGATGTAATTGACTACACTGTTAATCTGTAACTTGAGGCGGCAAGAGTAATTAAATGAGTCGAGTAAACTATACAAAACACTTTGGCGACAAAACCCAAGGTCCTTTGCAACACACACTTTTATTGAGTCTTGTTGAAAAACCGCTACAAGATCCTCCCTTATCAGAACAGGATCGAGAGCAATCTTTTCTTGTGACCAGTATGGCTAAAAAGAACACACCAATGGTCTGTGGATTTTTAGGCAACTCAGAATTCAATAAAGGTTTATTGTTGGCTAATATTGCATATCAGACGAAAAACAAAGTGTTGTTGGTGACCCAAGAACTTATCAACGATCTCTCTACGTCAGATTTAGCTAAACTTATCGCACAAACCCAGCAACAAAATGCCATTATTTATTTTGAGTTCGCTGACGACTTGCTCAACGACAACATTGATTACGCCGATACGGACGAACAAATAAACCTAGACTTACTGTTTAGCGTCATTGAAAAATACCAAGGCTTAGTGATATTTTCGTTAACCCAATTTGAAAGTGCAGAGCGCCTCAAGGCTAGGCATATCAGCGTATTAGCTACACATTAACTTTTGTAACCTGGTGCCAAGGCGGTATTTTCTACGCCAATTAATGCTTCCGGATTGGCTAATGCCAATTGACATCCTTGACCAATAAATTTATGCCCTTGAGAGCAATCAACTTGCCACTGTCTTAATAAGTAGGCAGCCAGTGCAGACCTCACGTTTACCCGTAATTTTCCTTCTACCATGGCATAGTCTAGTTGAATAGCTTTTGGATGTTTAATACTGGGGTGAGCCACTAACACTAACTCGATTTGATGATTCCACTGTTCATCAAATTTCCTAGCCTCTAAGGTATTGATGTCTTGTGCTAATGCATTAACAAAGGTAAATCGAGTACACACAAAATCTCTAAAACTTTGATGTTTCCGATCGTAGGCTCTTACATGCCATCGATGACCGTTATTAACAATAGCGTGAGGTACAATAACTCGGGTTGACTCGCCAGAACTGATTGAAACATAACCGCATTCAATAGGCTGCTTAATGTGAATTGCGCGCATCAAGGCGGCAATAATATTTTGATCAGGATGAATTAAACGCACGGCATCAAAACACTGTTCAGACGGTTGTACGCCATTCGAAATTCCGTTGCCAAAGCCGCGACTCAAGGATGTTAAAATCACTTCAGGGTCATGTTTAAAAACTGGTTTAAATTGCTTTGTACGGTGATAACTTTTGGTTTGATGGACAAGAATAAGATTATTCGGAGCAAGGGCTTTGTAAGCACTAAAATCTCGTGTCGATGCCGCTAGACCCGTTTTAAAACGCTGAATTAAGTCAGTGCGCGCTACGTGTCCAAAATACTGTAAACTAAAATCAATAAAAGCTAAACGCTCTTTTTGACCATGATTCATAGTGTCTAATTCATTTTCCATCTTGTTAGTTCCGGTAACGTTTTTTTCAACTATAAGGATTTCCACAAAAGATTGCAATCAAATTGATGGCATCTTTTTGATTTTGATTTACTGGTATTTACTTGAGAAAGGACTAAATAAAAAAAAGTTGAAAACTTTTTAAACTTTTTGGTGGTTTTGCGCGTCATACATAATGACAGCGTAGTGAACTGTTGAATCTCCCCGGGCCGTGAGCAGTAAATGCTAACGGCTTTTTTATTGCCCCTGTTTCATTGATTAGGCTTATCGGTTTAAGTTTACTGGTTAATATCAACAGGTTTTAGCGGACATTGAATTAAGACTGAAGTCGCTTGGAAACATAGGATAAACAAAGATTTAATTGCTCAGCGATTAAATCAAAATGAGCAAAGTCCTCTTCGCTGAAGTAACTTGCTTTGTCAAAAAATTGCGCACTTATCATCCCCACTACTTTCGAATTTACTTTTACTGGCGATAAACACAGTAAGCCATTTTCAATAAACTGTTCTGATTCAAAAGTCAGATAATCACGCCATTTAATATCCTGATAATTTTCGATAAACACAGTTTCGGCATGCTGAATGGCATAATTCATAATGTTCTGTGAGTCGGTTAAAGGAAATGAACAGTGGAATCGCACCGCCTCCCCTTCACTGTCGACAGTCTGCCTACATTCAATTTGACGCTTATCTTGACTAAACACCCAAAAACCACAGCGATGAAAATGAAATATTTGTGATAATAATTGTAAGGTATGGGTAAGGAATTCATTGATGCTACGACTGGTTCTCGTCAGCGCATTTAATGATTTGATGCTGATGATTAATTGCTCTTCGATGGTCAAATTAGCAAGTTCTACAGGGGCTGGTAATCCGCCAAAATCCTTCTGCTTGGGCAAAGGTTTAATATAACTTTCCAAAGCAGATGCGTTGTAAGATGCAAGCAACTCAACTGCCAGTTTGCGTGTGGACTCAATCTTAAGTTTTAGTCTATGTTCATCCACATTGATCAGTGCACAAATGTCTTTGATTAGATGATCAAATTTCGCCCTATTCTTAGGCGGAGAGCCAATCGCTTCACTGAGTTGATTGGATAAGCTAATGATATTCATCTCTTTGGTGCGACTTTGTGGCTGATTTAACGATTTGATCAGCAACTCCCCCAAGTTCCAGGTGCGAGCAAGCCCTACGCTCAAATCTTTAAATTTAATCCCTGCCGTGGATGCGCAATATTGCTCAAATGCTATTTTTGGCATACCCGCTTTTTGGATCAACTGACGTGTAAGAGGATTGCCGGTACTCCAAAACGACGTTTCACCTATGTTGTACATCATGGCCGCTAAATACACTTCTTCTTGGGTACTTTCATCGTATTCAGGCACCATCATTTTAGCCAGCAATCCAGCAAAAAATGCATTTGCCATTAATTTCATTAGCCTTTCGTAGACCGCTGGCGAAAGATGTTTGCTATTCAACAAACCTTCCAACACCTTGGCAGTTAAACAAATGTTTTTAACTGATTGAATGCCTAGAAATATTGCAGCACGAGAGACAGTAGTCACCCGTTTCACCGGCGAACGACTAGAACTGTTAGCCACTTTTAATAAGCTGGAAGATAACGCCTGATCGTGCAGTATGACTTTACTGAGGCTGGGAATAGATGATCTATCATCATTTGAGAACTTATCTAAAATTCCGGCAATGGATGTAATTGCTGGTAACTCTTCTTTGGCAAGTAACGCTACCCACTGATCTGACGTCAGCTTTGACTTTTCACGCATATATAGTTCCAAACAGCAAAACGAAGCGGAAACACCTTGTCCAAACGATTGCCAAATTAACCATTAAGTCATCAATAACTTAATTACATTTTTATTACACGCCCGAGTATATCAGTGAAATAACGATTGTCTGCACCTTTGTACAGCTTTGATTTGAACGACTAACGCTTAATCTCATAGAACAAGCAATTTAGTTAGGCAAAATTACCACTTTTTAGTCAAAAAACATCGAATGCGAACATAATAAAAAACACATCCAATTGATTTTATTAACTTTTTTATTTGGAATAAATGTTGCTCTAATTGCTATTAAGCGAAATGACAAGTGTTAGAAAAATCAATAATGTAAATCCCCCCGTTACTGTGGTTGGGGGTTAAAAGGAGAATATAGATGTTTACTTTTTTATGTGGCTTAATAATTTTTTGTTTATGGTTAATCCCCATTGTGGCCATTGCCACATCAAACCGCACCTGCGGAGGCGAAAAAGCTGCATGGTTATTAGCTGTTATATTTATTTCCTGGTTTGCGTGGATATTTTATCTATTGTTAGCACCACTCAAATCTCCCCGCTATGGTGCTTAATTCAGCTAACTAAATCATTACCATTGGCATAACGATACACCTCGACTGGCCCTCTGCGAACAATCCACGGCAGAAGGTTGGTCGAACCAAGCTTATCCAATTTGCACTTTCAATTGTCTTTCCACAAATTACATCCATTCTAAGCTCTTACCGCGATTCCTAATACGACAATATAAAAACGGATCCAATCGTTCAACCCCATATTGTCGACAATATTAAGATTTAATGTTGAATTAATGTCCATATAGGTCTATATTGTCGACATTACAGATAATATGAAGAAAAATTTTTGGTCAATTTTTTATCAGAATCACCGGTTACATCAGCGGATAAAACCTTTTTCCAACTTCGCAAAGATATTGTTGAAGGAGATATCCAACCTGGTAGCAAGCTGAGTGAAACAGAATTGTCGACAAAGTATGCGGTCAGTCGAGCTGTGGTTCGTGAAGCGATTAACCGCTTGGAAACCTGCCATTTAGTTGAACGCAAAGCAAATGTTGGTGCCAGGGTTGTTTCGTTGACGCCTGAAGGGTTAATTCAGTTGTATCAAGTACGAGAGTCTCTTGAAGGAATGGCAGCCCGCTTGGCCGCTACCAATATGACTGACCAAGAAGTGAACGAGCTCGAATCTTTACTTTCTGAACACTTTCAAGAAGTAAAAGAAGGACAGTCATATTATCAAGAAGCGGGTGACGTAGACTTCCATTACCGGATTATTGTTGGCAGCAAAAATGAACATCTAATTTCAATGCTCATCAATGGCATTTATCACCTGGTTCGCATGTATCGAGTGCAATTAGGTATGGCAGGACCAAGAGTCTCCACGGCGTTTGATGAACATAAACACATTGTTCAAGCGATAGCTAATCGCGATGGAGAATTAGCTGAAATGTTAATGCGCCGACACATTTTGTATTCCAAAAATAATATTGAAAAGAAATTGCAGTAACGTAACTAACCTGAGCTCGGAATAAGACGTCGTAACTCAAAATATATTATTCCCACTTCAGGTTTACAAACTTCACCGATTGTTAAACAGAGGAAATTATGACTCCAGGCAAAAAATTCAGACAAGCATTGATTGACAATAAACCACTACAAATTGTTGGCACTATCAACGCGTATTCGGCCATGATGGCAAAGCAAATTGGTCATAAGGCTATTTATTTATCTGGTGGTGGTGTGGCAAACGCTTCTTACGGCCTACCCGACCTCGGCATGACGTCTCTTAACGATGTCATCGTTGATGTGCAACGCATTACTGCAGCCTGTGACCTACCACTATTGGTAGATATTGATACCGGTTGGGGTGGCGCATTCAACATCGCCAAAACCATAAGAGATATGGAAAAAGCTGGAGCAGCAGCGGTCCATATGGAAGATCAGGTCGCACAAAAACGTTGTGGACATAGACCAAACAAAGAGATTGTTTCCATTGAAGAAATGACTGATAGGATTATAGCAGCTGTAGATGCCCGTACCGACCCTGACTTTTTCATTATGGCTCGTACAGACTCTTTTGCACAGGAAGGTTTAGAGGCAGCAATCGAACGTGCTAAAGCCTATGTTGCGGCCGGAGCTGATGGCATTTTTGCAGAAGCAATTCAAACCGAAGAGCATTACCGCGCTTTCTCAGAAGCTTTAGACGTGCCTATTTTAGCCAACATCACAGAATTTGGTAAAACTGAGTTGTGGAATAAAGAGCAACTCGCGCAGTGGGGAGCCGATATGGTGCTTTACCCGTTGAGTGCCTTTAGAGCGATGAATAAAGCAGCAGAAACCGTCTACACTTCAATACTAAAAGATGGTGACCAAAAAGCCGTTGTAGATAGCATGCAAACCCGCATGGATCTTTATGATTATCTTGGTTATCACGATTATGAGCAGAAATTAGATAGTCTTTTCTCTCAAGGTAAAAATAAATAACCCTATATTTTTCATTTATAAAACAGGACTCTATCATGGTTGACAAAAAACTAAGTGGTGCGGGCCTTCGCGGTCAAAGCGCAGGAGAAACCGCATTGTGCACGGTAGGTAAATCAGGATCTGGTTTAACTTATCGCGGTTACGATGTATCTGATTTAGCAGATAACGCCACCTTTGAAGAAGTAGCTTATTTATTGTTTAAAGGGGAACTCCCCACTGAAACTCAACTGGCAGATTATAAAGCCAGATTGCTGTTAAAGCGTGATTTGCCTGACGCCTTAAAAGCAGTGTTAAAGTTAATCCCTGCTGATACTCATCCTATGGATGTGATGCGCACCGGTTGTTCATTTTTAGGTAACTTAGAGCCTGAAGATGATTTTAGTCAACAACAAGATAGTGCGGATCGTTTGTTAGCCGCCTTCCCTGCAATAATGTGTTATTGGTATCGCTACAGTCATGACAATGTGGAAATTGAATGTACCACTAATCAAGATTCAATCGCCGGTCATTTTTTGAAGTTATTAACAGATCAAGATCCGTCTGAACTTCATCGCCGAGTGATGGACGTGTCGCTAATTTTGTATGCAGAACATGAGTTTAATGCTTCTACCTTTACGGCTCGCGTCTGTGCATCAACCTTATCAGATATGTTCTCATGTATTACCGGCGCGATTGGCACATTGCGTGGTCCATTACATGGTGGTGCCAATGAAGCAGCCATGGATATGATTCAAAAATTCAGTTCGCCTGAAGATGCCAAAGCTAAAATGGCTGAAATGTTGGCCAACAAAGAAAAAATCATGGGCTTCGGTCATGCAATATATCGTGAATCCGATCCTCGTAATGTGATCATCAAATCTTGGTCTGAAAAACTCGGTAAAGAGTTTGGCGATTCCAGCTTGTACGACATCTCAGTAGCTTGTGAAGAGTTTATGTGGGATAGCAAAAAGCTGTTCTGTAATGCCGACTTCTTCCACGCTTCGGCCTATCATTTCATGGGGATCCCAACTAAATTGTTTACCCCGATTTTTGTATGCTCTCGCTTAACAGGTTGGGCTGCACATGTGATGGAACAAAGATCAAATAACCGCATCATTAGACCAAGTGCGGATTATATCGGCGAAGAGCCACGTAAAGTGACTCCGATTAAACAACGATAGAACTTTCCTTTTCCAGGCAATCAATAAGTGGGCATACCTAATGCCCACTCTACTCACGCAATAGCAAGGTAGAAAAATATGAATACTCAATACAGAAAACGCCTTCCTGGTTCCAAACTTGATTTTTTTGACACCCGTGAAGCTGTAGACGCAATCAAACCAGGGGCGTATGACACCCTTCCCTACACTTCCCGTGTATTAGCAGAAAATTTAGTTCGTAGATGTGAACCTGAAAAACTTAATGCTGCACTAGAACAAATAATCGAACGTAAACAAGATCTTGATTTCCCGTGGTATCCAGCGCGAGTAGTGTGTCACGATATCTTGGGTCAAACCGCATTGGTAGATTTAGCCGGACTCCGTGACGCTATTGCGTTAAAAGGTGGCGATCCTTCTAAAGTAAACCCTGTGGTCCCAACTCAATTGATAGTTGACCACTCTTTGGCTGTGGAGCATGCAGGTTTTGAACCTGACGCCTTTGAACAAAACCGCGCCATTGAAGATCGTAGAAACGAAGACCGCTTTCACTTTATTAACTGGACCAAAACAGCCTTTAAGAATATTGATGTGATTCCGCCAGGTAACGGCATTATGCACCAAATTAATTTGGAAAAAATGTCGCCTGTTGTGCATGCCAGAGACGGCGTTGCTTTCCCTGACACACTTGTTGGAACAGATAGCCACACTCCTCACGTTGATGCCTTAGGTGTAATTGCATTAGGTGTCGGCGGACTGGAAGCCGAAAGTGTGATGTTAGGCCGTGCATCTTACATGCGTCTGCCAGATATTATTGGCGTAGAGCTTACCGGTAAACGTCAACCTGGTATCACTGCCACCGATATTGTTTTAGCGATTACCGAATTCTTGCGTAAAGAGCGTGTTGTTTCCTCATACTTAGAGTTCTTCGGCGAAGGAGCATCGGATTTAACCCTTGGCGATCGTGCGACTATCTCTAATATGACCCCAGAATTTGGCGCATCTGCAGCGATGTTTTATATCGATGACAAAACCATCGATTATCTTAAACTAACAGGTCGGGACGATGCACAAGTACAACTTGTGGAAAACTATGCCAAACAAGCGGGTTTGTGGGCAGACACATTAAAAAATGCTAAATACGAACGTGTATTAACCTTTAACTTGTCCTCAGTTGGTCGCAATATTGCGGGCCCTTCTAATCCACACCGCCGTGTATCTACTGCTGATTTAGCGGCACAAGGAATATCAGGTATTGTTGAGCACGACGGTGACTTAATGCCTGATGGCGCTGTCATCATTGCTGCAATTACAAGTTGTACCAATACCAGTAATCCTCGCAATGTTATCGCAGCAGGACTGGTTGCCAGAAATGCCAACAAACTTGGACTCACTCGCAAGCCATGGGTAAAAACCTCTTTAGCACCGGGCTCAAAAGCGGTTCAGTTGTACTTGGAAGATGCCAAGCTACTGCCTGAACTTGAGCAGTTAGGCTTTGGTATTGTTGGTTTTGCATGTACAACTTGTAACGGTATGAGTGGAGCCTTGGATCCTAAAATTCAAAAAGAACTTATCGACCGTGATTTATATTCCACAGCGGTACTTTCTGGAAATCGTAACTTCGATGGCCGTATTCATCCTTATGCAAAACAAGCGTTCCTAGCGTCTCCGCCGCTAGTGGTAGCTTATGCTATTGCCGGTACGATTCGATTTGATATCGAAAAAGATGTGCTCGGAACTGATGCTCAAGGTAATCCGATTACCTTAAAAGATATTTGGCCAAGCGATGAAGAAATCGATGCCATTGTTGCCAGCAGCGTAAAACCAGAACAATTTAAGAAAGTGTATGATCCCATGTTTGATTTGACTGTGGATTATGGCGAAGATATTGATCCGCTATACGAATGGCGTCCTAAGAGTACTTATATCCGTCGCCCTCCATATTGGGAAGGTGCCTTGGCGGCAGAGCGCACAATGAAAGGCATGCGCGCTTTGGCAGTACTTGGTGACAACATAACAACAGATCACCTTTCACCTTCTAATGCGATTTTAGCAGACAGTGCAGCCGGAGAGTATTTGTTATCAATGGATGTTCCCGAAGTTGATTTTAACTCCTATGCTACTCACAGGGGCGACCATTTAACTGCGCAAAGAGCAACGTTTGCTAACCCTAAGTTGTTAAATGAAATGGTGATCGAAAACGGTGAAGTTAAACAAGGTTCGTTAACTCGCCTTGAGCCTGAAGGTCAAACCGTGCGGATGTGGGAAGCCATTGAAACCTACATGCAACGCAAACAACCATTAATTATTATTGCCGGCGCTGACTACGGGCAAGGCTCATCTCGAGACTGGGCTGCCAAAGGGGTTCGTTTAGCTGGTGTAGAAGTCATAGTGGCTGAAGGGTTTGAGCGTATTCACCGAACCAACTTAATTGGAATGGGTGTGTTACCGCTAGAATTCGAAGCTGGCACGACTCGTAAAACACTGAATATCGATGGCAGTGAGCTTTTCGATGTGAAAGGCGAGCGTCAACCTGGTGCTTCACTAACCTTGATAATAACCCGTACTAGCGGTGAAACCATAGAAGTCCCAGTAAATTGCCGTTTAGACACAGCAGAAGAAGTGTCTATTTATGAAGCCGGTGGTGTATTGCAACGTTTCGCTCAAGACTTTTTGGAGTCAGAAGGACAAGCTCAATGAGTGGCTTTGCTCAACAAATAAAGGTTGCCGCCACCTATATGCGCGGCGGAACGAGTAAAGGCGTGTTTTTTAACCTTGCAGATCTGCCTGAGCAAGCGCAAACAGCTGGCGCTTATCGCGACGCCTTGTTGCTACGTACTATTGGTAGCCCAGATCCCTACGGCAAACAAACCGATGGAATGGGGGGCGCGACCTCTAGTACCAGCAAGACCGTGATTGTGTCAAAAAGCCAACAAGCTGATCATGATGTGGACTATTTGTTTGGCCAAGTGGCAATCGACAAAGCCTTTGTAGATTGGTCTGGAAACTGCGGTAACTTGTCTGCAGCAGTAGGACCTTTCGCGATTCACGCTGGTTTAATTCCTGCCGAGAAGCTGGTTAAAAACGGGTCTGTTACGATTAAAATTTGGCAGGTTAATATCCAAAAAACCATTATCGCTCATGTACCAATGTGTGATGGTCAAGTGCAAGAACTCGGAGATTTTGAGTTAGACGGGGTTACCTTCCCTGCCGCTGAAATACCTGTTGAGTTTATTGATCCTGCCGATGGTGAAGGTGACATGTTCCCTACCGGTAAGGTGTCTGAAATATTGGATGTTCCAGGTGTGGGTAAGCTCAATGCAACACTTATCAATGCTGGAATACCTACGATATTTTTGAATGCTCAAGAGTTAGGTTATCAAGGCACTGAATTGCAAGACGTGATCAACAGCAATAGCGATGCATTGGTTAAGTTCGAAACAATTCGTGCTCACGGCGCACTTAAAATGGGCTTGATTGATTCCCTTGAACAAGCCGCACAACGGCAACATACGCCAAAGGTCGCTTTTGTGGCTCCAGCAGCTGATTATCTGGCCTCAAGTGGGAAAACAGTGGCAAAATCGGAAATCGATTTGTCGGTTCGAGCGCTTTCCATGGGCAAACTTCACCATGCGATGATGGGCACAGCCGCAGTAGCAATTGGCACGGCCGCAGCCATTCCTGGCACCTTAGTCAATCTTGCCGCTGGCGGCGGTGAGCTTGAATCTGTATGTTTTGGTCACCCATCAGGCACATTGCGCGTAGGTGCAAAAGCGGTGCTTAATCAGGGTAAATGGCAAGTTGAAAAAGCCGTTATGAGTCGCAGTGCTAGGATCTTAATGGAAGGCTGGATTAGAGTACCTGAACCAAGCCTTTAATTTACCTTAAACTAAAATAAAAACGGTCAACTAAGTTGGCCGTTTTTTGTTATCTGGATATTAAAAAGTTAAACGCGTCTTGTAGTTCAATGTCAATTCTGAATTAATAGCAGCTTGTCAGATTTCAGCCACCAGCTTATGAATTGATTTTAATGATTGAATTATTTTCCTACACATTGAGTTACCAGCAACTTGGCTTGCTATTTTTAGTCGCATTTTTTATCGGTATGGCAAAAGCTGGTGTGCACGGAATTTCAATGTTCGCGGTGCCAATTCTAGCACTTATTTTTGGTGGCAAAGCCTCTTCGGGATTGATGTTACCGATGTTAATTATGGCCGATCTATTCGCCGTAAAATATTATCACCGCCACGCCAACTGGAGTTTCTTGATTAAGTTATTTCCTTCTGCGGCAATAGGCGTGCTCATCGCCACGCTAATCGGTAATAGCATTGATGACCAAGTGTTTAAGCAAGTCATGGGATTCATCATAATCGCCAGCCTTGGGATTATGCTTTGGATGGAAACCATTAATAAGGAAAAAATACCTGACTACTTATGGTTTGCAATTTTAATGGGCACCCTAGGTGGTATTACAACTATGATTGGCAATCTGGCCGGTTCAGTGATGGCGCTGTATTTATTGAGTATGCGTTTACCTAAAAATGAATATATTGGCACTGCCGCATGGTTCTTTTTGATCATCAACTTATTTAAAGTTCCCTTTCACATCTGGTCGTGGGAAACCATTAGCGTTAATTCGTTTGCATTAAATTTGCTTGGTTTGCCGTTCATCGCGCTAGGAATTTATTTGGGTATTCAAATCGTCAAACGAGTACCTGACAAACAATATCGCTGGTTGGTGATTGCCGTTACAGGATTAGCTGCTGGATTTATGCTGATTTAAATAAGCTAACGCCAATTCGGTTTGTTTCTGCATATACTCATTACGTTTGTAATGTTCAGTTGCCCAGCCACTCAAAAAGCGTTCAAAATCGGCCCATGCTAGCGGGTACAAGGCCCGCCATTGCTCTTCGAGTAATCCAAAATTGCAATTTACTTGATAGTGAAGCAGCGCCTTTTTAAAGTGACTAAAATAATCATTTAAAAGAGTTTCGGCATGCTTAAATAAACCATCTTGATAAAAACAACTACCTAAGAAATACGCCAAATCCTTTACCCCAACGCCACGACCAACGTACTGGAAATCCACAGCAGCCAAGTCATCTTTGTGAGCAGAGAAACAAAAATTGGCCAGTTTAGCGTCACCATGTAGTAGCGTTTGGTAGCTAGCCGAGTTAAGTTGCTGATCGAGCCCAGTCGCTGCTTCTTTTAGTCGTCCTTCTGGCATTTTTTGATACTCATCAGGGCGCGTTTTAAGATGCCAATAGGTGCCAATAGGCCAAAGTTCAGGGGTGGCATTATTTAAAAATCGAGCATGGAAGTAGGCTAACCAACGCACACCTAGTTTCACCAAATCTAGCGGTGCATCATCACATCTATAGGTAAATCCACTGGCATCCAGATCTTCCATTATTAACCAACGTATCTGTTGATTTTGACCCGAGGCAATACACTTAGGAATGCGACTATATTGATCTGTTAGCCCGCTGTAGCTGTCATAAAAAATTTGTTCGTTTTGGTATGAATCTAATTTACGAAGATGAGAAATAGAGGTGTTCCAACCTCTTGGATGTGCAGATTCAGAGTTGGGATTTACGACCTTTACCACATAATTGCGCTGCCTAGTGGGGATATTGTAGCGTGCAATTTCACCATACCCACTCCATAGAGTTTGAATAGATTCTACTTTATGCAGGTTTTGGTCTTGAAAATACCCTTTCAATATTTCCAATAGCGCACTGTGATAACTTTGATCCATACTAGATTCAACACTTTAATTTTAGAGTAGACTTTAACCCATGCTGTATCGATGGTTGCACATCAGCAATATGCGTTCTACTCTTGGCGAATAAGAATTAAGGACAAAGATATGACAACACCCTCACTATTTCCACATTTATTAACCCCGTTAGATCTTGGTTTCACCACATTAAAAAATCGAACGTTAATGGGTTCAATGCACCTTGGACTTGAGGAAGAAAAAGGCGGTTTTGAGAAACTAGCGGCATTTTACGCCAAGCGTGCTGAGGGGGGAGTTGGATTAATAGTGACAGGCGGTGTGAGTCCTAACATAGCGGGTTGGCTCGCCCCATTTGCAGGACGGATGAGCAGCCGCCGGCACGCTAAAAAACATAAAGTCGTGACCGATGCTGTGCACGCCCACGGCGGAAAAATTTGTATGCAAATATTGCATTCAGGTCGTTATGGTTACCATCCGTTGAATGTATCGGCCTCAGCAGTGAAAGCCCCTATTTCACCATTCAAACCTCGCTCACTTTCCTCAAAAGGTGTGTACAACACCATTAAGGATTACGCCAATTGTGCCAGTTACGCGCAATTAGCAGGTTATGATGGCGTTGAGATTATGGGCTCTGAAGGATACCTGATAAACCAGTTTTTCTGTGAACGCACCAATCATCGCGACGATGAATGGGGTGGAAGTCTCGAAAATAGGGCCCGTTTGGCTATCGAGACCGTAAAGCAAACTCGTCAAAAAGTGGGGAAAAACTTCATCATTATATATCGACTTTCAATGATTGATTTAGTCGAAGGCGGGGCTCCTTGGGAAGAGGTGGTGTATTTAGCCAAGGAAATTGAAAAAGCCGGAGCAACATTAATCAATACCGGAATTGGTTGGCACGAAGCACGAATCCCCACAATTTCAACTTCAGTTCCAAGAGCGGCATTCACTTGGGTGACAAAACGCCTAAAATCCGAGGTCAGCATCCCACTTATCACCACTAACAGAATCAATACACCAGAGGTTGCAGAAGCAGTGTTAGCCGATGGTGATGCAGATATGGTGTCTATGGCCAGACCATTTTTAGCCGATCCTGACTTTGTGGCTAAAGCTATGCGCAATGAATCCGATCAAATCAATACCTGTATAGCTTGCAACCAAGCTTGTTTGGACCATGCCTTTGCACAAAAAAGGGCTAGCTGCTTAGTTAATCCCCAAGCCTGCTATGAGACAGAACTGATTTTTAAAACCGTGGCAGAACCTAAAAAACTTGCGGTTGTTGGCGCAGGACCTGCCGGCCTAGCCTTTGCCACTTATGCCGCAGAGCGCGGTCATCAGGTGCATTTATTTGAAAAATCCGCACAGATTGGCGGTCAATTCAATTACGCTAAACAAATTCCTGGTAAAGAAGAGTTTTACGAAACACTGCGCTATTACGCACGAAAAATTGAAGTTTTAGGGGTGAAATTGCATCTCAATACAACGGCTAATGCAGTGATGTTAAAGGAGCAAGGCTTTAATGAAATAATCATGGCTACTGGCATCAAACCCCGTCAGCTAGACATTCCCGGTATCGATCATCCTAGTGTCATGAGTTATTTAGATGTGCTGCGAGATCACAAATCGGTAGGCAAACGAGTGGCTATTGTTGGTGCTGGAGGTATTGGTTTTGATGTGGCTGAATACTTAGTAGAACACGAACATCTAACCACTGATTTGGATAAATGGCTGACTCACTGGGGAATTGATAAAAGTTATGCGAATCCGGGCGCGTTAATGCCGCCCCAGATCACGCCAACAGATAAGGAGGTTTATTTACTGCAACGTAAGGAATCAAAAGTTGGTGCGAATTTAGGTAAAACAACCGGATGGATCCACCGCACTTCCCTTGCCCATCACAACGTCAATATGATCAATTCAGTGAGCTATGAAAAAATTGACGACCAAGGGTTTCATATCAAGATTGGCGACAAACCTAAACTTTTGGCAGTCGACAACATTATAATTTGTGCTGGTCAGTTGCCATTCCGTGATTTAGAAGAAAGTTTGTTAGCAGCGGGAATGACAGTCCATGTGATTGGTGGTGCAGATGTTGCGGCAGAGCTCGATGCCAAACGTGCAATTAGACAAGGAGCAGAGCTAGCCGCTGCTATATAAATTCAGCATTTTCCCATGGGCAAAAGCCCATGCTACAAAAAGAAAATTGAACATCCCAAACCTGTGGTGGGCGCTTTAGCCCCGCGCTATTGATATCCATGGGCAAAAGCCCATGCTACAAAAAGAAAATTGAACATCCTAAACCTGTGGCGGGCGCTTTAGCCCCGCGCTCTATTGATATCTAGGCCGTGCAACGGGAGCAAGAGCAGGCTCAATAAACTCCAGCGGCCTTGAATAACTGTAAATGCACTTTGACTAAGGCATCGATATCTCGCTGATATCCGCCGCCAATGACAGCGGCAACGGGAAGCCCTTTTTGTTCACACAGGTCGAAAACTAACTTATCTCGGGTATACACACCTTGGGTGCTGATACACAAATGCCCTAAATCATCGTTTTCATGCACATCCACCCCAGCGTCATAAATCACGGCATCAGGTTGGAAACTGTTAAGCGCAAGATTTAAAGCACAGTCGACAGTGTCTAAGTACTCAGCATCTGTTGTTCCTTTAGGCAATGGAAAATCGTAATCCGAAACTTGTTTTCGATGGGGAAAGTTCTTTTCGCCATGAATAGAGACAGTTTTAACATTGGCATTTCGTTCCGCCAATTTTGCCGTGCCATCGCCTTGGTGCACATCACAATCAAATATCAAAACCCGATCTACATCTGGATGTTGCAGCATATTTAGTGCACTTAGATACAAATCATTGACCATGCAGAAACCTGAGCCAAAATTGGCGAACGCGTGATGATAACCACCTGTTAGGTTTATTGCCTTGCCTGCGTCTAACGCAAGTTGACTGGTTAAGATAGTGCCGCCAACGGCGGTCAGAGTGCGTTTAATCAATTGTTCTGACCAAGGAAACCCAATTCGCCGCATTGCTTTAGCATCAAGGGTGCCGGTAGTTAGTTGCTGCACATATAAGGGGTTTAAAACCGATTTTAAACTTTCAACATTGACAGCTTGAGGTTGATGAAAGCTAGATTCAGATACACCAAATTGACGTAACGCTGTATAAATTTCCTGATACTTTTGAATCGGAAATCGGTGTCTAACCGGTAAATCTAGAATTGAATAAATAGGGTGGAATACCAGTGGGATCATAGACGTCCAATATATAAAGTTAACCTAAGCGCAATTTGAATTTTACTGCTCAGTCTGCTTATTCACCATCACTCGATATACAATGAATAGAATAATGGCAGCAACAATTGATGTGGCGGCCAAGCCAGATGGCTCTTTCATCATCTGTAGCGCGCCCTCTCCAAAAAATACCGCACTTAAACCTAAAGGCATAATACCTACTGTAGAACCAAATGCGTACTTCCAGATATTGATATCTAAAGAGCCCCCAATGATACTTGTGACAGTAAACGGAGGAGTGGGTGCTAACCTTAGTGCAAGAACAGCCCAAGCACCTTTATCATCCATTTTATTTTTAACTTTGTCTAAACTATTACTGATTTTTTCGCCAAACACTTCCACACCGATAAATTTACCGACGCCATAGCCGCTCAAACTTGCCAATAAAAAACCCGGTATGCAAATCAACAAACTTATCCAAATATTAAAAACCAAACCAACCGCAAACGCCATTAGTGGGATTGGAATGAGTAAACTTCCACCAATAAAAAAGATCCCCAGAAAAATCAACGCAGTCGCGAAGTTTTGCGGCACACTACTGGTTAAATCAGTGATCTTGTCGATACTCAAATAGTCCCCTAAAGGTGTCAAAAAGTATGCTGCTGTAAGCGCGGCTAAAATAAAAACAACCGACGCTAATTTAATCCCATTACTTTTTTTCATCTTAGCAATCCTCTTTGTTGTTTGTATCTCTGGCCTGTTCAACTAGCCATTGGAAAATGCTTCTGTGCGCTTTCATATAAAACAAATATTCCGGATGCCACTGCACCCCAAGCACCTTGTCACTATCTTTGCTTTCGATAACCTGATTAATGCCGGCTTTTTCTTTTGCTGTCACTTCCAAGCTATCCGCAGGCTCGGCAATCGCTTGAGAATGGATAGCGTTCACTTTGAGGGGATCATCGCCAGCAATGTCACTGATAAGGGAATTGTCTTTAGTATAAATAACTTTTTTGCGAGGAAATGGGCTTCGTATGCGCATTTTCTTCTGCAACAACGGCAGTGTTGATTGATACATGCTGCCACCTAGCTCTGCATTGAGCAGTTGGTGTCCCCTGCAAATTCCTAAGATAGGTTTGTCTTGCTGCATCGCATAATCAATAAACTCTTGCTCCATTGCATCGCGCTCTTTGTCGTACTTTGTTGCTGAGAAGCGGCTTAACCACTCCATCGGATACATCAAAGCTTCTTTTATTCTTAACCATCCTGAACGTTTGACTTTAGGAACTTGTTGAGCAACATAATTATCCGGGTGAATGTCTGAACCACCACCGATGATGATGCCGTCATAATCAATTTTTCCGCTGAATGTTGCCGGTGTAACTCGAACCGGTAAACCTCCCGCTAGACGTACGTTCAAAGCAGTGAATAGCCACGCAGTTAAACCAGAACTATTTGGCCCCGTTATCGCAATCGAAGGTTTGTTATCACTAGCCATAAGTCCGTCCCCAGCTAAAAAAAGCAATTCGATAGGTTGTCAAACTAGGTATCAGGATTTTCAAAGTCATTTATTCCAATTTAAGTAGCACTTATTGAGAGTTAATCAGCAAAGACTGAACCACTTTCGCCTCCTCTGTTAAAGGCAAGCTAACCTCAGTAAAATCATGTAGTTAAAAAATAAACCCATTAAAAATATTGAACTGATTATTGATTTCCTTTGTTTGCAACGTGAATTAATTTCAAACGTAAATGTATTTTTTCTATGAATTGTAATGCTGCGCTATTGCGGAGTTTCTGGATGATTATTTAGGCTGTTCAACGATTAATGATTTAATTTAGATGGATTTATGGTTTTAATAGCAAGGTACGATCTAGGTGGCCTTTGGCCGCACACTTTAAATAACAAGAGGTTGACATGACCCTTTCTAGACTAGTTTTCTGTTTATTTTTATCAAGCCTAACTTCTGCATACGCCCATGGGAATGTGGAATATCAAGATCAACAAAAATTACATGACATTGCGGCACAAATATCCGCGCAAAATATCGAAAATGATATACGCACTTTGGTAAATTTTGGAACTCGCCATACGCTATCACAGACCCAATCAGATACTCGCGGAATCGGTGCAGCGAGGCGTTGGATAAAAGCTGAATTTGACAAAATTTCATCCCAATGCGGTGGCTGCTTGGAAGTTTATTTTCAGTCAAAGACCATAAGTGGCGAAAAACGCATTCCGAATGCCACAGAGGTAGTGAGTGTTATTGCCATTCAGCGCGGTCAAACAGATCCCGATAGGTACGTAATAATGTCTGGTGATATTGATTCAAGAGTCTCAGATGTGATGGATTTTACATCAGACTCCCCTGGTGCAAATGATAATGCGTCAGGCATTGCCGGAACCTTGGAAGCTGCTCGGGTATTATCCCAATACAAATTTAATGGCTCTATCGTTTATGCTGCGCTTGCAGGAGAAGAACAAGGGCTGTTTGGCGGTAAAATTCTAGCTGAGCATGCACAACAATATGGTTGGCGAATAAAAGCAGTATTGAACAATGACATGATTGGCAATATTGAAGGAATCAATGGTGTCATTAACAACACCACAGCGCGAATTTTTGCAGAGGGCACGCGACAAACCGAAACCCCAGAAGAAGCGAGAACCCGACGCTTCACTGGTGGCGAAGTCGACTCACCAAGCCGTAACTTAGCCCGATACATCGACTGGATGGCTGACCGTTACATTCCTAACTTAGATACTATGGTCATCTACCGCTTAGACAGATTTGCCCGCGGTGGACACCACCGTCCATTTAATGATTTAGGCTACCCTGGCGTGCGTATTATGGAAACGAATGAAAACTACCATCGCCAACACCAAGACCTACGTAGCCAAGATGGTATCAAGTATGGCGATACCATTGACGGAGTTAATTTTGCTTATGCTGCCAAATTAACCGCTTTAAATGCCGTTTCATTAGCAGGCATGGCGTGGGCGCCCACACCACCTGCCAAAGTCAATATAAAGGGCGCGGTACAACCTAGTACTACCCTAAGTTGGCAGATTGCTTCAGCTGAACAGGCGCCCGATCTAGCGGGCTATAAGATTTATTGGCGATACACAGACGCACCTCAGTGGCAATTTAGTCGATATGTTGGCAAGGTGTCGGAATTCACATTGGAAAATGTGGTCATTGATAACTATTTTTTTGGGGTCAGTAGCGTAAATAAACAAGGCTTTGAAAGCCCTATCGTCTTCCCAGGTGCTGCTGGCGCATTTGGAGAGTAATTCGGCTAGCTAAGAAATTCTGCGTTAATCTAGGGGGCAAGTATTATCGCTCGCCCCCAAATCACATAAAAATGTGTCATCCATTTGTTGCTTCCAGAACAAAAACTCGGATTCATCCACATCAAATGCCCACACCTTCTGAATATGATAAAAACTTTCTTGGCCCTGCATCATTAAATGAATCATACGGGCAATCATCTTGCCGTTTACTTGGCAACGAGTCTGCCAATATTTGACTGAAACATCTTGGGTTTTAGGATGCGGCATGTCAATCGATTGAAACTCTTGGCAGTGCATTTTACCCGGCGCATCCAGCTCAATGCGTTTTTGCACTAAGTCTTCTTGTTGTTGATAATAAATGCTTACAGCAAAGGTATCCGCCCAACGCTGACCTTTTTTTTGCCACATATTAGAGCGGTAAGTATGATCTTCCTTTTGAAATAATTGCCATGATTTAAGTAATTGAATAGAAGGTATGACTAGGTTTTCACCTTGGTATGGGGTGTTTTGACTGGCACACCCTGACAACCAAGAAACCAACAAAACACAACTCATAATGCGCATAGCTAAGCCCCCAGAAGAAGAAACATTTTCACTATATATCAACATGTCTATCAGTGTTCAAATTTGTATACTTGTTCAATTTCATTTGGCCACAACAGTTGACATACAGTTAAAAAATCTGCATCGCAGCGACTGGAATAAAGCAGGGTTTTTGCATTTTGTTGATTACTATTTTTTACTCCACTGCGTTCTAAAACGGCCAAGGTTTGTCGAGCAATCGCATCGCTGGTGTTGATTAATTGAATTTTGTCACCTGCGATACGACTAATTTGCCGACTTAAAAAACCGTAATGAGTACAGCCTAAAACAATTTGATCGGCTCCCTCATTGATTAGCGGCAATAGGTATTGCTTAATTAATTCGTGAGTAGCGACGGTATCAAACTCTGCCGCTTCAATTTTTTCCACTAAACCATGACATGCTTGCGATAACACCTGGTTGTGGCTTTTCAAACGCGCAACTAATTGCTGATATTGCTGACTTTTGATGGTGTTGTGGGTGGCTAAAACGCCAATTGTGCCGGACTGACTCGCATTCAGCGCAGGTTTTATTCCAGGTTCTACACCTACAAATTCAATGGGATAAAGTGCTCTTAATTTGGATATGCAGGTAAGAGTTGCGGTGTTACAAGCAACCACAATGAGTTTCACTTGTTGCGCCATTAAAAACTCAACTATGGCTTGGCAACGCTGCAATACAAAGTGTTCAGCTTTGCCACCATAGGGAGCATTGGCACTATCAGCTACATAAATAATGTTTTCATGGGGCAATATTTTACGGATAGCTGCTGCGATGGATAATCCACCGACACCTGAGTCAAAAACGCCAATCGCAGCATTGCTTGCAATACTAAGCAAGAGTAACCCTCTCGATACAAAGACGAACCTATAGGTCGTCTAAAAAGTCTTCGAAGTTTTCGCTTTCAACTTCTGGGTCAGTGTTCAAATCAGATTGCGGTACTTTTCCGTCTGTTACCCGAAACTCCAAGTTTTGGAAGTAAGCGTTTTTCACGAATGCGTACGGGTCTAATGATTGATCTAACTGCCCTTCTTGCTCCATCAATTGAGCGCGAGCTTCAAGTACTTTAATGCCGGTTCGCACTGCCGCTACGTAAAAGGATAAATCTTGCAGCGGAAAGTAGGATGAATCGACAAAGTCACCAGTTAACGAGCGAAGATCAGTTGGACCATAAGCCGGTAACATTAAATAAGTCCCAGTACCGACACCATACTTACCTAACACTTCACCAAACTCTTCTTCTTGCCTGTCTAAGCCAATTTCTTTAGCTACATCAAACAGACCCAAAACACCCACAGTTGAGTTCAGTACAAAGCGTCCTAAACTGGTTAAACTGCCGCCCACTTTACCTTGCAGTAAGTTATTTACTGAATTAGACGGTTCTTCTAGATTCAGAGCAGCGTTGTGCAGTCCTCGCCGAGCTGGCTGAGGCATATAGTCTACGTATACAACAGCTGTCGGTCGCAAAATATAAGCATCAAGCACATCATAGTTGAAGTCCCACATGGCGCGGTTGAACCCTTCGAATGAGTCTCGGGGATCATTGTATTCAACACTTTGTGCTTGTTCATTTGCTGCTTGCTTTGATGCACATCCACCTAGCAACAATGTTGCTAATAACAGCAAACAAAATTTTTGATTCATTACATCAATTCCTTATCGATCACTATCGATTGTGTCATTTTCTCACCGGCTTGAAGTGGTATGGTTACTTCTCCTTGTAACTCACCTTTAGCCTGTGCAACATTTTCATCTAACGAAATTCGCGCCACTAAGCGTGCGCTTTCAAGTTGCGACAACTTAAAACTTGGCATCATTGCATTGGCGTCAGATAACTCGACCTGTATTGGCAAAGCCGACAATCTATTTTTAACCACCGCAGCGGGCATTCTAACCGAGCCATTAGCATCTTGTGCAAATACAAAGATGAACGCATTTTCTGGTATTTTAGCAACAAGTTCGTCGGCGATAGACACCGTAATTAAAACTGACGTTGCGGCCCCTGTTGTATCTACTTGCGTTTCGGCTAACTCATCCATGGACTGTGCGCTTAATTGAGCGATGCGTCTATCAACTTCAGCGGTCATGGGATCATCAGCAGGCAGAATCAATTTCAATTGTTGCCAACTTTCTAACGCTTGTTGAGTATCACCTAATTGGCTCGATGCCACAGCTAGCATGCCTATCGCATTCATATCTTGCGGATTATTAATCACCATTGTTTTTAATAACCCTTGGGCTTTGCGAATATAATTCTCATCGCCTGTCATTACTAGTGTTTGAGTGTAACTAGATAATACACCGTTGTGTTGCGGTGCCAGTAAATAGGCCTTTTCAAAGGCCTGTAACGCTGATTCTATACGATTTAGAGATGCGTGTAGCCTACCTAATAATAACCAACCAATATAGTCATCTGGCGCACTCACCAGCTTACTGCGCATGGCCAAACTAAAATCATTCAAATCGTCAACGGTCACATTAGGATCAGCTTCAATAACAATTCGCTTGGCTAACTCAGATGACTGTTGTTTCACGTCTTGCCAATGTTGTAAATCGCCAACCTCATTGCTTTTATAATACAAAGTTCCACACAAGATTACGCTAATAACAATGCCGATAAACAAGGGCCAAGAGCCCGCTTGCTTAGCGTCTGAGCCTGACACGGTTTCATCGACTAGCGCTAACTTTAATTCTTTCACAGCGATATCTTTGTCATCAGTAGATATTAATCCTTCATCTACTTCACGATTAAGTTCTTGCATCCGCTGTTTAATAATTTGCGTGTTAGTTAGCACATCTTGCTGATGTCTATTGCGTTTCAATAACCAAGGAACGATTAAAATCCCTACTGCTATGGCCGACAACATGGCAATACCCAGCCAGTAACTATTCATCTTCTTTCTCCAATAACGAATCAGCTTTGGCTAGCACATCTTCATCAAAATCATTCACTTGTTTTTTGCGTTGAGTAAATACAAACCACGCAGCACCTATTACAAAAATAACGGGCAACACCCATAGCCAAATAGTTAATGGAGTGACAGGTGGTTGGTAAGACACAAAATCGCCGTAGCGCGACTTCATAAAATCAACAATTTCGTCTCTACTTTTACCTTGATTAAGCAACTCATACACTTTTCGGCGTAAATCATGGGCAATCATGGCATCAGAATCCGCAATATTTTGATTCTGACATTGCGGACAACGCAGTTCTTGGGTCAAATCCAAAAACATTTTTTGTTTTACCGGATCATCAAATATGTAGGCTTCTTCCAGCGCCCAGAGAGGACTGGTAAACAACACAAATAACAGGATTAATTTTTTCATTGGGCTATTAACTCATTGTATAGAGGTGCAATTTTATTTCGCCAAACCCGAGTATTGATGTCACCAATATGATGCATTCTAATTACACCTTGCTTATCAATAAGGAAAGTCTCGGGTGCACCAGTTACGCCTAAATCCAAGGAATAATCTCGTTTTACATCAAAGACATTAAACTCATAAGGGTTGCCCAATTGCGCCAATTTAGCAGCCACTTCTTTTTGAATGGTAGGAATACTTTTAATCCCAAAATCTGGGTCGGTATCTTGGTCGTAGTACAAACCTATAATACGCACCCCCTGTTGACTTAATTCAGTTAAATAAGGGAGTTCAACAGCACAGGTTACGCACCAAACACCCCACACGTTCATCAAAGTCACTTGGCCTTCAAATATGCTAGGGTCGTATATCACATCCGGATTCATTAAATCAGGTAATGAAAAATTCGGTGCCGGTTTGTTTAAAACCGTGGAATCCAGTTGTCGAGGATCGCTGTACAGGCCTTTGAATAAAAAAACCGATAACAGCACAAACATGGTAACTGGAATTAAAAATAGTGATGCCTTTTTCATGCTTGTCCTTGTGTTTTGGTCGCGAGCACTTCAGGGGTATCAATTTTGGTTTTTTTAGCTGCCAAACGTCCCTTAACTTTGGCAACTTTAGCCATCCGATAGCGTTTATCTGAAATAGATAAAATGCCACCGAATCCCATAATCAATGAACCGGCCCATATCCAATTCACGAAGGGTTTTATGTAAATTCTCACCGCCCAGGCACCATCATTTAACTGTTCACCTAAGGCGACAAATAAATCCCTGGAAATACCGCTGTCAATTCCTGCTTCGGTCATGCTTGTTCGCTGTACAGGATAAAAGCGTTTTTCAGCTTCTAAGTGAGTGATTTTTTCAGTTAACGTCGTATCCGTATAAACATCCACTATACCCACATGACCTACATAATTGGGGCCCTTTAAATCCCGAACACCGGTAAATTTGAAAACGTATCCACTAATTTCAATCACATCACCAGTGTGCATGCGCACATCTCTTTCTTGCTCGTAATTACTGACTAAAGTAATCCCGATTAACGTCACAGCAAAACCTAGGTGTCCCATTACCATTCCCCAATGACTTGGGGTTAAACGGCGTAAGCGTTGCCAAGTTGTTGAAGATTGAGTTTTGTCGTTTTCCGATGAAACTCTCTGCATTATTTCTTGCACTGTGGAAACCAAAATCCAAACACTTAGAATTGAGCCTAAAGTGGCCATGTATGTCATTTGGTTATAACTAGCTTGGATCAAGAGCGCGCCACACACACTAATTAAAAAACCAATTATTAGCTGTTTTTGAATCGCTTTGGGTGACTGCTTTTTCCATCGAGACAACGGCCCCATCGCTAACAGCAAAACAAAAGGTACAATCAAGTAAGTGAACATTTGGTTAAAGAATGGCGCACCAATTGAGATAGATCCTAAGCCAATCTCTTTATGCACTAAAGGTAATAATGTCCCCATTAACACCACAATTGTGGCCGCAGTTAATAACAAATTATTGCCCATTAACATCACTTCACGGGAAAACCACTCGTATCGACCAACGCTTTTTAAATGAGGAGCTCTAATGGCGTACAATATTAATGAACCACCCACGACCACACCCAGAATAGCAAGGATGAACAAACCTCGAGTGGGATCACTAGCGAACGAATGCACAGACACCAGCACGCCAGAACGGACTAAGAATGTGCCTAACAAACTAAGAGAAAAAGCTGAAATAGCTAACAATACAGTCCAAGACTTAAAGATCTTACGCTTTTCAGTTACCGCTAAACTATGCACTAAAGCTGTGCCCACTAACCAAGGCATAAAAGAAGCATTTTCTACTGGATCCCAGAACCACCAGCCACCCCAGCCTAGTTCGTAATACGCCCACCACGAACCCAATGCAATACCAACTGTCAGAAAACACCAAGCTGCTAATGTCCAAGGGCGAGACCAGCGGGCCCAAGTAGAATCTAGCTGGCCAGATATGAGCGCTGATATAGCGAAAGCAAAAGCAACCGAAAATCCTACATAACCCATGTACAACATAGGAGGATGGATAATCATTCCAAAATCTTGAAGAAGAGGGTTAAGATCCCGTCCATCTACAGGGTAAAAAGGTAAAAGACTTTCAAATGGATTAGAAGCGGTCAAAATAAACAAGTAAAACCCGACCGCAACCATTCCCAATATAGATAACACTCGCGCCACCATCGCCTGTGGAATACTGTTACTCAGCACAGCGACAGCGACAGTCCACACTGAGAAAATCAACACCCAAAGTAAGAATGAACCTTCATGTCCACCCCAAACTGCGGTTAGTTTGTAATACCAAGGCAGTAAGCTGTTGGAATGATTCGCCACATAAGCAATACTAAAATCATCGGTATAAAACGCATTCATTAATGCCGCAAAAGCGATGGCGGTGAAAACAAACATACCAATAGCCAATGGCTTTGCTAACGCCATGTATTGGCTTTGGTTTTTGTACGCTCCCCACATGGGGTAAATCGACAATAGTATTGACATAAGTAAGGCCAATACCAAGGAAAAATGTCCTAATTCTGCAAACATGTTTAATTAATCCTAATATCCAGATCCAGCTTTCTGATCTGTTTGTAAATTGTCGGGTTTTACATGCTTGATGCCTTTCATTTTTTCAGCCAATTCGGGCGGCATATATTCTTCATCATGTTTAGCTAAAACTTCATCGGCAACGATGAGGTTATTTTCAGTTAGTCTGCCCGTTGCCACTATGCCCTGACCTTCACGAAAAAGATCAGGTAAAATGCCGGCATAACGCACGGTTACTATGGGACCGGTATCGGCTAAATCAAAACTCACGGCCAAACTTTCCTGATCCCGTTTAACGCTCCCCGGAACCACCATTCCGCCAATACGCAGACGTTGACCAATAGTTGGCGTGACACCTTCTTTACCGTCGATGATTTCAGAGGGTGTGTAAAAGTGGTCAATATTTTCACTTAATGCGCTAAGCATCATCCATACTGCAGCGGCTACTAAGAGCACAACGGCTAATATTCCAAACAAACGTTTTTGACGTCTTGGATTCACGATAATTCACCTTTCTTTTCAGATGTTGACTGTGCTTCTTCACGTGCTGAATCAGCTGCTTTTTTCTGTTTAATTCGTTTTTTACGGGCAATTTGTGCGTTAACCGCTTTGATGAGTTGTTTTTTAGCCCAAATACTTTCGTAGACAACCAAAAAAACAGCCAAAAACGACACACCAAATGCCAACCAGACATAAAAACCATATCCGCCCATTTGCCAAAAAGCTTGCCAAGAATCGAATTGAAAATTCATGATTTGCCCTCTTTCAATAAGGTTTTAACAGCCCAAGGACGGTGTATTTCGCGACGCAACAATTCGTTTTGCAAACGCTTTAAGGTGATTGCACCAATTAATAAGACTGCTGCCAACAAATTAACCATTAACGGCCAAAACATTTCTGGCGCAATAGATGGCTTATCAAATTTGCTGATGGTTGCACCTTGATGCAAAGTATTCCACCACTCAACCGAGTAGTGAATAATGGGTAAATTAATCACACCGACAAGGGACATAACCCCGGCTGCTTTTCCTGCCTGTACTTTATCGTCGAAGGATTTGTATAACGAAATTACCCCAAGGTATAAAAATAACAACACCAGTTCAGACGTTAATCTGGCATCCCATACCCACCAAGTGCCCCACATAGGTTTACCCCATGCTGCCCCGGTAAATAACGCAATAAAGGTCATCATCGCCCCAACTGGTGCAATCGCAATCATCGCCATATAGGCTGTGCGGATTTGCCAAACTAAACCAATAAGCGCGGCAACTGCCATCGCAGCATAGGCACTCATCGATGTGATGGCACTAGGGACATGAATATAAATGATGCGAAAAGAATCACCCTGTTGGTAATCAGCTGGAGCAAACATCAACCCCAAAATCAGGCCAACGACGAGGGTAATTGCCGCACTGATTGAAAACCAAGGCAATAAGGTTTGACAGAGTTTGTAAGTAGACTCTGATTTAGCGTAGGGATGTAACCACTTCCACATTAGCTTTGACTCACTTTTAATGCATAGGCAATGGCCATAGGAGCCAATGCAAGAGCTAGTAATAACATTGCTCCAATTAAGCCTAAATGGGCTGAATAGGATATCTGCAACGATGCTGCATCTACCGCCGCGGTTGCAAATATCAATAAAGGTACAAAAACGGGTAACAATAACAGGGCGAGCAACACACCGCCTTTTTGAAGTCCAACGGTTAAGCCAACCGCTACAGCTCCAACTAAACTCAGCAACGGAGTCCCCACTAATAAGGTCGCTAGCAATGCCCAGTACATATCTAAACTAAGGTTTAAAAAAACCCCTAACAATGGAGACAATAAAATCAAAGGAACAATGCTGGCTAACCAATGCACCGCCACTTTCACCACGCAGACAAGGGGCATAGATGCGCCACTCAACATTATCTGCTCAAGGGTTCCATCCTGAAAATCGTCTCGAAATAACCTTTCCATACCTAACAATGAAGACAAAATTGCAGCTACCCAGATAACACCAGGGCCAATTTTTTGTAAAATTTCAGGGCCAGGACCCACACCTAATGGAAATAAACTGATCACCAATACAAAAAACATCATGGGCTGCAGCAGCTCTGCCCGCTGACGAAACGCCAACGCTAAATCACGTTTAAATACCGCCAATAAAATAGACGTCATATGCGATATTCCAACAGCAACTCGGATGTGGGGTAATCCACCTCTAAGGTTTGGTGAGAGGTAATAATAATCGCCCCACCTACACTCAAATGTTGAATCATTTTGTCTCGCAACAAGGCAATCCCTTGGACATCTAAAGCTGTGAAGGGTTCATCTAAAATCCATAGTTTAGCGTCAGTTTTCAACCACAAACGCGCCAAAGCAACACGACGTTGCTGACCAGCAGAAAGCTGACTTACTGGCACATCTTCTAAGCCAACCAACCCTAAACTAGCTAACAATTCGAATAATTCTGACTCAGTGCAGTTAACTTGATTTAATTGACACCAAAATCGTAAATTTTCAATTCCGTTAAGATTGAGACTTAAGCCTAGTTTGTGTCCAAAATAGACTAAATCTTGAAAATAACTTTCACTGACATGCTGAATATCTTGATGCTTATACTCTATTGACCCTTCAGAAGGATCGGCTAAACCAACCAAAATTCTCAACAAACTGGTTTTTCCAGCGCCATTTTGGCCACGCACATAAAGTAATTCGGAAGGTTCGATTGAAAATTCAATGTTCTCAAACAAAGTTCGATCTTGCTTCACACATCCCAAATTTTGCCCACGTAACAATGCCAAGTTGAGTCATTCTCCAGTTAGGCTATATACAACAACGACTTAACTAATTAGCAAATCAAAGTCGTTTTAATTTACTGAAAAGCTACAAGCCGAAAAATCGGCGCAAATGATACCATAGCAAAAAGCCAAATCCAGCTATTAGATTCTATATCTACAACAGGTTATGCTTAGTCATTGTTAAATCTACTGACGCTTTGCCGATAACCTGTTTATGTCAGATATATCACTAAACGCTCAACAACTTGTGCAGGCTGCCGCTCAGCTTTCGAAGTTGTCATCAAACTCGCCAGTAGCAAAGCAGGCTGCGCAGGTTATTATTCAATTTTTAGCTAATAATCAAATTGCTTTAACGCTACCCAAACAGCAACACACAGTGACCTTGCCACGACCGAATAACTTGCCACAGTCGTTAAACGCGACACAAGTGCAAGCACAATTACAGAATCATACCAGTTCGTCGGGTAATCAAAATACTACTTCAGCACTATTGTTATACAGTCCGTCAACCAAAACAGACGTTCAATCGGTAATTGCCAGCCTCAATCAAAAACAACTCGCAACCATTTTAAATGCCATTAGCAGCAAGGCTTTACCAGCAGCACAAACTAACAATGTCGCTGTGGATGCAAAAGTGATTAGTAGCAATGGCAACACAGCCAATTTAGCAACCTCGATTAATGCTAAATCACAAATAATCAGTGTGAATTTACCGGCGTCAGCAAAAGTGTTGCCAAGCAATCAAAATGTCCAATTGCAGATAACCCCAAAGGGTAACCAATGGCAGGTTAGGCTGATAGTAGACAGCCCAAACATCTCCCAGAGTGTTGCAAAAACGGATGGGAATAACCTGAATCCTGCCGCACCCAAAGAGGTTATTCAATCAGGAAAGTCAGAACAGATAAACCAACAAGTAACGGCAGACAAATATTCCCAAAACATCCAATTACAGAAACGTCCCGAGCAAATTCAACACAGCAACCAAAGCAATATTGCGCAAAAAGTAATTATGCTTAATTTGACTAAGCCAGATATCGTTAAATTGTTACAATCTGATTCTGCGCGGCTAAATAATCCATCTCACAACATTTCATTAGCGGTTCCTCGTCAAATATTGATCGACACACTGACCCAACAGCCACAATTACGTTTAGACAATGCAATCCCTAAACTTTTAAATGTTGATGTTAGTGTGAAAAATGTCAGTATCGATTTACTCGCAGCTGGTAAAGGAGAAATTAAAGGTCCGGTTAAAACTCCTCTTGCGCAGCTGCCGCTCACTGAAGCCCAAGTGCAACAAGTTAAAAATGCACTGTTTTTGCCAAGTGATGCAAAACAAGGAACTGCGCAATCCACTGAAACGTCGATTATGCGTCCAGACGGGGGAACCAATAAACCCGAATTAAATCTCAAGGTTCAAGCCGACGGCCAGTCTCCTAGTGCCGATAAACGCGCCGCTGAAGCCAACTTAAATCAGCTAACTCCCAAAGAAGCTGCGGCTAAGGCAATCCAATCAGATAACACGACGATTGAAAAAAACCTGCAAACCTTAACTCAAAAGTTAGACTCGATACCTGTAGCTCAAAAACAACAAGTACTTGAACAAATAAGCGATTTAATGCGACGGGTTTTACCCCAAGCTGCCAGTCCAAGCGAAACCTTACAGAATATAGAAATGGCACTGCGCGATCCCATTTTAGCCAAATCGCCAGAAACTAAAGCGCTTGCCGAAGCGATATTGAAACAGCTGCAACAAGGCACACCGCAAGGCAAAGAGGCTGACGCTGAAAACATCAAACAACTCATCACTCAAGCGCCCCTTAATTTGTCACCCATTCAACTCACTCAAGCCATTTCCTCACAAGGAATTGTTGCAGGTCTGATGACGATGTTACAAATTAGCTTAGCTTCTAGATTGAATAGAAACCAACCGCAAAACAGTGAAAAAATCGCGCAGATAGTGAGTAGCATCATATCGAGTTCCGGTAAAGCAGCGGCTCCGCAAACCCAGCGCAGCCTGAATGATCTGAACCAAATGGAACAGAAGCATCAGTTACTTAAACAGTTAGGGCGTATGTTTGCGCAACACCAATCGAGTAAATTAAGTAACGCCGAACAAGCCTTGCAAGGACAAGAAACATTTTATTATGTTTTACCCAGCGGTGTAGGCGAACAGAAAAAAGACATCGAGTTATTAATAAAACGCGAACCAGAAAAACACGCTAGCGCTGAAAAACAACACAACAAGTCAGCGATTTGGCATTTAACGATGAAAATGGACATTGGCGAAATCGGCCAGATACTCACCAAAGCCAAATTACAACAAGATGAATTGGAGCTAGATTTATACACATCCAACGAAGCTGTAAAAGAGCTGGTTTATAACTATCTTCCGTTGTTCAAAAAACGATTGAAAAGTTTAGGTATTGAAGTGGCAAAAGCGCAATGCCAGCTAGGTAAAATACCCGAGCATTTGCACACTCGTCCTTATCAAATTTTTCAAACTCAGGCTTAATAAGTAACGATTATGACCGACCCAAAAAAATCAAAAAAGACCAAGAGCGCTGTAGGTATTCAATACCAAGAAGGAAAGAAACAAGCGCCCAAAATTATTGCCAAGGGTTTTGGTGACTTAGCAGAAGAAATAGTCTCCCTAGCCAAACAAAGTGGTGTGTTAGTGCATGAAGATCCCTATCTCAGTGATTTTCTCGCCAGAATGGATTTAGGCCAGGAAATCCCCGAACAATTGTACCATGTGATTGCAGAACTCATCGCCTTTTCATACGTTTTGCAAGGTAAGTTTCCTGAAAGCTGGGCGGCAAGTCACCACAAATTATCGACCAAAGCCTAATGGCTTACTTATTGTTTACCAATGACTTGCGTATTGTTTTCTACACCTAGTTGTTTTTAAAAAGATTTGTTGTACCAAGCTGACAGGTTAATCTGGTTGCAATATGTTGAATGGGAATAATTTAATGACGCTGCACGTATTTAAAAAAGTGTCCAGAACCTGCATTGCGCTTGGCACACTGCTGATGACTAACAATGTGTATGCGATTGGCGAACAAGTACTGGCGCAATCCGCAGATAACATTGAATACGGATTAATTGCTATTGCTGCAATCTTCGTTGTGCTGTTTGTGCTAACGATATTTTTTAAAATCAATCAAAAAAGAGCGCTTAATCAGCTCGCCGAAAATCAACTTATTCTCAAGCAAAACACCCAGTATTTAGACAATTTCCACGTTGGCATGGTTCAAGTTAATCATGCAGGCGAAATACAGTATTGCAATAAATTAGCGGCATATTATTTAGGAAATAGAGCAGAAAACTTGCAAGGTAAAGGCTTGAACACGCTATTTGAACAACAATATAGTGCGCAAATTGAAAACGGAATCAAGGCTAAAATTCAATGCAAAGAGCAACTTATCGGACCGGTTAAAGATCGAAATTTAGTGCTCGAATTTGCACCACAAAAAGACAATCAACAACAGATCGCTTCAATTATATCAATTGTCGACGTTTCGGCTTCTCAGACTCAAATAGATTCCCTAAACGATGCCTTAAGCTTAAATAACCAAATATTAGATAACACCCAAATTGGCCAATTAGAAATCGACTTGTCAGAAAAAACATTCAGCACAAATAGCGTTTTTTCCAACATGCTGACAAACACTGACAAACAGCTTAGCGGTGACATAAAACAGTTTGAACAATACGTTTCACAAGATACACAGTTTGCTTGGAATCAAGGATATAAAGATTTAGAACGAGGCCAACAGATTGATTTAGAATGTAAATTGGATGCGCATGAAGGTGATCTATTTGTCAGATTTATCGGTTTCCCGTTAGCCTTGGATGAAAAAGGTAAGGCGTTAAAAGCCCATATAACTGTCACCAATATCAGTCCGCAAGTTGTTTTGAAGCATCAACTAACCGCTAACAAACAAATTGTTAAGGGCATGCTCAGCTCCATTAGTCACCCTACTCTGCTACTAGATGAAAATAGTTTAGTGGTTGCATGTAACACAGCATTTGAATTGTTTTTTAATACTTCTGTGGACAATTTACGCAATCAACCGGCTAAACAACTATCTATTTTGCCTGCTGATATTCAAGCTATCATGCCCCAAGGTCAATCCCCCAGCATGGCATACTCTGCCAGTGTCGGCAGTGCCAAAGAAATAACTTTAGAGCTAGCTTCGGGTGATAAAAAAACCTTAAAAGTGAAAATTCAATCTTTCCGAGATGAAACCGGCAACCCCGCAGGCTCCATATGTTTAATGGAAGATATTACAGAGCTGCAACACACTAAAGCGCTACTTGAACATGAGCGCCAACATTTCTCTAATATCATTGATAAAGCGCCCCTAGGCATAGTCATGATTGATGACGATGATCGCATTGTGCAGGCTAATAAAGCATTAACACTGCGCTTGGATCTGACCGAGAAAGAACTGATGAAAGGCTCGTTTTATCAACTATTTAATGATCCCAAAAACTCTGGAAAAGCCGCCAAGAAATTACATAAAAATGGCAGCCTAGAAGGATTTCATGCAGACTTAAAAGGCAAACAACAGCAACTCCATCCAAGTGAACTGAACATCGAACTGTTTGACCGCGAAAAACAGCACTTTTTGTGCTGGATATCCGACATTAGTGATGAACAGTATCAACAAGATAAATTCGAGAGTTTGTTGTTACACAGCAGTATGCCAATGGCTGTATTAACCGAAAATGGCTTCAATAAACTAAACCCTGCGGCCTGTGAGTTTTTCTCTGTGGAAGACGAAGAAGACCTATTTGGACACTACCCATACTCTAAAAAACTGAATGATAGTGAAGCTGATCTCGAAAACTTCCAGAACAAAATTGAGCAAATAAAACAAGACGGAAAAGCGTTATCAATGACCTGGCAACATAGCCGAGGTAGCAACAAACTGCCCTGTCAGGCCACATTTGTACCTATGTTTAAAGGCCAAGATTTTGATTCAATCTTGTGTATTTGGACGGATCTTAGAGCTATCAAAAAAGCCGACCAAGAACGCTTAGAAGCAATTAACTTACATCAGGCGGCCGAGCGATTAATTGTTGAGAAGCAACAGTTATTAGAAAGCAGCCAAGACCAACTTGCCAGCAAAGTAAGGTCGTTATCAGCTACCCAATCGAAGTTAAAAGCGGCGGAAGACGATATATCCGATAAAACCTCAGAGCTAACTACTTTGCAGCAAGCACATGACAATGTCACTGCACATTTAACTCAATTGCAGCAAGACTATCAACAAAGTCGAGAATCACTGGCCAACAGTGAAAAAGCCAACCAAGATTTAGCCGATCAACTTGAACAAACCAGTAAACGAATTCATGGCTTGGAAAAACAACGAAATCAAATTGCAGATGAACTCCAGTACAGTAATAAAAAGTATAAAGATGCGCAAAAAGAGCTAGCTGAAAGTGAAAAAACCGCCAGTAATTTAGAACTTGAACGACAAGAACAACAACAAAAAATGGCAGCTTTTGAGGGGCAAATTAGTGATCTCAAGTCGTCTATTTATCAAAAAGACAAACAAATTTCAGATGTAAACGGTCAGATTAGCGCCTTGCAATCGAAGTTATCGAGCTCCAGCCAAGCCAGTGAGAAATTACGCCAACTGTTAATTAACCAACGAAAAGCCAGCGAACTAGCTGAAAAACAACGTCGCGACTTAGAACAATCCTGTTTTGTTGCACAATCTGAACTATCCAATAAAGCTCGCCACATTGATCATTTGCAACATGAAATGGACAAGTTTGAAGAAATGTCTAATCAGCAAAAAGGCGACATGGAAAAACAACAGGCATTGTTACAACAAGAGCTTGAAAATAAACAACGCCAGTTGCAAAAAACCCAAGGTATTTTAAACGAAACCAAACGCCAGTCAGAACAAGATAAAGCTGAAAAACAACTTCAACAACAGCGGTTACAACAATTACAAGAAGACTTAAAAGAAGTAGAACGCCGCAGTGAACAGCAGCAACAAAAAATAGCTGAAGCCGATAAACACTGGGCTCAGCAACAGCAAAAACTGCAACAAGAGCTACACAGTAAACAACAAAAACTGCAAGAAACTCAACGTATTTTGCAGCAACAAGAGCAACAGTTCGAAGCAGAAAAATCAGCCAAAGCTCAGCAGCAAAAAGTGTTTGAAAAGTTACAACAAGAATTAGCTGAAATGGAAAGACGCAGCGAATTGCAGCAGCAACAAAAAAATGATGAAGCAGAATTAAGACTGCAAGAACAGCAACGCCAATGGCAACAAGAGCGGGAACAGCAACAGCAAAAGCTGAAACAAGCGGAACAGAACTTAAATCAAGCCAAGCAACAAACTGAGGCAGAAAAAGCACAACAACGTGAATTAATGCAGCGTTTACAATCTGAATTAGTCGATATGGAAAAACGCAGTGAACAGCAGCAAAAACAGATTATCGAAGAAGCAAACCGTCGCTGGAAAGATAAACAAGATGCGTTGCAAAAAGAACTGCAAATTAAACAACAGAAATTACTTGAAACCGAACAAGCTTTGCAACAAACCGCACGCCAAACTGAAGCAGAAAAAGAAGCTAAGCAGCAACAGCAAAAGATTTTTGAGCAGCTGCAATCTGAATTGCTAGAAATGGAGCAACGCAGCTCTGAGCAGCAACGGGAAATGCAAGAAAGTGATCAACAGTGGCAACAACGTCAAGAAGCCTTGAAAAAAGAAGTACAAGCAAAACAATCACAACTGCAGTTGACCCAGAAACAATTAGACGAAAATCAGCGCCAAACTGACAAAGAAAAACGTCAACGTCTTGAACAGCAACAGAAGCTAGATCAGTTAAAACTAGAATTATCAGACGTGGAAAACCGCGCTACTAAACAAAAAGAAATGTTGCAAGGAAGCGATGAACAGTGGCGTCAACACCATGCAGAAATCGAGCAACAGAAAAAACAATTGCAACAATCATTACTTGAAGCTGAGCGTCAAAACCAACAAATGCAGGAGAAACTGCAACAAAGTCTACAAGAATTACAACGTGCAGAATCACAGGTCAGTGATACTCAATCTGGTGAACAGAAATTGCAGTCTGAATTAGAGCAAGCAAAACGAGAAGCTCAAGAATTGCAAGACAGACTAAAACAACAGGAACAGCAGGAATTGAAGCTGCAGCAACAACTGGCTGAACAGCAAAAAGCATTGCAAAACAGCGAACAAAATGTGCAAAAAATGCAAAATGAGCAACAACAGTTGGCTACTGAATTACAGGCAATCCAAGCTGAATACGACAACACAAAAGCCAGTTTAAGCGCGCAAGATAACAATCAGTCAGAATTAAGTGAAAAATTAAAGCAGCTAGAACAAGAGTTAATTAGCAATAAGAGTCAAATTGCCAATAAAGAAACTGAGCTGCAGCAAGCACAAAAGCAACTTGAATCCAGTCAGGCCAAATTGCAAGTTAAAGAAAAAGCCCTTGTCGCAGCCCACAAAGAGGAATTGAAACAAGCGCAAGAACAACGCCCTACTCCTGAAGTTCAAGAAACCCCTGAATTTGCCAAGCTAGATATGCCAAGGGATCCTCATATTTGGTTCGATTTATTGCCATTCTTGCAACAGAATCCACCTAAACAATCGCTGGCAATTGATCTTGGTGCGTTAATGAGTGAATTAGAAAGTGCCATGCAAAATATGGATTATGCAGTGATGGAAGACAACAACAGCGCAATACTGACACAAGCACGCAAGCTTGCACATATTGCTCGCAAAGTTAACTCTAATCCATTAGACGATGTTGCGACTCGATTAGAAGCAGATTTCCGGCAAGGACAAGTTGATAGCATTTCCATTTTCTGGCCTAGCGTAAAAGAATCCATCATGACCACGCTCAGAGTGATTTATTCCCATTTAAACAAATAAGATTCAAGAATATAGGCTTAGCATTGCAAATTTGCTAAGCCTCACTCTTGCTAATTAAACAGTGAACATGCACTATTCAAAAAATTCTTCAATTTCGTCTAAACATGCAAAATCAAATAATTTATCAATTCCCCAGCGGTCAAGTAGCCAACCGCTTTTTAAATGATGTGAATTCCGAACAACGGCCGAATATCAAAGCAAAACTTTATCGCGGCTCGTTGAAGGTACAAGTTACATATCATTACTCAGACTCAGGGTTCGACAGCACGAGCGCAGAACTAGATGATCTAGCTAGCAAGTACGAAGGTGAAGAAGTAAGTTAGTGGACAAAGTTATAGACCCTTAAACTTTGAGCTGACAGTCATCTATGTGCCAATTGTAGTCAAAGCGGTGGCTCGAACAAACTGACTATGATGGAATGCCACCAAAGCGGTCCTAGAAAAACGAAACCAAAACGGCTGTCCATCCCCAAAATCAACCTTCTGCGCTACTAGTAGATTTAAAATTGAGGTTAGGTTAAAACTTTCAGCTTAACCATAATTTCAGATTCTAGAAAACCATCAACTCTAACGTCATTTAAATAACGTTCTAACATGGGTAAATTATCTGGTTCGAAACCACTGCCAGGCAACCAACAGCTAAACAAATAGAGCTGTGCTTGGGTGATATCTTCTGGAGACCCTTTAACATAAATCACAGCATATTTCCCTTCAGGTAAATCTCCTACCCTAAAGGGGTCAGTAACATGTACCCTATCATCAATTTCTATTGATGCTTCATATTGGCACTTGTGAGCAGCTGTCAATGAAGGGTTGTCATAACACCAAGCTAACCTATATTGTGACTTCTCAGGTATTCCTTGAAGCTTAGCCCAATGAGTTAATATATCCCATGTTTCAAATAACGACTCTGACTCATAACCACCTTTTGATACTAATTTGCTTAATCGTTTTTGTTTTATTGTTTTAACTTCCACATTTATTGGATTATTGTTTTGAGACGTTCTGTCTGTTGATGCGGGATACAACTCATTAGGATTAAATTTCTTTCCGTATTTACTAAAAATATCACCGAGATTGGGTAGCTCTTCAGGCTTTGGAGAACGAATTTCGGTAGGACTATAACCAAAATATTTTTTAACTGATTTAGCAAAATTCGAGCTAGAAGAAAAGCCACAATCCAATGCAATATTTGTAATACTAAGCTCTCTTCTAAATACCAATAAATTAACCGCTTTTTCCAGTCTTTTTCTGCCCACATAATTGTTCAACGTTTCATTCATAACACCACTAAAAATACGATGAAAATGAAAAGGTGAAAAATGACAATGATTTGAAACTAATTCCAAACTAAGAGGTTGGGCTAGATTTGATTCAATATAGGTAAGTGCCGTCAAAATTCTTTGTTTATATATAGGATTCATTTCAACCTCCTATTGTCACTGAAATAGCAAGGCTATTACTTAGTCTTTCTACTTTAAATGAACAGCATAGATCGGCAGATATAAGTAGAACGGTCGTGGAACCAGTTTGTGTGCTATTTGACGGTTGCAATCCAAACTTAGTATATAAACAAAGTATAAACGCGAGATAAATGAAATTCCTTAATACCCGTGGATTCGTTTTCATGATAAATGGCCTCTATTAGTTCAATTCAATTAAGTTTATCAACGAATGCATTAGTGGGATTTTCCAATATTGCTATTCTTAAGACTTTCTAGCAAGAATGGAAAAGTACAAGAGAAAGGTGTACGTATAATTCATGGAAAATAACATTTAGAGATGAATTATCATGCAAGCGAGTTACTTAAATCCAACCGACGAATCAGCAAAACAACTATTTTCAAAATCAATAAGAGGCGAAGTTATTATGCTTAACTTGCTTCGTTTTAAAGAAATTGCAAACTATAGTCAATTTTCTGAAATAGCACCTAAAACACCTATAACAGGAAAAGAGGCTTATCAAATTTATATTAATCAAACGTTACCATTCTTAGAGAAAAGTGGCGGTGAAATTATGCTACTTGGTAAAAGTGAACATTTTTTTATTGGCCCAATGGAAGAAAAGTGGGACTTAGTGATGATAATAAAACAAAAGTCATTAGATAGTTTTCTTTCGTTTGCGTCTGACCCACAATATCAAGTTGTACTAGGGCATAGAGAAGCCGCAATTGTTGATTCAAGGTTATTACCTATTGAAGCGATAAGTTCTCTTTCATAGAGTATATTCACAAATAATTATTTCAATATAGTTTATGAATACATACCGCCAATTAACTTTATATAAAGTGACAAATTGAGCCGCATAAGGACGCTTAATTCAAGTGTTTCAATGCTAATACCATCGGCGGCTTTCTCAGCAATATCGCCGTAGAAGTCGTCTGTCACTTAAGTGCCAAAAGCGGAGATGGGAACATCAATCCTTG
Source organism: Aliiglaciecola sp. 2_MG-2023 (assembly GCF_030548145.1). Lineage (NCBI taxonomy): Bacteria > Pseudomonadati > Pseudomonadota > Gammaproteobacteria > Alteromonadales > Alteromonadaceae > Aliiglaciecola > Aliiglaciecola sp. 2_MG-2023. The sequence goes on from NZ_JAUORY010000003.1 coordinate 341,895, forward strand.
AACTGGCGCTGTGGGCAGTTAGCCGACTGTCAGTATTTTTTACACTTCTTACAAGATTTTGAGAATCACGGAATTAAACTACCAATAAAAACAGAGACTTAAAATGTTGGATCTCATTTTGCTTGTAGTATATTAGTTTTTGTTATTAATCTGGAAATAAAAATGAAAAAAACTGTTTGTTTGTTTATTTGTTTGTTTGTCAATTCAGTAAATGCAACGCCAATTACAATTGATTTTGATGACTTAAGCCAAGGAGTTATTGTTGGTAATAACTATTCGGGGCTAGGTGTTACTTTTGTAGATGCAATAACTAGTAATAATTTTTCGGCACCTGGATCTACAGGCCCTAACGTCATTAGACATACCAACTCGGTCTATCAGCCACAACCAAGCGACCCTATTGAGGCAATTTTTAGTTCACTTGTTTCTTCGGTTAGTTTAACTGGTATCGATGTTGGTCTAAATGGTTTTGTTTTAAGTGCATATGATGCTGGTAGTGGCGGTAATTTATTGGCAACAGAGCAGATTTTTGGTTCATCAATAGGTTCTGATGAGTTCTATACTTTAAGCCTTTCAGCATCAGGAATCCGACGTGTGGAGTTTTCACAGGTACAAGATGTAGGGGTAGGGGATGGCATCGTATTTGATAACTTCATTTTTGACATAGAGGCCGTACCTGAACCAACATCACTCGCACTTTTGGGATTGGGTTTGGTTGGTGTTGGGTTTTCAAGGAAAAAGAAAACTACCTAATCAAAAATCACTTTTAGAGAATAAGCCTCGTTGTATCGGGGCTTTTTTATGCCTAACAAAAAAATACACTGTAAAGCATTACTATCCTGAATTTACTACAAACCTAGCTAAGTATCGAAATGAGCCTGCATGTGCTGGCTTACAACCTGAAACGAATGATGACCACAATGGGATTTGCTGGGTTGATGGAATCCATCAGACAATAGAGTATTAGACGGATTAACGCTATTTACTTCCCTTCGTCACAGCTGGTTTTTAGAATGGATTGATGTTTACTAAGGAGAAATTGCGGTTGTTTTTGTTGAAACGACAGCCTTCAACGTCTTATGTTGATAGAACTTTGGTACAGAAACCTTCGGCGTCGCATGCAAGTCCTCCTACCATAAGATAATTTATTCTTTATTTAAAAGCTCCGGGCTGTTCTTGCAACAAAATTTTTGTACAAATTTGAACCGCGTACGTCGACTATTGACGTAAACAAGCAATAGCGATTAACGTATTCGAATGCCTCCTTATCGCTCAAAGCCGACAGTCGGGACTTTGTAAAGAGTTTCGAGGTGGAGCGAGCCGAAAGATGCTTAACTCCGCCCCCCTTACTGGTAGAAATCCAATTTGCTTTATCTTTTTACTTTAACGCCGCACTGCGGGACTAATTGTTGCTCGTCCACTGCACATTACTTTCATCTTTTATTGCAGCCTTCAGTAAATCGATTAAGGGTAAAGCGCGGTGAGAAAGACTGACAAAAGACGTTTTCTCCATATCGTCAGTAGGTTCTTCTGATTCTGGTTGTTGCTCTGCTACCCCCAGCGCAGCTTCCAAATTCGCCAGTGCTGAGGGGACATCTTTTGCAAGTATTGCACTGGGAACAGTACCGCTGTGCCCCATCATTTTCAGTAATTGCACTGCTATATCTCCGAACATGGTAATGTTGGCACTAGGCTGACTGGAAAAAGTTACTAGCATGATGATTTAACTCTCTAGGGCTGCTCAATGAATGTAAGATGAGTGTACACCTATACGACACCCTTTACTTCAACTACCTAGTTCCCCTTTTACTGACTGCGACAGCTAACTAACCTTAAATGCACCGACCGCGACATCTTTTATTAACAGTTTTTCAGATCCTAGATACTTGTGGAGGCAGTCTTATGATTGCAAATCCCTAAAATCCACGGTTTACATTTCAAACTTAAGACTATTCGCAACCGACTAAATTTAGATTTCCATTAACGAGGGAAAAGTAAGATGGACAGGCATCTTTTAATTAGTGGAAATTGAGGCCTTTAATTTCTGTCGGAAGTTGATGAAAGTTTTTTAATGTGCTCATAGTTTAGATAAGTACCAATACAATCATCGGTTTCTGGAAAATGAGCGTTATTAATGTGAATTTAGTACGGAGGGAGGCATGTCTCTTGTGCAAAGATACAATTGAAATGAATAGGTTTGGTGGGTAAATGTTAACCTAAAGAACTCTTTAACCGACGTTTTCGCTTGTAGCGTTTTAAAGTGTCTATTTGACCTGCTACCACGCTAAAATTAGTTTCAAACGTTAGAAACATATCTTACCAGGTGTGTTCATCCAATCCTAAGCGCTGCAATATGGGTGACTCATCCACTTCAATGGTAGCTTTTTTGTTAGGCGCTATGCAGCGACCAGATAGGTCAACCAATTCAACATAATCTATTAAGTCAAAGGCTAATCCGAACGGTTGAAGTTGCTTTGGATTGCCAACAAAAGGCATTAACGTAGAGGGCTGATACCCTTTATTGAAATCGTGAATACGGCGTTTAATACTGGTGTGATTACTCATCACCGCATAGGCACAGACTTCAATTACAAAAACCGTGGTTAAAAATAGCAACCTGTCCTCTACCCACTGGCGACGATGCTTTTAGCTTTTCCCCGTCAGTTTATCTTCTCCACATAAAAAGGCCCGCCGAACATAGCGAGATACGCAATGATAATAAGGGGGATCGAAAAGGTTGATTTGTCGCTTCCTTGCCAGTGGCATCATTCATTCCTTGAATTAAGCATACTAAAACATAGTTTATTTGGTTTTCCTAGTAGTCTAGTTTGTGGCTGTCCATGCAAATCTATTCATTCTGCGCTAACGTGGGTGAAGTCGCGACGCTAGTATTAAGAAACTGAGATATTTATTCATTCAATTGATTTACAAATGCATGAAGCAAGTTCACGTATATACGTTGGCCTTTCTTGAAACTATCAATACGCATATATTCATTGTCAGCATGAAAATTTTCGTCACTCCTTTGGAAACCTATGGAAACTAAATTTGGGCCACCGCCGTCGGGAACAGATGACAGGGCGGGCACGGTACCACCAATATAGACTATAATCGGAGGGGTGCCGAAAAAGTCTGTTAATACTTGTTTGCCTATTCTAAAGCCTAAATCACTTTCATCGAAAACAGGTGCAGTACCCATCACACTTTCTTTGAAACCTACTTTCAACCCCCATGGAAGACTATCTTTGACGTGCTTTTTAAGCATTTCCAATACTTCTTTAGGATCATGATCAGGCCCTGTCCTTGCTAACATTCTAAACCAGGCAGTGTGAGGTATAATAGAGGCCTTGCCTTGAATATAACCAGCTTTAAACCCTGTAATGTCTACCGAGGTACGTATCCAAGGTCGCTCATAAAAGGTGTATTCTTTCTCTCCAATCCATTGGTCGATGCCGAATTTCTTTAAATCCTCAGTTTCCTGATTAGGGTCTACAACAGCAGCGATTTCCTGTCGTTCTTTTTCGGAATATTGCTTTAGGCCATTATAAAATCCTTTAATAGCTATTGATCCATCATCATTCCAAAGAGAAGCAATCACTTTAGAAGCTGCCAATGCAGCGTTCGGTGCAACACCTCCATAAATGCCTGAGTGTAAATCGGTATTGGCCGATGTAATTGTGACTTCAAGGTCTGCTGCTCCACGTAGTCCTTTCCACATCATTCCCTGATTGTCACCTTTCATCATTGCATCTACATTAATTCCATAATCAATGTCATTTAGCCATTCTTGATTTGAAGCTAACCATATTGGCAAATGTGGACTCCCGATTTCTTCGCCGCCATCCAATAGCAGCTTGATGTTGACAGGAAGTTTACCATCCACCGTTATCAATCCTTCGATGGCACTAATTAAAGCAATGATAGGCCCTTTGTCATCGGTGGCCCCTCTCCCATAAAGCCTTTCATCTCTTATCTCTGCACTAAATGGATCGCTTTTCCAACGTTTTTTAGCGACAGGTTGCACATCAAAATGCCCATAAAAAAGAATGGTGGGTTGATTTTCGTTTCGTGTATAAGAGGCAGTAACTATTGGCAATTCATTGGTGAAATGCACTTCTGTGTTTTCCATACCAATCGAGTGGAGCCTGTCTTTAAGCAAGTTTGCAGCTTTTTGGAGTTCAGGCTTGTTTTCTGGCTTCATCGACATGGTAGGGATGGCAATCAGTTCAACTAACTCATTGATATGTCTTTTATGATTTTCTATGAAAAACCTATCATATTCCTTTAGTTGCTTTTGAGTCGCCTTATTTAGGACCAATGCCTTATTCCGATCTTGGCTTTGAGCAATAGAATTATGATGGTAGCTAAAGAAAATTAGCAGTGTGAAATAGTAGATTATATTCTTTTTCATTATTAATTCTCTTCCTTCCAACTGTTTGTGTATCGTTAGTCGCGGAAATTTCTAAATCATTTTCTACTAATTAAATAACTAGGCATCCAGCCTATCAGGTTTGTTAAATCCATGAAACTGAATGTCTCCAATGACTATAATTCGCTCAAAGCTGCCTACCAGGTGAGGTTCTAACCTATTCATCGAAACTTTAAGATCAGATATGAACGACTACAGTTAAGCCATTTAATCAGCTAAGCGCGTTAATCTGCAACCAACGAATATCAAGTGCTTTGCTTTTTACTTTTTGTTTTCTCAGCAGCTATTTTCAGAGCCTCTAAATTCAGACAATAAACCTAAATACCGCACTTAATCGATTAACCAATAATTAATCAAATTTTATTTTAAATCTTATAAATTTAACTTAATTAACATTTTTTTAGCATTAAGTGACTATTCTGGCTATTCTTAGTTAACTTAATCGTGTTAGTTTATTGGCGTTTTTCAGACTTTAATACTGAGAGTCGAAGAAGTTAATACTGGCAGTAATAAACAGCTATAAGATGAAATAGGTAGGTTTAGCGACTTATATTTGCTGAAATTTGGAGATAAACAAATGACTACGTCAAAAAACTCTTTGTCAAAGAAATGGTGGAAGGAACAAATTATTTATCAAATTTACCCTCGCAGTTTCTTTGATAGCGATGGTGATGGTATCGGTGATTTAAACGGCATTATTGAAAAACTTGATTATATCAAGAGTCTCGGCGTGACCGCTGTGTGGGTTAACCCATTTTACGCTTCTCCAAATGATGACAATGGCTATGACATAAGTGACTACCGTAAAATTATGGACGAATTTGGAGACATGAATGATTTCGATGAGATGATAAAAGGTTTTCACCAACGCGGTATCAAATTCATCATGGATCTTGTGGTAAATCATTCGAGTGATGAGCATGAGTGGTTCAAGCAGTCTCGTAGTTCTCGCTACAATTTATACCGTGATTATTATCACTGGTGGCCGGCAGAAAAAGGCAAACCGAACCATAGGTTCAGCTATTTTGACGAAAAAGGCGACGCTTGGAAGTACGATGAGCAAACGGACTCGTATTACCTACATTATTTTTCAGCTAAACAGCCAGATTTAAACTGGGAAAACCCTGAACTACGCCGAGAGATATACGACATCATGCATTTTTGGGCGAAAAAAGGAGTTGATGGCTTTCGACTCGATGCATTCCAATTTACCTCTAAAGACACCACTTTCCCGGCTTTTCCTGAGGGCTATCAAGATGACGTGGTGGATGTAATAAAACACCATGGCATGGGACCCACCTTGCACAATCACATTCGTGAAATGAACCAAGAAGTGCTAAGTAAATATGAAGTATTTGCCGTAAGTGAGGGAGCAGGCAGTAGTTTTGAAGATGCCCATTCACTCGTTGACGAAGATCGCAATGAATTGCATATGGTCTATCATTTTGAAGGCGTCGAAATAGGGAATGGATTGGATGATCCTCACACTTTAGCCGATTTCAAAGAAGTCCACTCTAAGTGGGAAGAAGCATTCAAAGACAAGGGTTGGATTTCGATATTCTTAGCGAATCACGATGTCCCGCGCATGGTATCGAGATTCGGCAATGATAGTGATGAATTTAGAGCCGTATCGAGCAAAATGCTTAACACTTTCATACTGACTATGCGTGGCACCCCCTATTGCTATTTTGGTGATGAATTAGGGATGAAAAATATTTATTTTGAGGATATCAACGAGTATCAAGATATTGCCGCCATAAATGGCTATAAAAAAGCCTTGAGTGAAGGCAAAGACATGCAGAAATTCATGCAAAACCTTCGGTTTTACTCGCGGGATAATAGCCGCACGCCAATGCAATGGGATAACACTGAAAATGCTGGCTTCACCTCAGGCTCACCTTGGATATCGGTAAACAGTGACTATAAAGAGGTCAATGTTGCAAGCCAAGAGAACCGTGCTGATTCAGTATTAAATCACTTTCGAACGCTAACCAAACTTAGAACCGAGAATGACATTTTAGTATACGGCGTTTACCAACAAGTAGAGCCGGATCATCCGCATATTTATGCTTATACCAGAAGCCTTGATAACCAAACTTGGTTAGTAATACTCAGTTTTGTTGAAACTGATGCAAACTTGAAATTACCAAACAATATGCAAACTTTTGAAATTCAAGCTAACAACTATTCACAATTGAGTATCGATGATGGCTGGCTAAAATTAAAACCTTATCAGGCAGTGGTTTTATCTCAAAAAGAGTAATCTGAATTTACATAGTACTATTTAGGCTAGATGACAAACTAATGATAAAACCAAAATGGATTAATAATTAGTTTGTCGCTAAGCAAGCTTTAAAGTCGTTACAAAAACAAAATTGTAACCTTTGATATTAATTCCATGTTAATGCTTTTTGATAAGCCCTCAATTCAAGCCTTAATTAGCATCAAAAAAGCTCAAAAACTTAAATCATTTAGTGAAAAAATTTGCTCTCTTAGTATTCTGTAAACAAAAGTCATTTTTGCTACTTCAACATCTACATTTAAAATTTTTATTGTGTTAGCGCACTCAAAATTGCTTTAACTCGGTTTAACGAATCTTCGAGAAATATGATAACAAACTGAATTAAAAGAAAATTTTAAAATCACCATAGAGCTTAATCTAAATAATATTAAGCTTATATATTAGTTACAAAGAGGTTATGCAAAAGAGTCATTGTGATAAAAAATAACACCAACCACAGAAATAACCTTAATCGTTTAAGAAAAATATTGATCTTATTTACATTTGATAGTATTTTTAACATTGCAGTAACAATATTGACTATAAAAAACGCACTGAGCGGGGCACACACATGAAAACGAGCACATATTTTAAACCAGCGTTATTATCAGCTGCTATCTCTGCAGCTTTGATATCAGGCCAACCACTAGCACAAGAAGCCAATGCCGTAGCAGAAGATGTAGAAGTCATCTCGGTCAGCGGGATACGCGGCTCCCTAATTCGAGCGCAAGCTGTCAAAATGGACAACTCCTCGATCGTAGAAGCTATTTCAGCAGAAGATATTGGTAAATTACCAGATTCATCAATTGCCGAATCGTTAGCTCGCTTACCAGGAATGTCTGGTGAACGTGTGGGTGGCCGAACTTCTGGTATTTCAATACGTGGATTTAAAGAAGATTTTACTGGTACATCGTTAAACGGTCGAGAGTTGATCGGGATTGGCGATAACCGCGGTGTTGAATACGATTTATATCCATCAGAGATTATGACAGGCGCTACCGTTTATAAAACCACTGATGCATCGTTGATGGTTCAAGGTATTGGCGGAACTGTAGACTTACAAACGGTACGACCTTTACAAGCTCAAGAAACATTGACAGTTACTGGCGTATACGAAATAAGTGGCCGTGAATCTGACAACCCTGAATACGACAACAAAGGTCACCGTTATTCGTTATCTTTCGTAGAGAAGTTTGCTGACGATACTATTGGTTTGGCTGTCGCCTTAGCCACAACTGAATCGCCTAACAACCAACGTAAATTTGGTGTGTGGGGCTATAATCCAGCTAACGAAGATGGTCAGATTTTACCATCAGGCCTAGATACAAATGTGCAAAGTACAGTATTAGAAAGAGATACCATTTCAGCGGTATTGCAATTCCAGCCTAATGATGACCTTGATATCGTTATTGATGCATTGGATATCAGTTTCTCTGATTCGGGTATTATTCGTGGTTTCGTTGAACCTTTTGAAGCCGCAAATGTGACGGGTTCAGGTTTCAACACTACAGGTACGCAAGTTAACGCCAACTCTGTTTTGATTAATAATCCTAAGCAAAAAGACGGCGATTTGAACGTGTATGGTTTGAACATTGAATATCACGTTAATGACAATTGGTCGGTTGAATTGGATGTGGCTCGAAGCAAATCAACTAAACGTGATTTACAAGGTGAGTCTTACTCAGGTTTAGCACGTAACGGTGCACTTGACGCCTCTGACCCTTCTTTGTTTGGTACTCGTGAATTCGTGATGAGTCAAAATGGTATCGACTTTACAAGTACTTCTGGGCTCGACGCATTCTCTGATCCAAACGCTTTGCAATTAACTGGACCTCAAGCATGGGGTGGCGGTTTAGCTAACTTAGCTGACAACTTTGATGATCATTCTGAATTGCAAGCAAATGGCCAACCATTTAGTTATGTTCAAGCTCAAGATGGTTTCTTAAATTATGCAGACTTCAAAGAAGAATTAACCACAGTGCGCTTTGAAGTGGTGGGTAATTTGGATGGTGACATCTTCCATACCCTCACAGCAGGTATTAACTACAGTGATCGTTATAAGGATAAAGACAACAAAGGTTTCTTCGCTACTGCGTCTGCCTACCCTTTATCTGATTCGATTCCTTCTAAATATTTGTACGACGGGTTAGCTGATTTAACTTGGGCTGGTCTTGGTATGGTTGTGGCTTATGACGGTTTTGCCCCTTATCAAGATGGCGAATACACCTTAAATGACGCGGGTCTACTTGAACCTGACCGTTTAGGTGATACCTATGTGGTTGAAGAAGAAGTCACTACACTATACGCTAAAGTAGACTTTGCCACTGAACTAGGCGACTTCCCAGTTATGGGTAACGTGGGTGTTCAATACGTTCAAACAGACCAAACTTCATCTGGTTTCAACGGCATTGTAGGCTCCAACTTTGCAGTCTGTGATGACAACAATGATCAGCAAATTGATGATAGCTGCCGTGTTTCTGGTGGTGCTGATTACAGCCATGTTCTTCCAAGTGTCAATATCAGCATGGAAGTGGGCGACAATCAATTTGTTCGATTTGCAGCCAATAAAGCCATTAGCCGCGCTCGTATAGACCAAATGAAAGCCTCTAGTTTTGTGAAATTTGATCAAAACATCACGCTGATTGCAATCCCAAATACAGTTGAGGCAGTTAACCAGTACGGTTCTCCTTGGTCTAAATTTGCGGGTAACCCTGAACTACGCCCCTTAGAATCAAATAATTTTGACGTTTCTTACGAGTATTATTTTGAAGATGAAGGGTATTTATCTGCGGTTTTATTCTATAAAGACTTAGTCAATTTAACCCAAGAAAGTAGTGGTGATAGCTCACTTATTAACTTCAGAAATGATGAAACAAATAATGGCGCGGATTACTACATTCCAGGCTTCCATGATCGTCTAGCGTTATTTACTGGGCCCCATGAACCAGCAGGTGTGGTTTATAACGAAGGCGACTTAATCACGCCTCCAGACTACGGCACATACTCCTTCTTTGAAGATGGCTTAAAAGGTGACGTACAAGGTTTAGAGCTTACTGCAAACGTACCATTTGGCATGTTTAGTGATACCTTAGACGGCTTTGGTGTGGCTGCTTCTGCTATTTTCATTGATGCAGAGTTAGATGATGGATCACCTCTTGTTGGTCAATCAGACTCGACTTACTCGTTGACAGCATACTATGCAATGGGTGGTTTTGAAGTGCGCGTAGCCGGAACTGACCGTGGTGAATATTATACATACCAACGTGGTGGCTCAAACAAAATTGATACTGTTCAACGTAACGGTGTGACTTTGGTGGATGCTCAAATTAGCTATGACTTTTCTGAATCTGAGCATGACTATTTGCAAGGTCTACGGGTTTCTTTACAAGGCACAAACTTAACTGATGTAGACGATGAAATAGTTGATGCGAATGGTATTGTTACCACACGCCGTCAATTTGGACCATCGTATATGCTGAACGTTAACTATTCTTTCTACTAAACAGTTATACGCTAATATTAACTGATGAAAAGCCTCAAAGTTGAAAGACTGTTGAGGCTTTTTTACGTTTATACTGGAAAACATTATTGTAACCTGTCGCTTATTATAAAAATTAAGGAGCATGTAGATGCAAAAGCCGGTCAGAAAAGTAGTTATAGCTGGCGGAGGCACCGCGGGTTGGATGACGGCGGCCTTACTTAAAAAAGTATTGCAAGAACAGGTCGAGATTGAGTTAGTTGAATCAGAAGATATCGGTATTGTTGGCGTTGGTGAAGCAACTATTCCTCCTATTCAACTATTCAATCAATACCTTGGTGTAGATGAAAAGCAGTTTCTTCGCGAAACCAAGGCATCAATTAAGCTTGCGATTAAATTCGAAAACTGGCGAGTGCCCGGTGAAAGCTATTACCATACTTTCGGTGCCCCAGGTGCAAACATTGGATTTTGTAGTTTTCAGCATTTTTGGTTGCACGCTAAACAAGCCGGTGCAACAGCATCATTGTGGGATTACGATCTTAATTACTTAAGTTGTGAACGGGGCTTATTTAACAAAATTAATACGCAAAATCCTGTTTACGAAATGCAATATGCCTATCATTTCGATTCAGGTTTGTACGGCAAGTTTTTGCGTAAATTAGCAGAAAATTTAGGGGTAAAACGCACTGAAGGACTAATTGAACATATAGTTCAAGATAAAAATAGCGGCTTTATTACCCAGTTGCACCTCAAAGATGGCAATAAAATCAGTGGTGATTTATTTATAGATTGCACGGGGATGCGAAAACTTCTGATTGGTAAAACCTTGGGCGTAAACTTTCAAAGCTGGGAAAGTTTACTGCCTGCCGATACTGCTATCGCGATCCCAACCGAACGATTTGCAACAACATTGCCGTACACCCGCAGTATTGCCCATAAGAAGGGCTGGCAATGGCGCATTCCCCTCACCCATCGAAATGGTAATGGTATCGTCTACAGTTCTAAGTACATGTCGGACGACGAAGCCCATGACACCTTGATGAGCAACCTAGATAGCAAGCCCTTGGATGAGCCAAGAAAAATCAGTTTTGAAACGGGTCGCACTGAACAACAATGGCATAAAAACGTGATTGCTATTGGCTTATCCAGTGGTTTTTTAGAACCACTGGAGTCAACGAGTATCCATTTGATTCAAGCAGCCATAGTGCGTCTACTAAAAATGTTTCCAAATAACGGAATTTCAGAGGCAATGACACATATGTATAACGCTGAGTCAAAACGGGAATTCGAAACCATCGCTGACTTTATTATTCTTCATTATCATGTGAATGAGCGAGATGACTCTGATTTTTGGAAGGACATGCGTAACATGGCGATACCTGAAAGGTTGCAAGAAAAGATTGCAGCTTTCCGTTCATCAGCAGCCATTTTTAATGACAACAACGATATTTTTAGAGATGCGTCATGGTTACAAGTGATGTTAGGGCAAGGAATACACCCACAAGACTATCATCCAGTTGCCAAAAAGTATGGAGATCATGCACTGTTAGATGTGATGCAAAAAGTGTTAGCAGAAAAGCAAAAGCCATTATCTAGCCTGCTTCCCCATGATCAATTTATTGCTCAGTTCATAGGTCAGTAAACATGCAGCCTAGTAAAAAAATTACGATTGTTGGCGGCGGCACTGCAGGTTGGTTAGCGGCAAACCTGATGGCTAAACAGTGGCAACAAAAAAATATAGAAGTCAGCGTTATCGAGGCCCCTGATATTGCCACTATTGGTGTGGGGGAAGGTTCGACTCCGACCTTAAAACGTTTTTTTGAAATCATGGATATACCTGAGTCACAGTGGATGCCTGCATGTCATGCGACTTATAAAGTCAATATCAGGTTCGAGCACTGGAGTCCAGAATCGAATATTGAATCCTATAGCCACCCCTTTATCTCGCAACTAGATACATTTAGTGAGCGTCCGTTTTATGCCAACTGTTTTGGTCGACGAATGGGCCAGGATGTGACTACATCGGCCGATAAGTTTCTGTTCAATGGTTGGTTGGCAAAACATAATTTAAGCCCAGTTACGCCGGAAAACTTTCCATTTAAAATTGAATACGGTTATCACTTTGACTCGGCGTGCTTGGGGCGATTTTTACAACAACATGCAATGAATTTGGGAGTCCGACACCAAGCATTAAAAGTACAGAACGTAGAACTCCACCCCGATGGCAGCATTGCTCGACTTCACACCGATAAAGGTCAGGTAATTGAAGCTGATTTTTTTGTGGACTGTAGTGGTTTTAGCTCTTTACTGCTGCAAGGTGCTCTAGGGGTCAAGTTCAAGGACTTTAGCAACAACTTATTTAATGACTCTGCGCTAGTAATAGGCACTAAACCACTTGCGCAAGTGCCTGTTGAAACCGTATCCACAGCTCTTTCCAACGGCTGGGCTTGGCGTATCCCCTTGCGCAATAGGACGGGTAATGGCTATGTTTATAGCGCCCAACATATAACAAAGAATGATGCCGAAACAGAGCTACGACAACACCTCGGTTTATTAGACACCGACATTGAATGCCGGCATTTAAAAATGCGTGTAGGTCAGGTAACTAAACACTGGAGTAAAAACTGTATCGCCATCGGACTGGCTCAAGGATTTATTGAACCGCTAGAAGCTACTGCGTTGCATTTAACACAAATATCAACTGAGATGTTTATTGATTGTTTTGAAAAAGGCCATTTTTCTAACCAGTTTCAAAATGACTACAATAATGAAATGAACGAACGTTTTGAACGAATAAGAGATTATATTGTTGCCCATTACAAACTCAATACCCGCCAAGACAGCGAATATTGGAAAGCGAATCGCAACAATATGGCATTATCTGAGTCGCTATTACAGATACTCGATACTTGGTATAAGAAAAATGATTTGAGCAAAGAACTAGCTCGCCAAGGCATAAATCAACATTTTGGTGCGATCTCTTGGCATTGTTTATTGGCCGGATACGGCGTGTTTCCACAGCTTAATCAACGCGCAACAAATAAAGCTACAGCCCCTGTGATTGATTACTTTAAAGACAATCAAATACAACAATTATTTGCAGGCTGTATCCTAAACTTTAAACCTCAGATGTAATGATATATAAATAATAACCGAGCGTTTAAAAGCCCCTGAATGCTAATCAATTTAGGGGCTTTGTATCCGTTTACTCAGAATGATTTAAACTTCGGCGTTCAGTAAGTTCTTTCTCTATACGAGTTAAAAGCGGTCTATCTATCTTGTAGAACAACATCAATAACCCTCCTAGCGCAAACAACACCGCTGGCAGTAATGTTGCCATTACCCTAATTCCTTCCAATGCAAAAGCAGACACAGTTTGATTGGCGACAAAACCGACATAAGCAAGAATAAATCCCGGCAGAGCGCCACCAACAGCCGAGCCAAATTTTAAGGCAAACATAGATGCTGACACAGTTAAACCTGACGTTCTTTTACCGGTTTGCCATTCTCCAAATTCAGCGCAATCAGTAAACATAGCAAACAACAAAGTAATCACCACACCAAACGAAGTTATCCCTAAAAAGTGCAGGAACACAGCAGTCCAGAACATATCAGGTGGAATGAAATAACTCATCACTAGGAAAACTGTGTGCAATAAACACATCACTAACACAATAGTATGTTTGTTGAATAATCGAGTTAACATGGGTGTCCATAAAGAACCGACAATTTGTCCAAAAAGACCAATTGATGAAAACAATGCCACGCGGTCAAAGATAAGGAAAATGGCTTCTCCATCATCCCCCATGTAGTATTTTACGTAGAAAATAATAGATGAGAAACGAGCCACTAATGCCACAACAAGCAAAACACAAGAGATAGCTAAAACCACCCAAGATGTATTTTTAATCAACACTTTCATATCTTTTCTAGCAGATGAGTCGTGTTTAGGTAATTTTATTCTTTCTTTTGTTACCGCAAAGGTGAACCAAAAAAGCGCAATAGATAACACAGCAAAAACACTAATGGTTAAACGAAACCCAAGTACGTCATCACCACCACCTAATAAACTGACTAACGGTGTGGCAAAAGCTGCGATTAATAAACCGCCAAGACCAGCACAAATAAAGCGGTACATGGTAGCCTTGGTTCGCTCTTCTGCGACGGGCGAAATCACGGCAAGTAGAGCCGAATAAGGTACATTCATCGCAGTAAACGCGATCATCACCCCAATGTAAGTCACGTACGCATAAATCAACTTACCAGTATCGGAAAAGTTTGGACCGAAAAATATCGCAAAACCCAACAACCCATAAGGAATAGCTCCCCACAAGAGGTATGGTCGATATTTCCCCCAGCGAGACTCTGTTCTATCGGCGATAAGTCCCATGACAGGATCGCTAACAGCATCGGTAATTTTCGAAATCAATAACATCAAGCCAACGGCAGCAGGGGCAAGACCGTAAACATCTGTGTAGTAGTAAAGTAAATATAAACCGAAGAAACCCAAATAAAAGTTTGAAGCCATATCACCGACGCCATACCCTATTTTTTCTTTAAAGCTCAATGGCGCTCTGCTTGAATCAGTAGACATGAATTCTCCAAACCGGTTTCTAGTTAATGACATTAAGACAAACTGAATAACGATGCGCATTAACGGTTGCTTTACATTTATTTAACTTAAACGATTAAGTTAAATAAATCAACAATATTTTCGAATAGGGTTCAGCTGGAAAGGGAAATACTTGGTATACCTATTTACATAGTTATTAGTGGAAGGTAATTGCCTGCTCTTTACGCTGTGGATTGAATGGGCTTTTTATCAGACGTCAGCACAAACATAGAAACAATGACAAAAAAGGCCACAACCATTCCAATTAGTTTGTAGGCCGCGGCAAAGCCAATTTCATCGTACAAAATCCCAGTTACTATTGATAACCCACTCGCTGCAAATTGCGACATAAATTGAAAACCAACAATATAAATAGTCGCTGACAATCGTGCGTCAAAAGTCGCGGAAATATACTTAAAAATAGCAATAAGCATGATTGGCAGTTCCACGGCATGAAGTAGCTTCATAGCAGAAATAGAATAGGGATCATCGGCATACCCTGAGCCAATAATACGTATGGCCATTACTACGCCACTAAGCACTAAGCCATTTTTAGCGCCAATCTTATTCACTAAAAAAGGAGCTAAAAACATACCACCTGCTTCGAGGAACACTTGCAACGAATTTAAATAGCCGAACATTGCATTACCTTCAGCTTTCGTTGGAAATTGCGCTGCGAAATACACCGCAAACTGCTGATCGTAGACGCCATAAATACACGACACACCAATCACAAATGAGGTAAACGCCCAAAACTTTTTATCCCTAAATAAGCAAATAGCATCAATAAGTTTTAATGCACTTGCCTGCTCGCCATCGTTCATCTGCTTCGAGTTGTCTTCACTAACAGTGACAAAAAACAGACAAGTTAAAAATATAACCGCACACAAACTAGCCAGCACAAAATTTAACGTTACCGAAATATTAAATATTTTACCGGTGAAAAACGTAGCCATTGCCCAACCTACAGAGCCCCACATTCGAGCCTTCCCAAACTCAAAACCTGAGGTTCTTGCAACCCGTTCTATGTAGGTTTCGACGGCACCAACCCCCGCAAAGAATGCCACCGAGCAAAAGAAACCGCCGACAATTGCGCCCACATAAAGAGATGCCATTAACATCGGGGTATAAATATAAATAAAGAATGGTCCGCTAAGCAAAAGCATGGCCCCAACAAACCAAAGCAATTGTTTACGCAGGCCTAATTTGTCTTGAATGAATCCATAACAAGGCATAATAAAAAGTGCAGTAATCGCATTTATACTAAATACAATTCCTGTTTCTGCACCGTTTAATCCAATGGCTTGGTTTAACCAAATCGGATAAATTGAAAAGCAAAATGACCAAGTTAAAAAGAAACTTAAAATACATCCGCTTAACAACCAGTAATTACGTCTTGCTATGTGATCAGACATCTGTGGCCTATATTATGAAGTTGCGTAGCCATGAGAATCTCTAAGAACTAATTCTCCGCTTATTTCTATTATTTCAGGGGTTGTAACCTGCTGTTTATTAATGGCTAATTGAGCTGCTCTTTGCCCCATACTGAAATAAGGCAAGCTCACTGTAGTGAGTTTGGGCAACAAGTTTTCGGCAATTAATTTGTAGTTGTCGTAACCAACAATTGAAATGCTTTCTGGAATTTGAAAACCGAGCTTTCTGATCAGCATATAGACACGCATTGCCATTTTATCGTTACCACAACAAATAGCGGTGGGCGGCTCTTGGCGGGATAAAAGCGTTTGCAACACTTCAGGAAGATTAGAAAACTCGTCTTCGCTATCACGACATACGCCTACCTGTATCAAACCACGATCAACGTCTAGATTTGCAGCTTCATGAGCTTTACGGTAACCATCAAGCCGTAATTGTGTTGCAGGCATATCTTCAAAAAGGGTTAAGTAAGCTATTTTTCTGTGTTTTTTTGCGATAAGTTCATCGGTGATTTGATAAGCACCTAAGTAGTCGTTGGGTAAAATGGTAGGGTGACTCAAGTTGGCTTCAAAGCAGTTCACAAGTATAAGAGGGCATTTTTTGAAAGACTGTTTTATTTTAACTTGGCGACGATAAACCGTTGCAAATATAATTGCTTCTGCCCTTTGCCTTCTAAAATCATCCACCAAGCGGGAAAAACTTTCGTCGCTACCGCCGGATTCACCAATCATCAGCAACTTCCCTTGCTTTTCACATTCGCTTTGGATACCCGCAATAATGTCAAAAGAGTCTGGAGTAGTGGTGAGTTTTTCAGTAATTAAACACACTATTCCTTTGTCACGGCCTCGTAAAGATTGGGCTGCTGCAGAGGGGTAGAACTCCAGCTCTTGCATTGCAGATTCAACTTTTTCTTTGGTTTTTGAGCTCACGCCTGCAAAACCGCTTAATACCCGAGAAACGGTTTTAATTGACACATTTGCTTTTGCTGCAACATCTTTAATTGAAGACATAAAAACCTTGTTGAGTAGCCGATTACTAAAAGGCCAATTTGACACTATTCCAACATTAAGTTGACATTTATTTAAAACTCGCCATCATAATGACCATCGATAGACATTTTATCAAGTCTTTTTTTATTAATTTTTCTAGAGGTGCATATGCAGCAGTTAGATAACCAAAACCGTCCAAGTACGAATCGTACTTGGAGGCCTCATTATCACTTTTTTAAACAGGGTTTTTGGATCAACGATCCTAACGGATTATTTTATTTGGACGGTAAATACCATTTATTTTTCCAACTCAATCCTGATGACGTGGTTTGGGGGAATATGCACTGGGGCTACGCGACTTCAGAGGATTTGATTCATTGGCAACATCAACCCATTGCGCTTCATGCCGAGCCAGAAGGCTTAGGTTATATTTTTTCTGGTGGCGCTGTAGTGGATATAAATAATACCGCAGGTTTTGCCAGCTCGAATTATCCTGCGGTAATCGCGACATTTACACATCATTCAGAAAATGAAGTGCAAGTTCAAAGCATTGCATATTCAGTTGATGGCGGAAAAAGTTTCACTAAGTATGCGCATAATCCGGTTATTCCAAACCCTGGCTTAAAAGATTTTAGAGATCCAAAAGTTGTCTGGTACGCAGAAAAAAAATACTGGGTAAAAGCCGTGGTTGCGGGTCAATGTGTCTATTTTTATCAGTCCAACGATCTTAAAAGTTGGCACAAACTCTCCGAATTTGGACATAACCACGGAGCTCATGGTGGCGTATGGGAATGCCCGGATCTGTTTCCATTAATTTGTAGCGAAACTGGAATCGAGCGTTGGGTTTTATTAATTAGCATTAATCCTGGTGGCCCCAATGGTGGCTCAGCCACACAATATTTCATTGGCGACTTCGATGGTGTTGAATTTACCCCTCAAGACTCTCTACCTACAAATAGCCCAACCCATTGGTTAGACTATGGCACTGACTGTTATGCCGGTATTACTTGGGACAATACCCCAGAGATATTGAAAAGTCGGACTTACATCGCTTGGATGAGTAACTGGGATTATGCGCGAGACACGCCCGATAATACGTGGCGAGGCGCGATGACCTTGCCACGAAAAATCAGCTTAGTGAAAAACCAATCCGGTTACCAACTCGCGACCCCGCCCGCGATTGAATTCAATGCTGAAAATTCATTAAGTACAATCGAAGTGCTTAGGCAACAGCCGTTAAACATACCCGAAGCATACAAGCTATCCTTTACTCTTAGCTCACAGAGCCGTAAAACCGTTCTGCAATGGCAAAGTGCGAATAAAGAAACCTTTGTTTTGACACTTGATTTTGCAAACAAACGAATTTTGGCGGATAGAACTCACAGTGGCTTTGCTGAAAAAGGATTTGATTCAATCGTTGAAATGCCTATTGATGTTCTGCAGCACCAACTTGTTGAAATTGAAATTTACGCAGACACTTGTTCGTTCGAACTGTTTTTCAATGGTGCTCGGCAATGTATTACTATGATGACCTTCCCTACAGCGCCGTTTAGCGAACTTTGTATTGCCCACGATAGTGAAGAAAATAAAATTGAAAAAGTTAGGTTAAGCACTTTTGCTATAAATGCAGTTTGATTTAATTTGCATCCTCAAGGGATTGAAGAGGTTGGCCGCGGGTAGAACACTCAAAAACAAAAGGTCGCAATAAGCGACCTTTTACAACTGCAATTACGCAAAAAACATAAGCTTACTACTTCTCCATTTTAGACATGTCATCTAACGGTTTAGGCATTACATTTGAATAAATCTGTATATACTTGATAATGCTAGTACCGACTCGCGACAAAGCTTATTCCTCTTTTTAAGACAGCCACAAACTAGACTAGAGCTAAAATTTAGACAGCCACAAACTAGACTAGCACTTTGACACTATCAACTAAGCTATAGGTATAAGGTTCATAAGGAAGAACA
>NZ_JAUORY010000030.1:0-56443 GCF_030548145.1 Aliiglaciecola sp. 2_MG-2023
TTATCCCGTTGGAAATACAACAGCGACCGACAGGCTAAAGCCCATGGTTACAAACACCTGTAGGACGGGATTTATCCCGATGGAAATACAACAGCGACCGACAGACTAAAGCCCATGGTTATAAACAACTGTAGGACGGGATTTATCCTGTTTGAAAACAATTTAAGCTCACATTATTCGTCGGAATAAGCGGGACCAGCATAATTGTCAAAGCGGGAAAATTGACCTTGGAATGTAAGACGTACCGTACCAATAGGACCATTCCGTTGTTTTCCTAAGATTATTTCCGAAATCCCCTTAAGATCAGTATTTTCATTATAAACTTCGTCTCGATAGATAAACATAATCAAATCGGCATCCTGCTCGATAGAACCAGATTCACGTAAGTCTGAGTTTATCGGACGTTTATCAGCCCGTTGTTCCAAACTCCGGTTTAACTGTGACAAAGCCACAACAGGCACATTTAACTCTTTTGCCAATGCCTTTAATGAACGGGATATTTCGGCTATCTCTAAGGTACGGTTATCACTTAATGATGGCACTCGCATTAGCTGCAGGTAATCAATCATGATCATACTGATACCACCACGCTCACGCGCTAACTTACGGGCTCGAGTACGCACTTCCATAGGTGTTAGGCCAGATGAATCATCAACAAACAGATTATCTTTGTCTTTCAACATAGCCATTGTGTTGGAAATACGTGCCCAGTCTTCATCGTCTAACTGAGCGGTACGGATTTTGGTCTGGTCGACCCGACTCAAAGAGGCGAGCATCCTCATCATAATTTGCTCGGCCGGCATTTCTAGGGAAAACACTAATACCGGTTTCTCTTCCAATAACATGGCATTTTCGCACAAGTTCATGGCAAAAGTTGTTTTCCCCATGGAAGGACGAGCTGCCACAATAATAAGGTCCGAACCCTGCAACCCACTGGTTTTTTTATCTAGATCGGTATAGCCGGTAGACACCCCAGTCACTTCTTTGTTGGTTTTGATTAAGGCTTCAAGACGATCTATTGTCTTACCTAATACAGACTCAACATCTTTGGGCCCTTCATTACTACCCATTCGCTTTTCAGCGATTTGGAAAACCTGTGTCTCGGCAAGATCGAGGATCTCACTACTATCTCTGCCTTCAGGATTATACCCAACATCAGCGATAGAATGTGCAACACCAATAAGCTCCCGTGTGATAGCACGTTCTTTAATGATTTCTGCATAGGCCACTACGTTAGCTGCACTTGGCGTGTTCTGAGCTAGTTCGCCTAAATACGTGAAGCCACCGGCTTCTTCCAATTCATCGTGATTCTCTAACTCTTCAGAAACTGTGATGATATCAACAGGTTGGTTAGCAGATAACAAACGAACAATTGCGCGGAAAATAGTACGGTGCGAACGGTTATAAAAGTCTTCTTCAACAACGACTTCCGCTACTTTGTCCCAAGAATCGGGAGCAATTAACATACTCCCAAGCACTGATTGCTCAGCTTCCATGGAATGCGGCGGGATTTTCAGTTTCTCAACTTTATCGTCTCTGTTTTTATCCGGAACGGCTTTCACAACACTCTTAAATCTTTTAACAATGGGCCGAGTATTATGCGCTAAGTTTGATACTGCATCAAAGTGTATTGTGAAAATTTATCAGCAAATCAGGATTTGTTGGAATCGATTGGCGAATTCTTTTCGCCGGTACAGGGAGGTTGTTGATTCGTTTAATTGGGAATCTCCTCGGGGCTAAAGCCACCGACTACAGGTGTAGCATGGCCTTTAGGCCATGGGTTCATCTCGGGGGTTTCCCAATCCAATATAGGGGTTGTAGCATGGTCTTCAGGCCATGGGTTCATCTCGGGGGTTTCCCAATCCAATATAGAGGTTGTAGCATGGTCTTCAGGCCATGGGTTCCTCTCAGGGTTTAACCCATCCATCTCGGGGCTAAAGTCACCGACTACAGGTTTAGTATGTTTATTATTTTTTGTCGACTTTAATTCTGCCGCTGACGGTAGACACCTTAACTTGACCGTTTCCGCCGTTATGGGAAAATTCAAGCCAGCGACTAGGCCCATATTTGGCTTTATGTTCTTTATCTTGGGTAATTTTGTTAATAATCCGACCACCGGCATGACCTTGTAAATCAAAGCGCGCGGAAACATCTGGCTGAAAATATAGACTGATGCCACCACCAACACTGGTAGCCCGAACATCTCCTTGAGACGCTAACGCCATGCTCGCTTGCACACTACCATTTACCGTGTTCAAGTTCAGGTGCTCAACCTTTCCTAATGTTAACTCAATATCCCCATTGACGGTTTCCGCTTTTACTTCCGGACTTGAAACTACAACGTCAATATCTCCATTAACCGATTCGTATGCAGCTTCACTTGCTGTAGAGTCACTGTCTTTAATATCGCCATTTACAGTTTGAATATTAATATTGCCCTGCAGTGATCGAGCCGTAACATCGCCATTAACGGCTTCAATACGTAACCTACCAGAGAGATTTGTGACTTCAATATTCCCATTTACGGTATCTATATCAGCACTTCCGCGTACTTGTGTAACCTCTACATTGGCATTTGTGGAGTTATAATTTATATGGCTATCTAATGGCACGTAAATTTCCAGATCATCACCATCTTCTGACCCCCAACTCCAAGTACCTTTGTTATTTTTAACCTTCACTTTAATAATGACTTCATTGCCATCACGCTCAAAAATAAACTTCTCTGTACGGTCACCTAATTCACCCACGACTCGTACCTCATTCTTCGACCAGCCTTTTATGTTGGCATAGCCTCCGAGGTGTTCAATTTGTACATAACCGTTGTTATCGGCTTTTAGCGTTTGATCAACTTTCTCACCGGCGAAGGTAAAAGAGCTTATCAAGCAAAAACCAACACTAAACAATATTTGTTTCATTCTAATACCCTTATTTACATCCACTGACTGGCAGTGATGATTCTTGCAGTACTGCAACGCGGTGCGAGTGCTATCTTGTTGCAGTTCCATCAAATTTGTCTCCACTTAGGAGCATGAACTCGTTCAATTAAATCAATTTGCTGTTGATGCACGTTTTGCAGCATTTTCAACAGTGCAATATTGTTTGAATCGTGCTTCAAAGCAGCCTTGATAGCATCAGCTGCTTCATCCAACTCCGTTAATTGCTTTTGCCAATTTTCCGTCAACGCAGGCTGATCTTGAAATTTCACCAATAACGCATCTTTTTGCATTTTATGCTGACTACTTAATGCTGCGACTAGATCTTGCCCCGTCATTTGCTCAGATGTGGGGTTTAGAGAGAACCAACTAAGAACACAAACAAGCGCGAAAGAAGCTGCAATAGCAATCACCTTGAAGCTCGACTCACTTTTACTTTTTTGAACTTGCTCAAGAGGCGCAGGTTCTTCGGCTAGCGCTATTTCAATCCCAGCCCACAGATCTCTTTCAGGTTGTTTTTCGTTACTCAGAGCATCTATTTGCGCTCGTAAATCTTTTTCAAAATTCATATTACTCATAACCCATCCACTCCTTTAACAACTGCTTGGCACGGTGAAACTGTGCTTTACTGGAGCCAACCGCCATATTCATCATGCTAGCAATATCTTCGTGGCGGTAACCTTCTATTGCATGCAACACAAAAACAATCCGCGCTCGTTCGGGCAATCTGGCGACATGACGTTCTAATTCACTTAGATCAGTGGATTGCTCCGCAGCATAAAAATTTGCCTCTGAATCTTCAATATTGAACATACGTTTCACCCAACCTCGCTGCTTACGCAAATAAGAAATGGTAATGTTTGAAGTTACTGTATGTAACCAAGTGGAGAACTTACTGTCTCCTTTATAATTACCCATTTTTCGCCACAGTTGAATGAACACTTCTTGAGCTGCATCTTCTGCTAACGACTTATCACTAGTAAGCCGAAAGCACAGACCATATACCTGACCAATATAGGTTTGATATAGGGTTTGATATGCTTTTTTATCGCCCTGTTGTACTGCTTTAATTAAATCCCGCTCAGACTTATCTTCGAATGCGCGTTGAGCAGAAACAACATTTCCTTGTGTATTCAATATGCTTGTCGTTTTTTATATTGTGTTGAAGAGTTAGTCGCAGAGTAGATCAGAAAGGTTTAAACTGCCAAAATTATATTTCAGCATTCTTTGTATTTCATGCTATAAGTGTCTGATATTTTTACACTTATAAACATAGAAAAATAATACAAAATCTTACTTATTGTTTTTTAGTAAGTTTATTTTAAGGCATGAAACATGCTTAAATTTTAACCACCAAATCCGAAATAAGAAAGACTATGTTTACACTCCCCTCCTGTAGAGTCGTTATTTACTCCTTAGCTTCAATACTATTTTTATTTCACGCGTTTGCAGATGCACGGCTGGTCAGGGGCGGTGGAAGAGGAACCTATACTGACTCGGCAACTGATGCTTACTACTTAATTGATAATCTTTATCTGAATTCGGTCGGAATAGCTGAAGATTTTATGGCTATTCAAATGTTATCCAAAAATAGTCAAGATCCCCATTTACTTACAACGCCTAGCGATTGCATGAGAAACTTAGGATCTTTTTCAGATTATAACTTTGCTATAGACAATGGCTTTTTTATAGAAGAGCCTTGTTATTACGAATTTTATGAAAATGAAGAAAGACTAACCTTAAACGGGTTTAGTCCATTCGCATTTAACCTTGCGCAAAGCGCACAAATTATTTGGACTATTTCCCAACTAGGTCAACCCGACTTAACAATAAATCAAAATATTAGTGCCTTTGATAACGGCGATATTCTGTTAGACATATTAATGCCCTCGGAATTAATACCAGGCGAGTACCAAGTCGATTTGGATATCACCTTGTATTCAGGTCTAGATGCTAATTTTTATTATGATGCTTCAGGTGAAGGTAATTCATTTCAATATGATTGCGATACTGTAAATGACGTTTGTGGATACACCTCTTTTTACTCATCCGATACATTGTCTTTTTCAGCCCGCTATGCAGAAAGACTAGTCATTCTTGCAGAACAACAAGTTGAGGTTGCTGAACCTGCAATACTAGCTTTAATGTTATTAGGGTTAATGGGAATCAGACGCCAAAAGCAAAGATTTAGCTAACTGTTTCTGCTGGGCTAATTGTTGCTTAATCGTCGCAAAAGGTTCTTGTAATTCAGTGCTACTGGCAAATTTGGAAAGGACGGGATCCTTATCTGTCCACCATTCTCTCCATCCATGAACAATCGCTTGGTTTAGTTTATTCTTTGTATCCAACGCTGAACTGCCATTTAGAACGGAAATACGTACTTTTAAATAGTCCACAAAACTATCCTTTAACAATGTATCCTCGGCTAATTTGGCCTGCACTTCACAACGGGAAATGATGCGTTTAGCGCTATCAATTGCTCCTTGTTGTTGCAATGCCCAAGCAATTTCTATCCCTGGACTACACATCGGCATGGCAAATAAATCCTCATCACTTAACCCGTCTTTGGCTTGCAAAAGCAGTGCTATTCCTCGGCTTTTTTCACCATACAATAGTTGATACCAGCCAGCCTCAAATTGTGCCCAAGGATCGTCTGGATAAGCTTGCAAGATAAAATCCATTTCTTTAAACAAACTTTCATAATCCTGTTTAATAATAAAGATTGAGGCATTATAAGCTGGGTCATCTGTGGACTTTTCAAGCTCCTCCACCAATTTTAAGCTTGTTAACGTGTCCAGGTAATTATATTTGTACGCTTCATTTTCTGGTGAACGTTCAGACGCGCGCTTCCAGTTAATTAAGCTTTCGGCCAAATTTCCTTGCATAAAAGCATGAGTAGCTAATCCCGCATAGCCGAAAGGCGATTCTGGATGCTCTTTTAACAAATTATGAAAAATGACGTAGGATGACTCGAATTCACCTCTAAATGTTAACTCTAATGCGTAATTAGTTATAATCGAAATGGAAAGTGGATCTAAAGCGTAAGCCTTTGAAATTGAGTCCATTGCTTCATTGTGCTTATTGAGTTTTTTATATACTAAAAACTGCCACATATGCGCCACAGCTAAACTGGGATTAATTGAAATCGCTTTATCGTAACTAGAAATTGCCTTATCAAACTCCTGTTTTAGTTCAAATGATTTTCCCTGAATAGCATAGGATCTTGCATTACCGTCATCTCTAACAAAAGCTTTTGCTAGCTGTTGATCCGCAAGTTGAATTGCAATCTCAGTTTCCAAAATACCGAATCGACTTTCGCCTTTTTCTAATAATAAAATAGTATCTGCCAACGCCACGTAAGCAGCGACATATTCGGGGTCTAATGCTATTGCTTGTTCAAAAAATTGGCGGGCGGCCTTTATCGATTCTGTAGTTTGTTTACGATATTGTTCCCGTCCTTTTAAATACATCACATAAGCATCAGTGCTGGCAGTTTTCGATTGAGTGGTTACCTGCCCAGACTCTAAATAACGATCTTCAAGAAGGTTGACTATTGTGCGGCTAATTTCTTCTTCAATAGAAAAGATGTCTTGAAACTTGCGACTGAAGGTTTCAGACCACAATGACATTCCGTCTTTACTATCAATTAGTTCGGTACGAATTTTTAACCGATTGCCCGTCACACGCAAACTACCACTTACAACGACATCCACATTCAAGCGCTGACCAAATTCGGTCGCTGTTAGATTTTGCTCAGCGAGACTAAAAGCAGAACCTGCAGCGGCAACTTTTAATTGGCTAACTTTACCCAATAATGCAGTTAACTCTTCGCTTAAGCCGTCACTAATATAACTTTGGTCTTTATCAGGGCTCAAATCTCTAAATGGTAAAACCGCAATTGAAGTTACCGACTTTATCTGGCTTATTCCTTCTTCTTGCTTAACTATTTGCTGTTTTAGATCAGTAAAATACACATAGCCTAAACCACCTGATGCAATTGTAATAATTATCAGCAACACCCACTTCCCGGCACCGAAAGCGATTACTTCCCCACTGTCCTCATCACTTATTGGCTCTAAACCATTAAGGGTGAAGTTAAAATACCAGGACAAATATAATACAATTGGAAAACCCGCAAATAAGATCACAGCGGTTAAGGTGCCAAACAGCGGCGACAAATTAAGCATTGGTTGGATAACGGAAACCACTTGCAGTAACAACCAAATAAGACCTAAGTAAGGAATTACAGTAGGCAGCACATTGCGACGACGCACTTCAGACACCAAGGTCTTAAACATAAATATCCTGAGTAATGCTATAAAATAGGTTACTAAGAGAATACTGTCATTTCGAAACAAGAGCGTGCGACACACTTAGCGTGAAAGAGTCTTTTATACGGCTTATGTTGGCTTAATTTAGTACTAAAATCAATCGTTCGTAAGTTGAGCAATACCTCATAGGTATTTGTTGCTCATAGATTTATTTTCTAACCATTGGCTAAATAGTCGTCTACAATTTTAGTTCAACTAATTAGGGTAAGAAGGTAAAACAATAATGAACATGGAAATCAGCCCCTTTAATCATATTTTAGTCGTACTGCAAGCAGATGAAGATCCGTCTATACCTTTGGCTAGAGCTACTCGTTTGTGCAGGGCCTATTCTGGCAAAATGACGGTGTTCGTTTCTCTGCACAATTATTTCTACCCTAAAGCCAATCTCAACTTAGCAGATGACCTGAACAAGGTTGTGGTTAATCATCAAAATTCAATTAAAAATATTTTGGAAAAATGGGAAGCAAGTGAATTTGTTGAAGATATTGTTTTGTCATGGCAGCAGAAACCTTCTCTAGCCGTAGCGAATTTATTAACTCAAACAACATTTAATTTAGTCTTGAAGGCACCTTATCTGCAAAGTGATTTTAAACGATTGTTTACCAGTGGACTGGATCACTATTTCGTTGCTAACTGTCCTCTTCCTATTTGGATGGTTAAGCCAAGATTGTGGGACAAACAACTCGAGGTTTTAGCTTGTGTTGATATGAAAGACGATGATTTCGATAATCATTTACTGAATCGTAGGATTTTAGCCGTCAGCGATAAACTGGCCCAGGCTATCGGTGGGCAAATGCATGTTATTGATTGTTATGATGGCGAAATAGGCACACTTCACATCGATTATAATAGTCAGCGAGGCTTTAAACGAGAGGCGACGTTGAAACAAAAACATCAAGAAAAGTTAGAGCTTTATATTAAAGAATATTCCCTTGCTAATGATGTTCTTCATTCTATCGAAGGTATTCCAGATGAAGTTTTGCCTGAAAAAGCCGCGCGTTTGAATGCTGAAGTAGCCGTTATTGGTAATAATGAAGATAAACATTTTATGGATAAGATCTTTGGTGACACCGCAATGACCCTAACAGAAGCAATGCCCTGTGACATTTTAGTTTTGAAGCCAGAATCTGATAAAGGTGAGGGCAACCTTACTAAAGTATAACTAAATTCGGCTTATCTGAGTAACTCGCTAGTTGATAATATGTTATATTATGCGCGAATTTTCTGGCGTAAAGCGACTCCGAGTCTGATTTTTTTACACTTTACTCAGGAAGGCCAGTTAAATGGAGTTATTTTTTATAAAATACAAAGACTTAAATTTCGGCTTGTTTATTGCATAAAGATTGAGAACGGAATACTCAGGTAGGCTTTAAGCTTTGAATTGTACGAAACATGTCTGTATGGCGTAAATATTCATATTTTAGTTATAGGAAGAAGTAGATTGAAATTGGTAAAATCATTATTCGCATTTGCATTACTAGCCTCTATATCGGGCGCAGCCACTGCAACCAGTGGCACTATTGGCAAATATAATCTTTTATTGCTTGGCGACTATAATTTCAATGGCGGAGATGTCCAAGGACAAACGTTTATTGGTGGTGATTTGAATTCATCTAATCCAGTAGAGTTTGGTAGCAGACTAGCCAATACCGACACAGCTATTGATGCGGTAACTATTGTTGGCGATATCAACGCGAGCCGCGTTCGTGTATTACGTGATAATAATTTGGTTTATGGTGGTGATTTAAACGGTACCGCCGTAGAGTTGAACGATGGAAATGACGGCCAGTTAATACATGATTCATCATTGACCGTTGCTGACATCCAAGCTGAGTTGTACGCTGATACAGCCTATTTCGCTGGTCTCACAAGCACAGGTAGTTTTTCCAGTGGTAATTTTGATTATACTGGCTCAGGAGACTTGGCAATTTTTGATGTGTCTGCTGCCGATGTTTTTGCCCAGAACAGCAACTTATCAATGAATTGGGGAAGCGCTGAAACGGTTATCATTAATGTGTCTGGCACTGATATTAATATCGGTGGCGGTGTTAACCTTAACAACGGTTTTAATGGCGACGCGGCATTTTCTAATATTGTTTGGAATTTCTTTGAAGCAACTAATATCGATTTTAATAGTTTAGCATCTAAAGGTTCTGTTTTAGCGCCATATGCAGATACAAGTGGTGGCGCATCTTTTGATGGCTCATTTGCTGCAGTGTCATATACTGGTGCTCGAGAATTCCATAATTATACATTCAATTATACCCCTCCAACATCAACGCAGATAACAGAACCTTCTTTGTTTGGTTTGATGTTAATTTCGGGTTTACTAGTGATCAGAAAACGTAGAATCAAATCTTAACCACTTTATATCAATTCAAAGCCCGTTAATTAGCGGGCTTTTTTATATCTAGTATTAATCAAAGTGGCTTTTTAAATAACCCATTTCGAGGTAAATTAAAGCCTGTATTTCCCTTATTAAATAGCAACCTGATTCGTCAGAGACCCCATGAAAAGAAATCACCTGAAGTACCGTTTTTACAAAATTAAATTATTCATTTTGATAGCCGCTTGCACGCTTACTCAGGTTGTCAAAGCAGACAACTCTGATTATGAAAAAGCACTTTCGAACTTCGACCAGGGACAATATGAAGAAGCCTATATCCACGTTAAAAATGCACTTCAAGACAACCCTAATGATTTATCAGCGAAAGTACTATTGAGCAAATTACTGGTAAAAAACAAACTATATGAAGATGCAGAAAAACAGATTGGCGAAGCCATCCGCTCCCATGTAGATATTAACCTAGTGTTTGCTGATTGGGCAGAGACCCTGCTCAACCTTAAAAAGTATAAATATTTAGTAGAGCTCGACTATAGCGGTAGGCTATCGCAAAAAAATCAAATGAAATGGAATATATTCAAAGCAACAGCCTGCATCAACTTGCGCGATTACCAATGCTCCAATCAGTTTTATCAACAAAATTTAGCTATTGATGCCGGTCACATTGATTCAATTAATGGACAGGCCACAATAGCGCTGATCGAAAAAAACTATTCACTGGTCGACAAATTATTAGAAAAAGCCTTAAAAATCTCATCAGAAAACGCTGAAACTTGGCGTTTAAGAGGGCAACTAGCTCGATCTCAAGGTGATATTGAACAAGCAATCATGTTCTTAAACAGAGCCCTTGAGATCAATCCCCGTGAACCAGCAATCGCCCGTAACCTCGTCGATGCTTACATTGCCAGTAATGACCTCGATAAAGCATTTTCTTTATCAGACAAGTTATTAGTAGAGTCTCCCAATGACTTATACGTGCAATTCGCACGCAACTGGTTAGCGGTTAAAACTGCTAACCAGAGTGACGGTTATAAACAAATGCAAGTATTGGCAAATCGACTCAATGGTTTACCAAGATATTTGATCGATGAGTATCCGACATTTTCATACCTCAGAGGGACGGTTTCCTTTCTACTTGGCCAGTATCAAAGCGCGAGAGACGATTTAGCAGAATACAATTTACGCTCCGGTGGCGAGTTTCAGTCGGCCTACCTGTTAGCTAAAACCTATTCGGCACTTTACGACTTTGATGCTGCGTTAGACGTATTCGAAAAATATCAGTTACAAATAACCAATAATCTTTCCCAGTCATTATTTTTAGGCGGTCTGTATTTGGTAAACCATAAACCTCATAGGGCTGTGGCATTATTAGATAGGCTTGAAGATGGCTTTTCTGAACAAGTGGAATACAAACTATTTGCTGTTCAGGTAGCTATAGCAAGGGGAAAAACTGACATCGCTTTGGCTGAATTAGAAAAGTTGATGATTGCCTACCCCGAAAATAAGAAGGTCCTAATTGAACATTGCATGGTAAACATGGATGCAAAGAAGCTTAATTCTGCAGATCGAAGTCTAACCACACTCAAAAAGTTAATGCCTAACGATGTGGACGTTAAGAACCTAAATACGGCTATGCTAATCATGCAAGGACAAGATTTTGCAGCAATGGACGCGATACAAAATGTACTAGCAGAAAACCCAGAGTCTTATTCTGCTTTATATAACCTTGCGACTGTGCAAAGTCGCTTAAAGCGTTACCCAGAAGCGCTACTAACACTAGAAAAATTACTCAGTATTAATACCAGCGATATTGCAGTTAAACTACGTTTAGCCAGAATCAACTTAGCGATGTCTAATACAGATAGGGCTAGCAACCTATATCAGTCGATTTTGAAGCAAGATATAAATAATTTACAGGCAATGGAAGGTTTGTTACAAATAAACGAAAGTCAGGGCAACTTCACTCCAGCCTTGCGTCTAGCGCAAAGTCTTCAACGCTTAGAACCGCGTTACCCGCTGTATGTGTTAAAAGAAGCACAACTTCTCATAAAGTTAAAAGACGAAGCAAAAGCTTTAAGAGCAATTAGTAAATACGAAAAGCTTATTGAAAAAACGGCATTTAATTTACTGGCGCTTAGTCAGTTGTATTTAGCCGTAAATGAGAAAGAAAAAGCGTTATCCGCTGTCGCACAAGCCCATAAACTAAACCCTAATGACATCAGTTTACACTTACAATGGGTGTCTCAATTAATTACTTCAGACAATCTCAAGCAAGCTGAAAAACAACTTAACGAACTAGTTCAAAGCAATTCAGATAACCCAGATGTATTATTAAAACTTGGCGAGTTAAATGATGCAAAACAGCAGTTTGACATTGCCAAACAGTACTATTTACAAATATTAAAAATAGACGACAAATACGAATTAGCCTTGGCAAAACTTTATGCACACGTTGCCAATGGAATGTCAGAAAATGAGTTTTTAACCGTGCTCAATCAAATTGTAGACAAATATCCACAGAGCTATTTTCCACGAAGCCTACTTGCGCAATTCCATTTTTACTATGGTCAATCATCCATTGCTATCGAACACTATCAACATCTTCTAGAGACCGATAATATGCCAAATAAAGCGGCACTACTTAATCGTTTGGCTTATTTATACTTACCAGATGATTTGAACAAAAGCGCAGATTATTCTTTGCAAGCTATGGCACTGGATGACGACAATGTAAATATTCTAAGCAACTATGGATGGATACTTGCCAAACAAGGCGATTACGAAAAAAGTATCACTGTATTGCGCGACGCGATGACTCGAGATGCAAGCAATCCAAACCTGAAATATCATCTAGCTTACACATTAACAAAACT
Organism: Aliiglaciecola sp. 2_MG-2023; assembly: GCF_030548145.1. Lineage (NCBI taxonomy): Bacteria > Pseudomonadati > Pseudomonadota > Gammaproteobacteria > Alteromonadales > Alteromonadaceae > Aliiglaciecola > Aliiglaciecola sp. 2_MG-2023. The sequence continues at coordinate 12,485 of NZ_JAUORY010000030.1, forward strand.
AGACAAAATCAAACAAGCTGAGCGGCTACTTAACGAGATACTGGCTGAAAATGTGTATTTCGCCGAAAAATCCAACGCTCAAGCACTGCTTGAAGAAATCAACAAAGGTTGATTGTAGGACGGGATTTATCCCGTTAGACATACATCAACATCCCATGAGCTAAAAGCCCATAGCTACACATCCCTGTAGGACGGGATTTATCCCGTTGGACATACACCAACATTCCATAGGCTAAAAACCCATGGCTACACATCCCTGTAGCACGGGATTTATCCCGTTGGGCATACACCAACATTCCATAGGCTAAAAACCCATGGCTACAAACGCCTGTAGCACGGGATTTATCCCGTTGGACATACACCAACATTCCATAGGCTAAAAACCCATGGCTACACATTCCTGTAGCACGGGATTTATCCCTTTGGGCATACATCAACATTCCATAGGCTAAAGCCAATGGCTACACATCCCTGTAGCACGGGATTTATCCCGTTGGGCATACAGCAACATTCCATGAGCTAAAAGCCCATGGCTACACATCCCTGTAGCACGGGATTTATCCCGTTGGACATACAGCAACACTCCTTGAGCTAAAAGCACATGGGCCATATTTTTCTTTTGGCATAAAAAAACCCCGCCGAAGCGAGGTTTTTAAAGTCTATAAATCTAAGATTTATGCTTCTTGGATGATAACCAATTTAACAGTGGTCATTACATCTGAGTGTAACTGTAAGTCAATTTCAAACTCGCCAGTTTCACGCAAAGTACCAGTAGGCAATTTAACTTCAGATTTTGCAACTTCAACGCCAGCAGCTGTGATTGCATCAGCAATATCACGAGTACCAACTGAACCGAAAAGCTTACCTTCGTCACCAGCTGGAGAAGCTATAGTTACTTCACCAAGCTCAACGATTTTAGCAGCACGCGCTTCAGCAGTAGCTAAAGTCGCAGCAATGCTTGCTTCAAGTTCAGCACGTTGTGCTTCAAACTTTTCTACATTTGCTTTAGTTGCAGGAACTGCTTTTTTCTGAGGAAAAAGGAAGTTACGTGCATATCCTGATTTTACAGTGACAGTGTCACCCAAGCCGCCCAGGTTGGCGATCTTGTCTAGTAGAATGATTTCCATCTTTGCTACCTCTTATTTACGCCAACGATTACTTGTGAGAATCAGTATATGGAAGCAATGCTAGGAAGCGCGCGCGCTTGATAGCAGTTGACAACTGACGCTGATATTTAGCGCTAGTTCCAGTGATACGGCTTGGTACGATTTTACCACTTTCAGTGATATAGTTTTTCAGCAAAGCGATGTCTTTATAATCGATCTGGACAACACCTTCAGCTGAGAAACGGCAAAATTTACGACGTCTAAAAAAACGAGCCATTATCTGTCTCCTTATGCTTGATCTTCAGTGCTAGCAGGCTCTACAGCTGCAGCAGGTGCTTCTTCTTGCTTTTCAGAACGCTCTGGACGACGGTCATCACGACGATCATCACGACGTTCTTCTTTCGCCATTGGAGACTGTTCAGTTTCAGCTCCTTTGGTACGCATAACAAGGTTACGAAGAACAATATCATTAAAACGGAAAGCAGTTTCTAGCTCTTCAATTGCTTCTGCAGTAGCTTCAGCATTGATTAGTACGTAGTGTGCTTTATGTAATTTTTCGATTGGATATGCCAATTGACGGCGGCCCCAATCTTCTAAACGGTGGATAGTTCCGCCGTCGTTTGTGATTATTCCGGTATAACGTTCAATCATACCAGGAACTTGTTCACTTTGGTCAGGGTGGACCATAAACACGATTTCGTAATGACGCATTGTTGCTCCTTACGGTTGTAGCCTCTTACAGCTCAGCCAAACTGTATTGAGACAAGGAACTAAAGGTGATAGCTGATTTAAGGGCGCGAATTGTATACAAAGCCAACACTTAAGGCAACATATATTTCATTGGAAGATAAAGGGGGCTTAAACCCCCAAAAACTCTTACCTATAGCTATTATCAATTGCCGCTCAGTTTAATCATTTTTAGATTTTTCTATTAAATTATCGATTACATCTTGTGCACCATAAGCCTCTTCGCTCAATTTCGTTCCTTTTCCCATCCGAATATCTAAAATGCTATGGATTTCTTTGCGCTCATTCCCTGCCCTAGTATTCATGCTCATGCCTAACTCGGTAGACGGTCGCTCATAAGAGTTACAAGTTATCAATCCGCATTCACGCTCTATTTGACGTTGATGACTCAGGCCCAATGATGATGCAGGTTGGAACTTCTGCGACTCTACAAAGGTTTCTTTGTTGGTAATAACAAACCAATCAAACCCCTGCTGTTGAGTTAATTGAGCTGATCTAAGCAATGCAAAATCTGAGGCATCTGCAACACTTTTTGAGAAACTTTTGAATTGTACTCGGTAACGGTCATCAGTAATTTTTTGCTCGCTATATCCAACTGAACCATTTTGTGCAGCACGATAATCAGGTTTCGAAGCACAGCCTGACACGAATAGTACGATTGATAAAAACAGCATGATAGATTTCATATTTCACCTCTTACTTTTTAATGTATTTATTGATTACTTTGCCATTGATTAACAATGGCTTGTTGTTCCTGCGCTCTGTCCAGCGGAGCACCGCTAATAATTTGGTCTATTACAGCATCAAGTTGTTGTTGATTTGATGCTGTTTGATAGCTGCCACTGCTTGGCGAACCTTGTTCTGAATGTTTAGCTTTTATATGCCAACCATTGGTTTGTTTGCAGGCGATGTTGGTACTGCTAATTTCAGCTTCAGACAATTGGTATTGACGGCACAATTCGCCATTTTGAGTAGCAAAACTAAGCTGCGGTTTAACTGCTAATCCATTTGTCGTCAAGGTTGTCTGTCCACTCATAGTGGAATCTAATATACTGGCAATATCAGCAGAAACACTTGATTCAAAAGTTGGCTGGTTGATGGTTAAAACGCCAACAGCTAAAATTAAAGCTACTCCTGCTGCTAATGAATAAGGTAGTTTTATGCTCGGTTTACGCTTTTTTTGAGCTGATATCTGTACCACATTGTTTTTTATTGCGTCGTTGGTCTTATCATTTCCTGCATCAATTTTCCGGGCAAGTTCAACCAATATTGAAGGCTCTGGGGTTTGATCCATTTGCTGTGCATTTTCAACAACCCACTGATCAACTTGTGATATCTCTGCCAAGCGCATTACTAATTCATCATCGTTTTCAAGGGCTTGACGAATTTGCTCCATTTCTTCTGCCGGCAACTCCGCATCTAAAAATGCGCTCAACATCTCATCAGTAATGTTCATGCTTTTTCTCCATGTGACAGTGGATTCACCATATTCAGCAAAGTCATTCTAGCCCTGGATAAGCGACTCATAACAGTACCTACTGGAACTTCCATGGTGGCAGCAACATCCTTATATGACATGCCTTGCAATGCCACTAACGACAAGATTGAACGCTGGTCACTTGGTAGTGAATCCATAGCTTGGTTCACTTGGGTTAACAGTGCCTGCGCTTCATGCTGAGGCTCTTGTTCTTTTGATACTTGCTCTTGTAACTCTGGAGAGTGCGTCGCATTTAGTCGTACCTTGCGTGAACGATATTCATCGATCCATACATTGCGGCACACTTTGAACGCCCATTTGAGGATCTCGACATCCTCTGGCACGCCTTTTTTTAGAATTTTTTCGAAAGTAGCTTGCACTAAATCATCTGCATCAGCTGGGCTACCAGTCAACGAAAACGCAAATCGCCTTAGCATAGGTATGATTTTTTCGAAGGTGTCAGTCATGGTTTTTACTCTTTTCTCTGTATCTTTATTGAGTTAACGAATGAACTAAAATTTTATTCCAAATAAAATGAAATTTATTTTTAGCTGAAACGTTTACTAATCAAGTTTAGTATTAACACAAGAGGTAAACATGACGCGAATCAAAATAACGATATTCAGTTTGTTGGCATTTAGTCAGGTGTCTTCGGCACAATTAATTAATACCCAAGGCATTACTAAGCAAGTTGAAAATATTGAAAAAACAGTCGACCGATTAGAGCAAAAAATAATCGTTGAAGAAGTAAAAGAGCCCTTTGCGCTCAGTGAGATGCCAGCGTTAGAAAACTTAATAACAGAACCCTTAACAACATTACCGAAAACTTTAGCGATAGGCGCTGACCTTAGCAACCCAGCTTTTGTAGAAGTCAAATTGGATGATGGATGGAGAGCGGTCCAAAACCAATGGATGATATTAGCAGATGAACAAACCAAACAGACTTTAACTGGTTTAGGCGCTGTGATTAATTCGGATTCAACATATTCAGGATTAGGATTGTCTATTTTGCGATTTACAATTCCGTCCCATTTAGACTCAAAATCCGCATTAGCTAAACATTTAACCCAAGAAGCATTTGCAACCTTAGATAGAAATCATATTTATACGGCGCAATCCCAGACACCGCAAACCGCTTTTGATACGGCACATAAGCCAATAAACCAATCATTGTGTACTACGACTGCACGAATCGGCATGATCGACAGCGCAGTCGCTCGAACGCACCCTGCGTTTGCAAAAGCGAAGATCACTGCGAAGTCTTTTTTAACCAAGAACTTAAATTCTCCCGCACTGCACGGCACAGCTGTCGCAGGGGTGTTGATAGGAGAATTCAACACGCTGATCCCATTATTACCGCAAGCACATTTATACTCTGCAGAAGTGTTTTATCGGCAATCCGACTACTCCCAGGGTGCGACATTAAGCGCCATGATTGATGCATTAAACTGGTTAGTAGAGGAAAAGGTTACAGTAATCAACATGAGTTTGGCTGGCCCAGATAACCGAATATTAAATCGAATGATTACAGCCGCTATCCAGAAAGGAACGATTATCGTTGCGGCTGCCGGAAATGAAGGACCTGCTGCCCAAGCAGTTTATCCAGCTGGATATGATGAAGTCATAGCAGTTAGTGCGTTCGACAATAATTTAAAACCATATCGCTGGTCGAATCGAGGCGATTATATAGATTATTCCGCGTTGGGTGTAAACGTGATTACTGCTCAGGCGATGGGGGGCTTAAGCAAAGAATCGGGCACATCCATGGCTGCGCCAGTGGTGTCAGCAGCGATTGCATGTTTGCTGGAAAACTCGAAAAATATGAAACAGAGTTATCGCGACGCTGTTTTAGCGTCCCTATCAGACCAAGCGATTGACTTAGGTCCAAAAGGGAGAGATCCAATATATGGTATTGGCGCTATTCAAGGTATCGGAAGTAAAAGCAAGTAAAAGAATAGTGGTTAAAACACCTTTAGAAGGTATAGTTTAAGCCTAAACTAGCGATATTTTGCTGATAGGTTAGGCTCTCAACTTTAGATTTATAATCTCCACGTTGAACTTCAGTCACAACAGACAAGTTATCGAATATATTTAGCACCCAATCAGCCTGTATCACTTGTCTGTTTTCGTCTCTTTGAATATTGTAACTAGCTTGCAAGTCTGACACCTCAACTGACTCATAATCTTTATATTGGTATCGCCATCCTATTCCCACCTTAGAGGCCAGGCCAAACATATCGAACTTATGAGTTAGTTTAGTATTTAACCCCGCTCCCCAATAATTAAACTGATTATCGTGCGCATTTTCTATTTCACCGCTAAGTCCGATCATGAACATAGTATTGGCATTATTCAAAAAGTGAAATAGGTCGGCGGATGCTCCAAAACCATTGGCATCTCTTCCATATAATTGAGTAAATGACTTATTTTTAAATTTTAGGCTAGTACGCAAGAAAGTCTCAGGTTGAATAAATGTTCCTAAATAAACGCTCATTTGTTGGAAATCTAAAAAAGTGCCTGTTTCGAGACGCGCTTTGGCGCCATCAAAACGCAGCCCAAACTCACGTTGAGTAAACTTGTAGCTGCCATCAACGCTAAACTGATGTAGCTCCAAGTCATATTGTGAATATTGGTTATAGCGTTGCTGACTGTAAGCGTAACGACTTGTTACTTGCGCTTTGTCATTTATCTTCCATTTACCTTGTAGCATTGCATTTAGTTCTTGCCCACTGTCACTTTGAGTAGATACATCATCCAACTCGTCTACACTTAGGGCTGAATTGTAGATTGCGCTAGCATCAGCTTTACCACTAAACGTAAAGGCAGATTGCGTATCCGCCCAAGTAAAAAAACTGGTTGCACACGCGAATATACAGGTAATATTGCCAATTCGTAATTTCATTTTTGACCACCAATAATACTTAAATCACGCCAACGAGTAGTTGACGTAATCTTGCAGGTTTAAAGAAGGTTAAATACCTAGGTCTAAGTCACTAGTAATGGTATTAGCCACCTCTATTGCAGATGCTGTGGCTACTTCATTATTGATTTGGTCAGTCACCAAAGTACTAATTTGGTTGTTTACGTTTTGTGAAATGGAACTTTGAGCATTGCTAGTGATTGTTTCTGCAATCGTTGTGTTGACAGATTGCCCTATCACTTGAGACGCTTGGGAGGCAACATCAAGCATTGCGACTTGTGATAAATTAGCCCCAATGTTGTTGGTTAACTCAGAAGCACTGTTAAGTGATGGTGCTTTATCTATAGTTGATAACGAATTCAATTCAGATACTAACGACGGAGTTGACTGCAACGCCAAATCATCACTCGTTGTCTCTTGAATTTGATCATTTCCGTCTACAGAATCAGGGCTTTCTAGGTTAGTCACGCTCAAAACCGTTAGTTTTGACACTGCCGCTAAAGAATTATTTACAGTCACCGCACTGGAATTCCCCACATTGGTGCTGAACTCATCGACGGTATTTGTTAAAACACCATTCAGATTTGCAGTTTGAGTGGCAGCCATTTCCGAACTATCTTGTGTAGTAGACTCGGCTTGCTCTTGTTCAGGCGTCGTATCGGCATTTGCCTGAACATCAGCATTAGATTGAGCAGAAGAGTCAGAATTGGCAGAGATATCCGTTGAAGCATCTTGACTATTTGCTTGCTGAGAAATTTGTGTTTGATTGGATAACTGAATGTCTTGGCTTATTTGTAGATCGGCTGCCATAGCGGCACTACTTGCCTGTGCTATTCCAGCAATTACCATTAAGTTTACAATTTTGTTTAGCTTAGTCATCTTCGTTTCCTCATGTTTATATTAATGACACTTGGATAACGAATGAAAAACGAATTTATTCCCCAATAAAAAAATTTGTTTTAACTAAGCCACAAAATAGTCAGATTAAATGTGCTCTAAACCTACTAAGACACCAACACCGATTAACGCTATCAATGACCAGATAGTAGTGTTACCACTGACTTTTTCCCCCAGTATTTTAGCCACCACCAAGGATAAAATGACGCTCATGGCAAACAACGTTTGTACCACAGCGGCTTTGGTATAGGTAAAGGCAACCATTTGTAAATATAACGCGGCAAAGGTACCAATCACGGTTGCACCACTAAAAAATAACCAAGTGCGTTTAAGGTTGTCAGTGGTGGGTAACCATTTTTGTTTGGTTACTAGCATTAAAATGACAATAATAGCTAAACCACCAAGCAAACGAATTTGGCTGGCATTAAATGCGTCAATGCCAGTTGAGGTAAGAATATCTCGACTGACTACCGCACCAACCGCTTGGCACAAAGCGGCAAGACCGGCGTAGACATAGCCGCTTAATTCAAACTTATCAAAACTTGATCGTTTTTGAATCTTAATGATCATGTCCACTGAAAATAAAACTAAGGCGATTCCGCACCATTGTTGCCAAGTTAACCACTCGGCGATCCAAGCCATAGCAAGTAACGCGGTAAAAATAGGAGCGAGAGTTTCTGCAACCAAAATAGATTGGCTATCACCGATTTTGTTTAACGCTTGGAAAAAGAATGTATCTCCCAATCCTATGCCGATCACTCCACTGAACAATAGCCATAACATGGTATTGGTTGATACTGAAACTTGAGGAAGAAAAAACTGGGTGATAACTAGCAGGATGCCAATTGCTGCCAAGCCTTTCCATAAATTGAGCGCCAAAGGCGAAAAGTTTTTGCCTAAAATTCGAAACATTCGTGCTGCGACAGCCCAGCACAACGCAGTGCTTAGAGCAGCAATTTCACCTACCATCATATTTTTTGGGTACTTCTAATTGAATTATTTATTGTGACGTGAATTCTCGAATCTGCTTACGCAAAGTATCGCGCAGTTCCTCAAGATCTTTATTTAACCACATTTCTTGCGGCACTTGTTGCCACAATCTTTGTAATTTTTCTAAATGATCTTGGAAACTATAATATTCCAGTGCGGCAATCAACATTTGTGGTTTTAAAATTTCATCTGATTGCATCACTTCGAAATCGACTTGTTCACCGACCAAAGTCGCTAAACGTACCTTCCATTTAATCGCATCCTCTTGATTGGCGTTAATAATTACCGAACTAGCAGATTCAAGCCCTTTCTGATTAGCATTCCCATGATGGAACCTGGCGAGCCAATATTGACGCTCGAAAAACGCATCTTGCCACTGACTCATTAAGCCTGCAGCAGTATCACCAACTTTCCCAAAGCTGGCGCTAAATAACTTTCTAGCCTGTTCAGAATTTCCCGACAGCATTGCCATCTGCGCTAAACTGGCATCACTAAAGGCATCTAAATATCGCCATTGAATATCCGCATTCTGAGCACGCATCCCACGAGCACAGGCAACCTTCAATTCACTCAATGCAGAATCTGCCTGTTTATATTGACCAACGAGAATGTGTTCATTCGCTAATTTCCACAATGAATATGCTGCAGCCATTTGGTTTGCTGGGGAGTCTTCTTTTTTAATAATTAACGATCTTAGTCTTTGTTCTCCCTTGTTCATTTCTAGCGATTCAGCAATTTTCAATTCTGAATAATACTTATTTGCCAACCAAGTATATGCGCTGGCGGCTTCCAATAAGTCGCTAATATTGGCAGCAGATCTGCCTTTTTCGGTAAACTTAACCGCCTCAAAAAAGCTCTGTGTCGCGCTTTCTAACTGCCCTCGTTGGGCTGCAATTTTGGCTAAATTGGAATAAGCTCTGGAAAGTTCGATCTTGGCTATTGGGCTATCAGGTTGTAATTCAACTAAATCATGGGCATTGGTCTGGTAAAATAGGAAGTACTGTTCAGCCTTTTGGATATCTCCCGCGCGCAGATGAGTCATAGCAATCCAATAATTTGCATGAGCTAATTCCAACACATAAGTAAAGCCATTTGGATGGATCTCGACAAGCTCAGTATCCAATTCTAGCGTTTTGTTAAAAGCGTCAAGAGCACCCGCAAACTGTCGATTTTCCAAGTAAACTTTACCTAATTGGAAAAACGTTTGGCTGCGACTCAATTTGGCAGCAGTAGAATCATCTGAAGGTGATACAGTACTTAGATATTCCAGTGAACGCTCTGAACTTTCTTGGATTAAATCCAACCGTCCAATCGCCTCTAATTTGGTGCTTTCATCAATCAGAAATTCAATTAATTCGTGGCTTTCAATCAGTTTCGATTCCGCTATTTTCTGATTTACTTTTGCATCATAGGCATTTTTAATCATAAATCCAAACAGCATTAACAGCAGCACTGCAAAGCCAAAACCTACTCGATACTTAAGGCTCGCACGCTTAACTGACGCATGAATCATTGCTCGTAACGTCGAACTTATGGAGCCACTTTGCTTAAGAATGAGTTTTCCTTCATCCAAAGCTTTACCGGGTGCGAGTAAATATGCTGAAGGTCGCGTGGCACTTTTCCACTCAGCAGCTTGTGCTTCTAGCTTGTTTTTTAATTCGAGCGTTTTTTGATGATGGTCTAAAGCTTCACTAAGTCTAGGCCAATTAGCAAATAGACAATCATGTACCAAGCAAATGTAATTGTTGCCATCAATTCCCTGCACAGACTTCATAATGCCTATCGCCTCAAACGCATCAATTAACTCTTTGGCATTGTGGCTTTTATATAAATCGTCAGCTTTAACCCAAACTCTCTCATAATGGCCTTTATAATTTAATTCAGCCAGGCGACTAACGGTGCGGTTAAAATGCTTTTTACAAGAGCGATCCAAGCTTTCGTAAGTTTGTTCGGTAATTTTAGCAATCGCCCGTTCTAGCCCCCCCAAATTACGATAGGTTGAGTAATTAATCAGTCCATTTTGCGAACGATTTTGATGTAAGTGAAATAAAACAAATTGCAGCAAAGGTAAGCTGTCAGGAAACTCAAACGCCCGTTGGGCTATGTATTCATCAAGGCTAACCAACTCTCCATTTGCCTGTTCAAATTTTAGATGCTTAGCAGTCCCTGGGAATACCATTTTTTTAAGTTGGTTTAATGTCGGAGGCAACACATCTAGCTGTCCACCATTTTGCTTTAAACGCAGCAATGCTGGATAGTCAGATAAGGTATGATAAAAATCACTGCGCAATGTAGCCACAACGAGTATGCCACAGTGGATGACCAAACCAGCCAAAATATCGGTGAAATAACGTCGCTCAGTGTAACCCAAGGAGTCGGTTAAAAATAAACGCTCAAGCTGCACAATACCAATTGCCAGTTTCTTATCAGCAGGCCAAGACTCCATTTTCTGCTTCATCATCTGCAAAAATTTGTCAGGTTGCTGTTTGCACATTTTAACTAAAGAATTGAGTTCTTGATTGGCGACAAAATCTTGCTCAGAAATGTCTGACAAAGCTAAAATTAGAGAGCGAAAAGGATCAATACTTAAGTTACAAGGCGTGATAATAGTTGAACGAAAGCTTATATTTTGTTCCCCAAACTGCAATTCATCTAATTTAGGGAAGATACCGGCCTGTAAAAGGCTTGATTTACCAGCGCCACTTTTACCTAACAACAACAAAAATGGTTGGGATGACAGCGCTTTGTGTTGGAGCTTTGACAACGCCTGTTGAACTACATCTTCTCTTCCTTGAAAATTATCAGTATGACTAATCTCAAACGCATTTAATCCAACAAAAGGATTATCATTGTTACGGTTTTCTGATTCCAAAATCGACATCCTAATCTAGCAGTATTTTTGTAGCTTGATGCTGGCGTGCATGCTTAGCTAAAATTCACTTTACGGCAGTGCCCAAAGTTCCCTAATTCCGTCAAAGGTTAACATTACCTATTAGGCTATTCGCCTAATTTAGACAAAAACAATGTCTTGTATGTTAAAAACCCAAGTTAGCATTTATTGTTTATTTTATCATCATTAAATTAACACACTAACAGGCTGAATTTTGGATGATAAGTCACTCATTTAACCTTGCTTAACTCAACTCAAAAAAATTGACTGCGCTGATATGTTGGGCTGAGCTACACTATCATTTTGTAGGCTATTATTTGAATAAACAACAAAAACTTCACTCCACACTTTATCGTCATCTCGAAAATAAACGCGAATGTTTAGTGAGTGCAGATCTAAAACAATAAAACTTCGCCCTAACTCGCCCAAGTTACATTTTTCCTAAAAACGCTATTCATAAAAAATATTTTTTAATATTTCCTGCATCCCCTTAACCCTATTTCTAATTTTGATTCGTTTAGTTATTAAATCCATCAAATAGCAGGAACACAAATGCAAAATATTATGCTACATCCCTATCATCACTCTGGTTTTAAAATATCTGGTTTTATTGGTTCTGCAGCCATCATTACTTTCGGCTTATTTGTGATAATGCAAAAACTAACAGCACAAAATGCAGATTACATAACACCGCCGACAGCTGGGGTATTTGTCGATCCTGTATTTAACACCCAAGACAGTAAATCAATAGAAAGAACAAAAATTAAACCCATTGAACCTCCTAAGTTAATGCCGCAAACAATACAACCAAAGGAGGTGTTTGAGCCTAATGATAGCAACTTAACCGCCAACTTTACGGTTGAGGTCCCTACTCAAGAAATCGCCGCAGAAAATCAATTTTTAACGATTCAAGATGCGGAAACTACGCCTATGGTGCGTATTTCACCGAAATATCCTGCCGATGCAGCCAGAGACGGGATTCAAGGTTGGGTGAAACTGCAATTTAGTATTGATGCCAGTGGATCTGTGCAAAACATACAAATCATCGATGCTAACCCCAAACGGACATTTGATCGTGAAGCGCGAAAAGCGTTAAAAAAATGGAAGTACAGACCCCAAATAAAAGATGGTAAACCCATCGAGCAGACAGGATTAGAAGTTGTGTTAGACTTTAAATTAGAAAGCTAACTATTTTCACTGCCATAAAGGAAGTTGAGTGAGTATAACTTTAGCGATTAAATCTTTGTTCTCAATTAGTCATTCTAACGAATGGCTAATTGTCCGGTTTGCACAAAGTGGCGATAAAAAACTATTTGAACAACTTTACGATAACTGTGCGAATGACCTTTACCATTTTTTAGTTACCCAATCTGATATGCATTTAGCCAAAGATATCAGTCAGAGAACTTGGTTAAAGGTGTTTGAAAGGCCACATTTATACAAAGAATCGGGGCGATTCAATGCTTGGCTATTTACAGTTGCCAGAAATTTATTGATTGATGAATTTAGGCGCAGCACACGATGTGAACCATTAACCGGCGCTCCTCTGGATCAGCTAAAAACGTCCTTTGAATTTGCTGATCCCATTGAAACTATTTTTGACAAGGTCCTAATGTCTTTACCATTTGAGCAACGAGAAGGATTCTGCTTACAACAAGAAGGATTCGGTCTACAAGAAATTGCCGATATTACCGGTTGTGGTGTAGAGACAGTAAAAAGTCGGATTAGATACGCGAAGAATTCACTTCGTGAACAATTAGAGAAATACCATGACTAAGTCCCATGAACACGATCAAGGGTCGTCAAAACAAACAGAACATTTTGAAACTCGGATATCTGAGCTATATCAACAACGTAAAACCAAGGTTCAAACGACGGGCAGCATGAAGCGTCAGTTGATGCAAAGCACCGAATCAAAATCCAAGCTATATACTTGGTTCCACAACTTTCAGCGCGCGACTTTTGCAACAGGCACAATCTTATTGTTAGGTCTAGTCGCATGGCAATCTTATGAATTACGCCAATCACCTGAGACTTTGCGCTATACGTCAGTAGAAATACACAATATTGATGACCAACAATCCCAAGATTACAGTCAAATTAGCCAACGTTACCAACAACATTATCAAGATTACTTACAGCAAAAGGCGCTACTGGCAAGTCACCATCAAAAGTCGGCAATTCTAAGCCAATTCGAAAATGGCTGGGAATTAAGAACCTGTGATAACGAGCTAGTTAAAATATCCAAGCAACTGATTGAAACTTTGCAACAAATGAACCTTATAAATGGCAATTTCAAAAGCGGTGACAGTGTGGAAATAGCATTTAACGTTTCTGGCTTAATTGTGGGTATTCACGCCAACAAAACCTTACTGAAGTGCTAGCTCTATGTCATCACCTCAAATCATCATCTCAGGGGTTGTGGTTCAAGGGCACCAAGTAGCTTCAGGCAAAGGTGCAGGCTCGCCCTATCCTGCTGGCACAATTGAAATGCAGAGACCCTTTTTCAAACACTTGGGATTAGATATTAGTGAGTGTTTTGATGGAACCTTGAATGTGCAACTTCCGGTTTGTGCATTTCGTATTCTAAAACCCACTTTTTGTTTCGAAAACCTTCATTGGGCAAAAGGATTCAATCAAGAAACCTTCTCTTTGGTCAAATGCCAAATTAAGTTTCAAGCTCAGCAATTTGATGCTTGGGTCTACTATCCTCACCCCGAGACCAAAACCCAGCACTTTCAACAGCAAAATATAATCGAAATATTAGCGCCACCTATCGTTAATATTCATTATGGCGATAACGTGACCTTGATGTTTAATTCAGACACAATTGAGTTTGATGAAAGTTGAACTATGTGTTGGCGATACTTACCAGCATTGTGTAAGTGTTAATTTAGAAATAAGCAACTAAGACTAATTGAATCGGTAATGTTTAAATTGCTCCCAAACGGCTTGAGCAACAGGCCCTAACAACTCTGATTTGTTTTTCATAATATGGTATCTCGCTAGCATTTCGTTTTTAACATCAGTTAATTTAAGTAAAGCCAATGTTCCATTTTGAATACCTTGCGCTGCTAAGTAATCGGGTATTTTCCCCCACCCCATAGCACTTTCTATCAACATTTTTTTAGTTTGATAATCATTCACATACCACCTTCTTTGACCGTCTTGCACGCCCCATTCAGTATCTTTGAATCCACTCCCTGAATCCTGCACAACAATCTGATATTCATGTAAAAGTTCGCGGCGACTTTGTAAATTAGGATGCCGTTTAATTAATCGAGGTGATGCTACATTGACCAGTGCACCATTCGTTAAGAAGTGCTCTTCAATTTCTGAATCTTTATGTAAAACCTCTTGATACGGGGTTATGCACAGTATTGCTTTTTTGTTTTTTATCGCTTCAAACGCCCCCGTTAAATATTCTTGTTTGATAATGATTTGCGTGTTGGGGAACTGGTTTTGTACGTTTTCTAATAATGGCAGAATCAGTTTTAAATTAAATGATGCCTCAATTGCTAGGGTAATGCTGGTTTCATTTCCCAGCACCATGTATTTAGCAGTTTGTTGCAACGCATTTGCTTCATCCAAAAGACTGGTTGCTTTTTGATATAGAACATTCCCTACTTCAGTTAATTCTAAGCGGTAACCCGAACGATTAAACAAACTTAAATTGAAAGAACTTTCAAGTTGTCGAATGCTTTGACTAATTGCTGGTTGGGTTTTATTTAAGTGCGCACTAGCCAGACTTAAAGATCCCAGCCGAGCGACAGTAACGAACATAGTTAGTTGATCAAGTTTCATATTCACACTCTAAAACATAAAGCATTAGTTTATAACTTCATTAAAAACATTCAATATTTATTAAGTAGCTATTCGATTATTCTTAATTCATTAACTAAGCAGTTGTTTAGATAACCTCAAAAAATAGGAATTGAATTATGAAAAAAGTTACAAAATTTACGATGCTGGTATCAGTTGGTTTAGCTTCTTTTGCCTTTGCAGCCGCTGGATTGGCTAAATTGGCTGGAGTTGAACAATTGCACTTATCCTTCGCAGCAATGGGGTTACCTATCTGGTTCGGTTATTTTATTGGTGCAAGTGAATTAGTAGGGGCTATTGGGATCTGGTTTAAAAAGCTAAGTGTTTACGCTGCAAGTGGTTTGCTAGTTATTATGCTTGGGGCAATTTATTTTCACGTGGTTTATGATGCGGTTGCCAATGCTATTCCCGCAATTGTTTTATCATTATTATTGGTCACTATCATAATTAATCGCAAACAAGAGCTTTCTGAATAGAACGGCTAGAGCATGAAAGACTTTACTATTGCGTCTGACGTTCATGTTTTTCACAGAGGCGGTCTAATCCCGCTTCTTCATGATATCGATCTGCAGCGCTTAATCGAGTTTGTATAGCAAGTTTCTCACTTTGAAAAGAACCGTCATATTAGTGCACACAGGTAGCCAAAATCGCCTATATTTGCTCAACATCCAATCCTAAAATGATTTTCGGTATGCAATTTTTTCTCTTGAATTTAACGATCTCAACACCCAGTTTCCTTAGCCAACGCTTGAAGCCAAACAATCAAAGATCTATCAAAAATTAAAAATATTAACTGCAATTTTTCACCATTGCATTTCTGACTAGCTGCTAATTTTACCATTGTGCAAGTTTTGCGGTTCAAACTGAAAGACCACATTTCCGTCAACTTTACTGTTTTCGTTGAGGTTATTTTTGTAATCGATAATTGACAACAAATGACGAATCACATTTATTCTGGCTTGTTTTTTATCATCAGCACTCACCACATACCAAGGTGTAGTGTCACTATGGCTGCGATTAAGCATTTCATTACGCGCTTCGCTATACTCGTCCCATTTGGCAACCGCAACTTCGTCAATGGGGCTGATTTTCCATTGTTTTAGCGGATTTGTATGTCTGTCGTCTAATCTGGCAATTTGCTCTTGTTTAGATATATCCAAATAATATTTAACAATGTGAATCCCCGACTCTATCAACATGCGTTCAAACTGAATAACTGTCTGCATAAAATGTTGATACTCAGCTTCGCTACAGAACCCCATTACCCGCTCAACCCCAGCTCGGTTGTACCAACTTCGATTCATCAAAACCATTTCTTGAGCACAAGGAAGATGACTCACGTAGCGCTGAAAGTACCATGAATTTACTTCGCGATCTGACGGTTTTCCCAGGGCAACTACTCGAGTGTCTCGTGGGCTCAAATGCTCTGTAATTCGTTTAATAATTCCGTCTTTTCCAGCAGAGTCTCTACCTTCAAAAATAACCAAAAGCCGCAAATTATTGTTGATAATATGATTCTGAAGTTTGACTAATTGAATCTGAAGATCACGCAGAATACTTTTATATTCTTTATGTTTCATCGATGAGGAACTCATTATAATTTTCACCTTTTTATAATTGCTAGGTTATATATAGCCGACTATTTTCAAATTGAGACCATTGGATTTTGTTTGGTTTTAAAATAAAGGGGATAAACATGCAATACGATAACCCTGTTAACCACAAGTCACAACTGACTGAAAATATCTCGGTTAACTATACCTTTTTAAATCTCAATGAGCATAGAATCTCCTTGCCAAAACACCTAGCGAATTTGACTTAGTACTATTCCTCGATGTTATAGTTTAATCATAGGTTAACAAACATAATTAGCCTAGATGTAAATGGCTTTTAACTGTTAGTAATAATGGAATAGAAAAAATAGGGATATAAAATGAAGTATCAAAGTCTACAAAAGTGCTTTTTTCTAATTGCGCTAGTAGTGCTGGGCGGATGCGCGTCTAAGCCTTATGCAGTTATCGATGGCACCCGAAGCCAAGCATCTGATTTGGACAACTATGACGTTACCATTGTCTCAATTGATGGAAAAATGGAAGTCGGCACACAGGTTAAAAACGTCAAACCTGGATTTCACTATATCAACTTAGCCACTACTAAAAATGTCAGGAGCAAAGTAACAGAGCTGCGTATGCTACCTTTGGATGCGAAGGAATGTATGAGATATGTGGTTACCGCGCAACACAGTAATAGTATAGCCGACGAATGGGAAGTAAAAGTGCTCAGGGAAGAACCAATATTATCTTGCACACCAAGTGAAAAAACCGAAAAAGTAGACGCACTACCTACCTATTTAGCCCCTAAACTAGCAACTGTATGTATCGATAAAAACTCGCTAAACCAGACTATCAGCCCCGTTGATTTATACCCTTCAATTAAACAGTGCATTATCGATGGTGAAGACGAGCTCGCAATTTACAATTATGTACTAGCCAGTGCTTACGGAATTTATGATTCTAAGAGAGTTGTTGATGCAACTGCACATCAGGCGATTAATATTATTCAGAAACACTCAATCTGGTCACTCACAGCCCTTGAACAAGATAAGTTTCAACAAAAACTTACGGCGTTTATTGAATCCCCAGAGTCAATGCAGGCAGCTTGCGACTTCATACAAAACCTTGGAAAACCCCAGTACATTCCAGATTATATGATAGAGCATGGTGTTAAAAAACTCACTGAAGAAAACCCAGATGGACTGGCTAATAATTTTTCAGAAGAGTCAAATTGGTCATCAATATTAGCGACTCAACTCAAATGTAAAATATAAAATAGAGCCAATTCTGGACACAAATATTTTGTTGACTGTCAATCACTGGATGCACCATAAGGCACGATGGCAGTGTATGAAGGGAATCCAAGGTTAAAAAGTCAATGCCAACAACCTAAACGCTGTTTCCCGTGCCTAATGATGTGTCAGTAAAATCTAGCAAAAAACTGCCATTTTAACCTGCGCAGCCAATGTGATTACTTGCTAGGTCGCAGGTTAAATCCCAGTCAACAAAAGCAGTGGAAGTATATTGTGTCTCACCTAGGCACGGCGAACAGTACGGCATTGTTTTGAGGCAAAACGTCATTCGCGTTTTCATAATCGAAAACACCATAGTCGTTAATGTGTCTTCAAATATGAAACGAAAACTAAAAAACCGCTTTTTGCATATTTTCTGTGCAAACTCGCTTTTAATCGATATTTTTATGGATTTTTCGCAAAATAATCCATTATTTCAGCTCTGCTGAGTTCTTTAGTCTGATTAGAAAAACAATAATAATTCGGACGTTGATCACTGAAATACTGCATATCCATTTCTAACCCATCGAGTTGGTGAAAGATGCCGATTGGCATATTGTAATCACCAGTTTGACTGAATTTAAAAAACAAATGGGTACCACATTCAGCGCAAAAGCCACGGGAAGCCCAGGTTGATGATTGATACATTTTTACCTTATCAAACCCTTCTATAGTGACATTTTTACCACACTGCACCGCAAAAAAAGGTCCTCCGCCCCAGCCTCTGCATGAATCACAATGACATACTGTAAACTTCGGATTAATTTCATTTGCGGTAATTGTCACCGCTTTACAAAGACAACTTGCTGTTGAGCTTAACATGCTGGCATATCCTTATTGTTTATTTGGAATAACCTGAATTATCACCAAAAAGCCCTTTGAACATTGATTGTGCAGAGTTTAGATGCTGTATCAGTATCTAACAAGCAATTCCTAAAAGCTTAATAAACAGACTAAGGTGCATTGCGCTGGGAAGGGTTTGTTTTAAAGTCCTTCACCATATTGTGAGGGTCAATTTGAGCTCGATGCAGATTGGCCGCTTCTGCCCACCAAATTAATTGATTGAAGGTGCGAGCAAAGTAATTAAACCATGATTCTTGGTCTTCGCCGATTTGTGGCGAACCATCCTCAGAGAATACGTCTTGCGCTTTGGGCACATGAATCATAGCCGAAACAGGCAGGCAACCCAGTTCAGCAAGAAAAGTGCGCATTCCCACTGCTGCGCGCATACCTCCCCATTGCCCAGCAGAATAGGTAACTATTGCACTGGGTTTATAGGAAAATAAAGAGCTACCAAAGTGGTTTAGCAGGTTGGCCAATGCCGGACTCATAGAATGATTATATTCAGGGCTTATCATGATGTAACCATCACTTGATTGAATTTTGTTGGCTAACTGATTGAGATCAGTAGGCGCTTGGCTTCTAGAATAAGCAAAGTGCGGCTTGAAAACAGGCTGCAACGGGTAATCCAGTGCATCCACCAGCTCAAATGTATGCGCCGCGTAGCGATGGTTTAAACATGCTATGCAGGCTTTACATACTCGCTCGCCAAGACGCGCAGGTTTAGGGGGAGTACTATTACGCACAGTCCCCAAAAAAACCAAAAACTTCATACCTTAAACTCCAATAAAAAAGACGCAAAGTGAATTAACTCTGCGCCTTTTTTGCTTCTCTACTATTCGTCGCCGTATACGATTTCACACTCAATACTGGTACTACAGGAAATCGAATTACGAATGAGGCATTTTTCATCTGATTTAATCAGTAATCTTTCTGCATTATCTTTGTTTTCGGTGCTTGGAATAACCAGCCTGACTTTTGATTTGACTTTAGTGAACTGAATTTTGCCATCAAACTTGTCTAACTCACCCTCTGATGAACATTCAATCGAATGCCATTGTAACTTCGCTACTCTAGCTATCGCACGAAATGATAAAACAAAACAGTTTGCAATTGAGGCCATAAAAAGATCTTCTGGGGACCATTTATCACCTGCTCCACCAAACTGTGAAGGTGGGGCTACGTCAATATCTGGCAAGTTTTCGCATTTCGCAGTTAAACTGCCAGATACATTGCCTTGAGCAATTACAGTGTATTGATGGGGTAAATCTTTCATTCACATAATCTCCAAATTTTATCAAATAATGACCTGTGGCAGACGCAAACAGCGCTAACAACAGTTGTTAAATGTGTGCCTTATTTAGTTGCGACTGCCTGTATCACAGCCCCTTTACCTGTATGGTATATCCCCTCGATAACGTCTCGTTCTATTTCTTGTAATTGGCTGAAATTCAGCCTTCCGAGATCCGATAGCAACGACTCTTTAGTGGTCATTGAATCAATTGAATGTCCGCCTCCGGTCGCATGCTTCAACTGTTCGGGAGTATAAGCTTCTAGCAAAAACACACCACCAGCTTTGAGCCCATTAACCGCGCTTTTGTATACTTGGCTGCGTAATTCGGTGGGCAATGGACAGAATATAGAAATAATGCCATCCCATATATCTTCACCAATATCGAACTCGGCTAGATCAGCATGAATAAGCTCTATTTCAACCCCTTTTTCTTTTGCCAACATTTCAGCCTTTTTCAAGCCTACTTCAGAGCCATCTACTGCCGTAACTGAATACCCTTTTTGAGCAAGAAATACCGCGTTACGGCCCTCTCCTTCAGCCAAACTTAAAACCCGACCTTGTGGAATAGCTTGATAATTTTCTGCTAAAAAGGTATTCGGCTCTTTGCCATAAGCATAGTCTTTGTCAGCGTATCTTTCATCCCACATTTAACACCTCTTTGATTCATATCAAACCAATAACAATAGTATCTCTAACATAATGCCGACGAGGCAGTTTTCTTAACGATGTTAGGCGCCTTTTAGTTTCGAACGTTCATTGTTCTTGATGATCTACGTTCATATCATCAGGAGGATCGCCGGATTCTTCACCCCGTTTAATTTGCTCGCGTTTTTGTTTATCTAGGCTTTCAGTTGCCGAAGGGGGAATTGGAAACAGCGAAATAAGAGGAAATATGGCTAAAAAAACAAAGGCGCCTTTAGAGTTTCTTTTTGCCCACTTAATAAGTTTGCTCAAAACAATGAAGAGCATAGGAAATATGAGCACCGCAGTTAGCCCAATAAGTTCCTTTCGATAGTTTCCTGCTTCACTGAGTATGTCCATTTACCAATCATTACAATGTATTCCAGATAAACTATAGATGGGTAGTAAAGAGTTAAAAATAAAGGGGGAAACGATAATTAACTCACCCCTTTTTTAAAAGCCAAAACCCTGTTGAATTTGACTTTCCGGCTCTGTTTCTTGAATAAGCTCAGGGCCTTGGTTGGCGACTTTATTGACTTGACTAGACACCGGATAATACTTGTAATCGTCTGCGTAAGGTAACCATGCTATCTCTTCGCTTTGACAAAGGTTTTGGTCAGCGTCAAACCATTGTTTAGCTAATTGTCTATCGAACATCAAAGGCATGGCGTGATGCAGAGGTTGTAACTCACCTTCTGAGGGACGGGTAATGATAGTAAATGAACCAGGGGCATCTTTTCTCGGTGACTCATATAAACCACCAAATAAAATCGGGTTACCGTCTTTACGACAGACAAAATAAGCTTGTTTATGCCCATTTTCTTGTCGCCATTCATAATAACCTAACGCTGGAACAATACAGCGTTGTCCGGTTTCCCACGCATGTCGAAATGAGGGCTTTTCACTTAGAGTTTTGAGCCGTGCATTGAAAGTAGAAAATTCAGTATTCGCAGTTTTCACCCAACTAGGTAACAACCCCCAGCGAAAGACCTCGCATCCATCTGGCGTCACAATGGGAGCCATTTGAGTGGGGGCTATATTAAAGCCCAATTCAGCCTGCGCTGGCCAGTCTGATAAAATATCTGCCCAACCGTGCATTGCCCCCACATGATTTGCGAATCTGCCACACATTAACTTTACTCTAGTGCTTAGTTGATCTTAACGAAAATTTAGTATGGCAAAAGGTAATCACAATTAACAGTATGTTGCTGAATACCTAGATTCCTTATCTTAAAATGATAAATGTTGTTGTAATAACAAGTTACCTTGGGTGTCTTTGAGACTCAAGCTAACCTTAATTTCATCTTTTGCATCATTTGAGTTAGGCCATTGAATATCAATTTGCCCAAAGTTTGCATCAATAAATGCTTGACCTTGTCGATGTTCATTGGGACTTATTTGATGCCAGCTTTCTGTCAAACCTGATGAAGTCAGCTCCCATATAGATTGTCCTTTTTCGGTTTTATCTACTGACAATTCCCCCCAATGTGTATCACCACTGATAGCGAACAAGTTCTTGATATTCAACTCATCTAGTAAGGCTAGCATGCGTTCACGCTCGTGCGGAAAATTAGCCCAGCTTTCCCAGCCAGTAAATTCAGAAATAAACTGGATACTAGACACTAAAATACGTAAATCAGCAGGCTGTTTTAATTGTTCTTCTAACCATTGCCACTGAGTTTCACCTAACATCATGCCCTTACCAGAAGGATCAGGCTCGTACGGGCCTAAGTTATTAGGTGATTTAATTTTTTCATATTGAGTTTTCGATACTGCATGAAGAGCACTGCGATTCCAGCGCAAATCTAATAATATCACCTGTACTTGCTGTCCTAGCGGCCCGTATATATAGGCCGTATAAGCACCATCTTCTCGACTACGTCTTTGACTATTATCAGGCTCTTTAAAATAATCTAGCATAAGTTGTTTGGATGCTTGCTTTTGAGGATATTCCGCACCACCATCATTTACACCAAAATCATGATCATCCCAGATTCCCACCACTGGCGTCGTTTCTCTTAATTGTTTAAAGCCAGGAACATTAGCTTGTTTTTGGTATTTTTCCGCTAACACCTGCATATCTTCTGTATCACCGTAAATATTGTCGCCTAACAGCATAAACAGATCTGGCTTTTGTTGATTAATCGGTGCCCAAATAGGTTGTGGTTTATCTTGATGCACACAAGAACCAAATAAGATCTTGGTGATAGGTTTAGTTGTTGCTTGCTGGGCGAATACAAAACCATGAGAACTCAATAATAAAATCAAGAAAACAGCATAAATATTGATTTTCATTGCTGGTTTACCTCAATAGCTTTACCAATGTCATCATTAAATTGGTCTGGCTTTATATTTAACAAACGAAGGGCTGTAGCGGCAACTTGGTCCAAACTAAATCTTTGCGTGTTTTTTTGCTCTCCTAATGGATGATCGTTTGCCATCATTTGCTTTACGTCTGGCCCCATGGCAGCGAGCCAAATTTCGTTTGAACCCACTATCCCATTTTTGAACTCTGCTTCTGCATTAATATAACCCTTTACCGCTTCAGGGCTGCCATGGTGAGGCCAGCTTTTCAGTGTTTCACCACGCCCGTGATCAGTGGTAATAATGAGATTAGTCTTACCTGCATATTCCGGCATACTTTGTAGCTTCTGCCATAAATTTGCGATTAAGCTATCTGCACGATGCAGTGCATCCACATATTGCCAATAACTGCCATTGTGTGCAAAGTCATCTGTTTCACCTAAAGCCAAATACAACACTTTGGGTTTAAATTGTTCAACATATTCTTCTGCGAAACCCATTGTAAAAGCATCCAAGCGTACGTTATGCCATGGGCTAGGTATATTTTGTTGCAATTGATTTAGCCACTCGGTTCTTTCTGACAGATTTTGCCAGTGTGCAGATTCAAAACCAGCATTGATTGGCAATCCACTTCGTTGCCGATTAATGATTGCCGGAAATACATCCCAACTACCGAATACAGCAACCTTATGTTGATAAATTGGTTGTTGATTTAGCCATTCCAAAAAAGTAACGTTTTTGTTGTTATTGGCTGCATTATCACGAATCGTTGGATCGGCTTTACCGGTTAATAGCTCGTTATATCCAGGGTATGAAAACCACATGGAATTGTTTACTGTCATGGCAGAATTAATGTCTCGATTACCCAGCAATAGCCCATTATTTGCAATTTTCGACCAAAGAAACGGCATAAGCCTAGTTCTTTTTTCACTTGCAGAAGAACCGCCAAACTGTTCAAGTTGGCGCTGTTTAATAGCAGAGTTGATATTTGCGCTGTACAACTTAGGTTCATAACCTCGATACACATCTTGCCAGCGAACCCCATCGAGGGATATGAGTATAAGGTTTTCAGCACTACTGGCCAACGCACTTGCCAGTAAAGTAAACAAACATAAAATCATAACCAATGCACGTTTCATTCAATTTCTCCATAAAAAAAGGGCTGCAAAAGCAGCCCAAAGACACAGGGTCACACATAAAGCATTTTAATTAAAATTTAACCATAGCGTTGAATGCAGCAGTACGAGGAGCTCCAATCCAAGCTGATTGACCAGAAATACCGCCTAAATAGCTTTCATCAAACATATTGTTTACGGTAAGACGAAGCTCTATAGAATCAACACTTTCGCCCAAATCATCAATAATCACACCAGCATAGAAATCAGATACTAAATAGGCATCTGCAACTTGCGTATTAGCCGCATCGATAAAACGATCATCTACCCATTTCGTCGATAGCCCTGCGATATAATTATTTCTATTCCAATCGATTGAAATAACCGCCATATGTTCGGCAGAACCAAATACGGTATTTCCAACTGGGTAATCGATTGAACCATCAGTATATTCAGCGTCATTTTTAGTGAATGAACCGTAAACGCTTAAGTTGTCATTTACTTGAATATTGATACTAGCTTCAAGACCGCTAGAATCGATACCCCCAACGTTTACATATCCGCCATTGGTGCCGATTAAGAAATCAATTCCATCTGGTGAATCAGGTGCAATAAATGTCAATCTGTCTTCAAATTTAATTGAATAATAAGTCAAACTTGCAGTAACAATGTCGCCATTGTAACGAACACCTAAATCTAGATTTTCTGCCGTTTCAGGCGATATATCTGCTAACTGAGATGAATCAGCTTCAAGCACTGTGTCTTTAATGGCTGCAAAGTTTTCAGCATAGCCAGCAAATACTTCTAAACCGTCAAGACCGGTTTGGACCACTAAACCAGCGCTTAACAACAAATCGGAATCTGACGAAATACTGACGTTTTCTGTCTCACCAAAGTTGTCGGTTCGTTCTAAATCTACGTAAAATTGTTTAACACCAAAACGTGCGGTGAACATATCTGCCTCAAGGGTGTCTTCCAAAAACAACATGGTAGTTTCGACAGGGAAAGAACGGTCATATTGCACCCAATAAGGGGTATTATCGAACTCATAACCAACTCTAGAATCAATTATTTTGTGCCAATCCCGAGACTCGTTACGATCATAATCTTCATACCATATCCCACCGCGAAGATTGTTCTGCATATCATTTATTTGCGCAATCCAAGAAAAATCAGCATTAAATCCAATACGCTCTTTTTCATAGTGAGTATGGCGATAAGAACTAACAGGCAATGCACCAGATGCATAACACGCTGGATCATATTCGGCACCAGCTCCGCCATAAGGGAAGGTGATTGAACTTACACAACCATCAATGGGTGACAAAGCAACGCCAGTAGCATCCACAAAGTAGATTGTCGACAACGCACTGCCACCTTCTACGGTATTGCCAGAAACCAACTCAGAATGAGGCTGATCCGTGCCATCAGATTCCACATCCACTACGTATTGAGGGATCCAATCGCCACGACCTTCATTGTAGTGGTAATAGGCATTTGCATTGACAACGACAGAACCAAACTCATGTTCTAATTCAACATAAGCAAACCGATTTTCACGTAGTGTCGACCAGCCTTTACGATATAATTGATCGATATAGGGAATCCCAGTCCATTCAGACGTTAAGCGATCCCAATCTGGATTTTGAACAAACTGATCCAAACTAACTCGTTGGTAGTTGTCTTCATGGGCATCATCCCAAGAAAAATATGCGGTTAAATCAGTGTCGCCATAACTGCTTATGATTTTTGCGGCAATGTGATCGCGAGTATTTTCAGCCGATTGATTAACCCAATCGGTATTGCTAGAACTTGAAACACTAAACCACGCATAAGTATCTTTAGCTATTTCGCCGGTTTCATAACGCACAAACATTTTTTGCGCATCGAAATCACCCAATGTGGTACTAAAAATCATTTGTTCTTCAGTGCCAGGCTCAATAGTTACGAAATTTAATGTGCCGCCTAGGGCTTCGTTAGAACGAGATGCTATATCAGATGTACCTTGAGACACTTCAACAGTTGCAAGATTTTCAGTGTCGATATAACGATTCGCTTTAGCGCCACCACCATAGTTGGAATTACCATTGGCAATACCATCGACGGTGATACCAATCTGCTGTTGATCTAGACTTAACTGGAATCCTCGAATAGAAACAGTGGTTGACCAATCATCTGTTCCGAAGGTATCCCCTTCATTAATTAATACACCAGGTAAATTATCGATAACGGACAGAACACTGGTAAGCGAACTTTGCTGCAATAACATCGTCTCCGATGTCTGGTTATTGGCATAAGAAACACTTTTACCGATAACACTGATTTCTTCTATTTCAGCTTCTTGGGTGTTTTCTTGAGCATACGAATGCTGTGCAAATAATGCTGCTGCCACGAGCATTCCAAGACTCGAATAATGAAATGGTAGTTGTTTATTGTTGCGCACCATGGTTCCCTTTTTGTATTTAATTTTCGGGCGCTAGAGTGCTAGGAAGTGATGACAATAGAGTTTAATTTCAATGACATTTTAAAGAAGGTTTTACTACACAAAATTTACGATATAAAAAATTAATTCCTAAAAAACATAATCTTACATAGATTACCTCAAGTGCTTTTCAGCTCTTATTCATAACTATAAGTATTCAAATGTTGTGTCTTTGTGGATAAACAAGCACATTATGCTTTCTTTTATAAGTTGGGAGAATGTTATGCTTAAATTATATGGGTTTGCCGTTAGCAATTACTTCAATATGGTGAAATTGGCCGCTGATCTAAAAAAAATCGATTACCAAGAAGTGATAACCTACCCAAATCAAACACCAGAATATTTGGCTATATCCCCTACGGGCAAAGTGCCTGCGTTAGAAACGGAACATGGTGTCTTGATTGAAACCAATGTCATTTTAGAATACCTAGATGATAATTATTCTGGCATAAAATTATATCCCGAAGACCCATTTCAGAAAGCCAAAACCAAAGAGCTGATAAAAATGCTTGAGCTTTATATGGAATTGCCTGCAAGGCGTTGTATGGCAGAAGCTTTTTGGGGTGTACCAGGAGAGGATATCACTAAAAAAGAAGTTAAACGTGCACTATTAAACGGCATGCAGTCACTCTCTAGAGTCGCTTCTTTTTCTCCATATATCGCTGGCGACCAGTTTACCGCTGCAGATATTTTCTTTTTGTATTCTGCTGATATAGCGCTGCCAATAGCAACTAAGTTATTTGATATCGACTTATTAGCCGAAGTGCCTGGAGCCAAGGAACTATTAGCCAAATTAAACGACATGCCAGAAGCAAAAGTGATTGCTCAAGCTAGAGTTGAAGCTATGCCCGCATTTAATGCATACTTGCAAAAAGCCTTTCAGAAATAGGCACACAACCTAGTCTGATCCCTGCCTTAATATTGGAGAACTCAATGAAGAGAACTCGTGTTGCATTAACTGCCTTAGCAGTGGTGTTACTTGGTTATACTGGTGTTCGCATTTTTGTACCAAGCTATTTGGAACAACAAATGAACAAAGTGGAGCCGGTTGACACCATCACGATCAGTCAAGATGCTCAAGCATTTCATAATTCGTTAATAGTAGGCGATTGGCATGCTGATTCACTGCTGTGGAACAGGGATTTGTCTGAGCACGGGCAAACTGGACATGTGGACATTCCGCGTTTGCAGCAAGGTAATGTTGCGTTACAAATGTTTACTACTGTAACCAAATCGCCAGTGGGACTAAATTACGAAGAAAATAACACAGATGCCGCAGACAACATTACTCGATTAGCATTAGTTCAAGGTTGGCCGATGGACACCTGGACTAGCTTAACTGCAAGGGCATTATTTCAAGCTGATAAACTTTTAGAACAAGCGCAAGAGCATGCAAACGATTTTGTTGTGGTCACTTCGCAAACAACACTAGCGGCATTCTTAGAAAAGCGTCAACAGCATCCTAAACTTGTTGCTGGGCTTTTGGGAACAGAAGGTTCTCACGCGTTAGATGGAGAGTTGGAGAACATTCAAGTTCTGTACAACAAGGGCTTTAGAATGATGAGTTTACAGCACTTTTTTGACAACAAATTAGGCGGCTCTTTACATGGCACTAGCCAAACTGGTCTCACCGAATTTGGTAAACAGGCTGTCGAAAAGATGCAGCAGTTAGACATTATTGTCGATGTATCTCACTCATCTGAACAAACCGTTAAAGATGTGTTAGCCATCAGCACCTCACCGTTAGTAGTTAGTCACACAGGCTTCTATGGTCACTGTCAATCAAAACGCAATATTAATGATGGCTTAATGCAACAAATTGCCCAAGCTGGAGGCCTTATTGCTGTTGGTCATTGGGATGGTGCCATATGTAGTACTCAACCAACAGATATAGCAGATGCGATCATTTATGGCATCAACTTGGTTGGCGATGAGCACGTTTCTCTAGGTTCAGATTTTGATGGTGCTGTCACTACGGCATTCGATACCAGCCAGTTGGCACTCATCACTCAGTCCCTTTTAAACAAAGGTGTGTCAAAGGAATCTATAAGCAAGGTCATGGGTGGGAATATGCTGCAATTTTTGCAGACTAATTTGCCGGTTAACTAAGCATATACCAACAAGATCCGTTTTTAACAACTGCAGAACGTGACTTTTGTCACTTGTTTAGTACCTAAAACCATATAAAGTTTAGGTACTAAACATTCAGCAGGAAGTCTATATGGATCACCCAACACCGATATTACAGGCAACGAATCTCAAAAAATCATACGCTGCGGTAGAAGCAATTAAAGGCGTCGATATTAACATCCAAGGTTCAGGTGTTTTTGCCATTTTAGGACAAAATGGCGCTGGCAAAACCTCACTGATAAAATGTGCTCTGGGATTGGAAAAAATCACTTCTGGTGATCTAAAAATCATGGGGCATCAACCTGGCAGCCTAAAAGCTAAACGTCAAACTGGTGTTATATTGCAAGACTCTGACTTACCTGACTTGCTCACAATACGAGAACAAATAACCTTATTTGCTAGCTACTATCCCAACCCTTTTTCTGTACAAAAAACCATAGAAATGTGTGAACTTGAGGCCTTTGCCGACAAACGCTATAAAAAATTATCTGGTGGACAAAAAAGAAGGGCGCAATTTGCATTAGCCATTGTTGGTGACCCGCAATTAATTTTTCTAGATGAACCAACCACAGGTCTAGATATAGAAGCCAGACGCAATTTATGGGCAGTTATTCGAGGGTTTGCCGAACAAGGCAAAACGATTGTACTGACTACTCACTATTTAGAAGAAGCTGAGAATTTGGCAGATCGAATCATGATTATGAATTCAGGGGTCATTGTTGCTGACGCATCTCCGAATGACATTCAGAAGCAAACAACCGGCTCTGTAATTCGCTGCGAAACCAACCTTTCCGAAGAACAACTGCGTAGCATCGTTGGCGTAACGTCAGTTTCAATTTCAGGACGATTTAGTGAAATTAGCAGCGTTCAAATCAATCAAACGCTGTTAGAAGTATTGAAACTAGATCGACAGCTAGTCGACCTCACCGTTAGCCAACCCAAATTAGAAGATGTGTTCAGTCAGCTAAGCCGAACCAAGGAGTTAGATCATGAATAGGTTAATCCATTCTTTTAATCTGGAAACCGGTGCCGAATTACTTAAAGCTTTTAGAGCTCCTGATTTTATTCTTCCAACACTGGGGATGCCGGTAGCTTTTTATTCACTGTTTGCCATCATGCTACCTGGAAGCAGTAACAATCCAGACTATCTGTTAGCTACTTATGGTGTTTTTGCTGTTATGGCTCCGGCTATATTTGGTTTTGGGATAAGCGTAGCCAACGAGCGGGATAAAGGTTGGCTTGATCTTAAGTTGGCAGCGCCTAGTCAAGGTTTCAGTTACATAGGCGCAAAGGTTTTTAGTACGCTGTTATTTTCAAGTATTTCTTTAGCTATTATGTATATGGTTGCTGGTTTCGCGGCAGGCGTTGCATTGCCACAAAATACTTGGGCGCTACTGCTAATCACTCATATTACTGCCACTTTTCCTTTCATATTGATTGGCTTAATCATTGGTTTTGTCTGCAATGCAAACGCATCAATAGCGATATCTAATATTATTTTCCTAGCCTTTGCTGCATTAGGCGGATTGTGGATCCCAATTATGATGTTTCCCCAAAGTATGCAGACATTTGCACAGTTCTTACCCACCTATCATCTCAGTGAGATCGCACTGTATGTATTGGGGGCACCAGGGGAACGAAATGTGTTCTACCACATTATCGTCGTCACTTTTATGAGCCTAGTGTTGTTAATAACAACCGTATGGGCATGGTCAAAACAACGAAATCACTAAGATTAAAAAGGACATTCTAATGATTAAATATATTTTTGCAGTGGTCTTTGCGTTAGTAGTTGGAACCTTAGTTGTTCTAGTTTTCACTCTACCCACTCCCACAGCTTTAACGGACGTGGAAGCTGATAAGTCGGAAACGCATGCAACGAACACAGTGCTACTAAAAAACTTGCGAGTATTTGATGGTCACAAACGAATTGAACACACCAGCATATTAATTGAAGACGGATTTATCGTTAAAATTGCAGATATCAACAGTGACGAAATGAACGACGCTGTCAAAGGTAATGATATCAATGTTATAGAGGGTCAAAATTTAACGGTTATACCAGGTATTATTGATGCCCACACGCACTCCTACGCTGATGCATTGAAAGATGCCTTGCGCTTGGGAGTGACCACTCATTTGGATATGTTTACCAACGAAAGTTGGCTAATAAAACACAAAGCAAGCAGCCAACTTCCGCTACAAACAGATAAAGCTGACTTATTTAGTTCTGGCACACTTGCCACTGTGAAAAACGGACATGGCACCCAATTTGGATTTAGCATCGATACCGTAGATAGCATGGAAGAAATTGCTGAATGGGTAGCGAAACGCAAAAATGCTGGTGCTGATTATATTAAATTGGTTTATATGCCAGATCAGCAATATATACCAAGTTTAGACAAACCCACAGCTATTGAGATTATTAAACAAGGCCACCTGCAAGGCTTGAAAGTGATGGCGCACATATCAACACAAAGCGCAGCTAAAGATCTTATTGAAGCAGATATTGATGGATTAGTGCATATTTTTGCCGACCAAGTTGTCAGTGATGAAGTGGTTGCTTTAGCCGCTCAAAAAGATATTTTTATTATCCCCACTCTAGCGGTAATTGCCTCGGTAAATCAACAACAGCGCAATAGCAAATTGTTAGCAGATGAGCGAATTTCTACGAAGCTTTCAAGCCAACAAAAAAACACTCTACAGGCTAGCTTTAACTCAACAGCTAGTGGTTTTGATTTCGCCATAGCAAAGCAAAACGTGCTTCGCTTCAATCAAGCCGGCGTGACTATTTTATCAGGCTCAGATGCACCTAACTCAGGCACAGCATACGGAGTAAGTGCTTACCATGAAATTACATTATTAGTTGAAGCAGGGATGACTCCAAGTGAAGCGCTGAGCGCCGCAACAAGCGCACCTGCTAAACGCTTTAACTTGCAAGATCGAGGAACAATTGAAATTGGAAAGCGAGCTGATTTAGTAATTGTAACTGGCGATCCAACTGCCAACATAGACAATATTTTCAATATCAAGCACATCTTAAAAAATGGTTTTGAAATACAGCAATACCTACCAGAAACTACCAAAGGGACACCACTAAAAACTGCATTATTAGGCGATTTTGAAGGACCCGATAGTTTGCAATATAACGACGACTTCAATTGGGGACATACTGACGATCGGGTGGCCAATGGCAACTCTATAACAACCATTGCCCTTCAAGAATTTGCAGGAATGAATAACAGTGGAGGGTTACATGTTTCTGCTGCTGTTAATTCTGGATTTCCATATCCATGGGCTGGCGCTGCACTAGGTGACTTTTCCCCCCCCATTAACGGTGTGGATATCTCAGCGTTTGATACTTTGGTATTTGATGTAAAAGGCTCGGTTGGCAACTATCGCGTGTTATCTTTTTCAGCCATTTCATCAGGAATTCCACCAAGTCAAAATTTTGAAATAACCGAGCAATGGCAAACCGTGCGTTTACCTTTATTAGGATTTAAAGGCTTAGATCATACAACACTTTCAGGCTTAGCGTTTGTAGCAGGGCCTACTCTCGGAGAGTTTGAATTTATACTTGATAATGTACATTTAGAATAATAATTACCGTTAAGATTAGGGTTTCAATTTGGTAAATCATCTGTTGCTTTTCCGGAGTGGTTAAGCAATGCATTATTTTTTTCAGCTTCTACCTCAGCATTTTCGATAAGCTGTTGTTCCGCAAGTTTATTTTTTTCTGCGGCTAGTGAGATTAGGTCTTTTTCAGATTGCGCCATTTCCAACTCAGCACGATTTTCCAATGAGCTGTGTGTCTGCTCGATTTCAGTCAATGAATCGGTTATTAACTTTTTTTCAGCTTCAAGCTCAATAACCTGGTCACCCTTTTGTTGTTCCATAAGCAAACTCTCTGGACTTTTTGACTGCTCAGTCTCTGACGAATTAGGGCTACAAGCCGCTATCGTTATAAATGACAGTATGAAGAGCATATTTATACGCATGTCTAGTTCCTAACATTACAATTATATTGGAGCTGGGTTATTATCATATGATGTTTATTGACGGTAATGAAGCCTAGGTTGTAATGCAAACCACCAAAACGTGCCATTTTAAAATTATTGCTTTGCTGGCAGCTCTTCCTGCTACCTATGTTTTAGCAGACGTATTACAACCCTCGACTATAACCTTAGTAGATACTCAATATAATAGTACCACTTGGGCGGCCAGTAATTTACAGGACGGTGATTCAAACACTCACTGGTTATCTAGCAAATTAAGCAACAACATTAATTTCCAACTCAACGACAGTAACGAAGCATACTGTGTAGAAGAATTTGAATTAACCAATTACGGTAAAGATTCAAGTTCACTAAAACAATTTATGTTACTCACCACTTCAGACAGCTCTTTAAGTGCCGACTCTGGTACTGATGGATGGCGTCCAATCGTAGCTGAGCAAAACCCCACTGCAAAAATTGATTATTTGAGTTGGGCGCAAGGGGCTCGGTTGGTATCGGTGGACAGTGAATACAATAGCACAACATATGGTGCGAAAAACCTTAACGACGGCAGCAACAAATCAAGATGGTTGTCGAAAAAATCGAATAACACCATTGAGTTTAATTTTGATACCGACTGGAATGGCAACGCTGGAAATTCAATCCCCATCAGTGAAATACAAATTACAAACTACGGTAACGATGATCGCTCAGTAAAAGAATTCCAAATTGAAGTTACCACTGATGGTGTAACTTGGAACAAACTTGAAGTCCCCGGCTCAGTCGCGGGTGATGACGACTATATATACTCCAGGACACATAATGGTGGTGTATTAGGCACTGTTGATAGCGAATACAACGCCACTACCTGGGCTGCTGAGAATATGCAGGATGGCGATGACAACTCACTTTGGTTAAGTCGCAAAAATAATAACACTATCGAATTTTCTTTTGACCCAAATAGTAATGGTACAACTGGAGCCGAAGGAGATACTGATGATGTCTTTACCTTTAGTAAATTTAACCTAAGAAACTATGGAGCGCACACTCGTTCAGTACAACAGTTTCAAATTGCAGTGCAAACTCTGAGTGACCCCAGTTGGCAAAAAATTTATGTGCCGGGCTCAGCTATTGGTGATAACGATTTTAATTTTGCTATGTCCCATAATGGCGGTACTTTGGTTGAGATCGATAGCGAATTGAATTCCACCTCTTGGGGTGCTGACAATATTCACGATGGTGACGCAAATAGTAGATGGCTAAGCTCGAATGGAAATAACACCCTAGCCTTCCAATTTGACGTTGACGAAGATGGCTTAATGGGTACGGCAACAGACTATTTCACCCTCGAAAGCTTCCGATTACGAAACTATGGAAATGACGATCGGTCAATTAAGCAGTTTCAAGTTTCAGTCAAAACCGCCTCAAATCCAACATGGCAAAAAATAGCGGTACCTGGTTCCACAAGTGGCGAAGCTAATTATAATTTTGCTTTAACGTATCAAGGCGGTACCTTAACCAGTTTTGACAGTCAGTATAACTCCACGTCATTGGCTGCGAAAAATATTCATGACGGTGACGGAAATTCTTCTTGGCTAAGTAACAAAACTAATAATTTCTTTGAATTTCAATTTGATGCTGATGGGGACGGCTCACTCGCCACTGCCGCGGATCAATTTACCTTACAAAGTTTTTATTTGAAAAACTATGGAAACGATGACCGCGCTATCAACGAGTTCCAAGTAGCGGTTAAGACATCAGCAAATCCAAACTGGCAAAAACTCAGTGTGCCAGGCTCTGTAATTGGCGAACCTGACTATAATTTTGCTTTAGCGCAACAAGGTGGGACATTAGTCAATATTGATAGCCAATATAACGCCACCTCCTATGCAGCTGCAAATCTGCATGACGGCGACTTAAACTCATCTTGGTTAAGTAGTAAAAGTAACAATACCTTGGACTTCCAATTTGATCTCGATGATGACGGTAATTTATCAGGAGCCGGGGACAGATTTAAACTTGAAGGCTTCAATTTAGTTAACTACGGCAATAACGATATTTCAATTAAGTACTTTCAAATTGAAGTTAAAACCCTTTCT
This sequence comes from Aliiglaciecola sp. 2_MG-2023, assembly GCF_030548145.1. Lineage (NCBI taxonomy): Bacteria > Pseudomonadati > Pseudomonadota > Gammaproteobacteria > Alteromonadales > Alteromonadaceae > Aliiglaciecola > Aliiglaciecola sp. 2_MG-2023. The sequence goes on from NZ_JAUORY010000030.1 coordinate 47,119, forward strand.
AATCCAGATTGGATAAAAATTCCTGTCGCTGGCTCAGGGGCCAACGAACCAAATCACAATTTCTCATTGAGCTATCACGGTGGTAGTTTAACTACTCTAGATAGTGAGTATAACTCTACCTCTTACGCCGCCAAAAATTTACACGATGGTGACCAAAGCAATCAATGGTTGTCCTCCAAACAAAATAATACATTAGCCTTTACTTTTGACACCGATAATGACGGTACCAATGGAGATCCGATTAATTTCGATACTTTCTCTCTGGTTAATTACGGTAACAACATATCAATACAGACCTTTGAACTTGATATTCAAATTTCAAACGGTCCATGGCAAACCATCAATGCCCCAGACGGCGGGACGACTTTTACCGCCAACATGGATAATGATTTGCAAACTTGGTCTGTCGGCGCTTATAACAATGTCACAGCTACACGCATACGTACCTTAAGTAATTACGGACACTCTACCTTTACGGGCGCCAGAGAATTAACCTTTTCAGGTGATTCAGTTGGACCTACCTATACTTATACTGCCGCTAAAAATAACGACGGTGAAAGCTTCAGCATAGATCCAGCTTATCAGTTTGAAAATATAACGGATGTGCGCTTACGCACAATCTCCAACTATGGTCATTCTAGTTATATTGGCGCGAAAGAATTTAAACTTTTAGGGCCATCGGTTAGTGAAAGTAAGACGTTTAAAGCAGCAATGCATAGCAATGGTGAATTGTTCAGCCTAGATAGTGAAGACATCCCCGTTAACGTCACAGATGTGAAACTCATCACTATTAGTAATCACGGCGATCCATCCTATATCGGTGCTCGTGAATTTGAGCTGCTGGGATTGTCAGTAGCCCAAAGCAAAACCTTTACAGCGGCTATGAACGATAGTGTTCAGACTTTTACTCTAGACCCTGCCGATGTGCCAACTGATGTAACCGATGTGAAACTAGTAACCATTAGTAATCACGGTGACAATACCTACATTGGGGCCAGAGAATTTGAACTACTTGGCCCATCAATTACCAGAACGAAAATTTTTACCGCGGCCATGCATTCAAACGGAGAAACTTTTCAGTTAGATGAAGATGACATTCCTGAGGAAGTCACTGCAGTCAAGTTAATAACCATCAACAATCACGGTGATACATCTTACATCGGGCTACGTGAATTTGAAGTAATCGGGGAATCGGTTACTCCATCAACCACCTTTAGTGTGCCAATGTCAGCAGCACCATATGACATAGTATTGGATGAGGAAGATGAAGTTACAGATGTAATAGGAGCACGTTTAGTAACCATTAAAAATCACGGTGACCCAAGTTATACAGGTATCGCTGATTTTAAATTACTGGGTACAGCAATTACCCCAAGCTACATATTTACTGCTGAAAATACGACTTTATTACAGAGTTATGATTTTGATCCTATTACCACCAATATTCTGCGGTTCCGTAGCTTGAACAATTATGGAAGCTCATCTTACGTAAGGGCCACTGATTTTAAATTAAATGAAGGGGTCTGCAAAAACGCGCAGTGGCGGATGGATGAAACCAGCTGGAATGGTACGGCAAACGAAGTAAAAGATAGCACTAACAGTGGTTACGACGCAGTTTCAGTGGGTTACGGGGTGGGTACTGATCCAACTACATCTGCGATGAGCCCCGCCCTTGAGGGCGATCCAGGTTCATGTGGGTATGGAGAATTCGATGGCGTTGATGATTATATTGTTAGTGCAAATGGAGACAGTTTAGACGAGTTAACAGCCATGACGTTATCAGCGTGGATTAAGGCCAGTAGTTTTAATCAAACCAATGGCACGGATTCACGGGGGGTGTTTTCAAAAGGACCTGATGGTGTTAACGGCGTTTCTTATGGTGCTTTTTTTACCAACTCTGGCGGCAACCGACTGTATGTAGACATAGATGGGGCGAATGACAGATTTCAATCGAACACCAGTTTTGTGGTTGATACTTGGTATCATATTGCTATTGTTTTCGATGGTACCCAAGACGAATCAGAAAGAGTAAAACTATATGTTAATGGTACTCTTGACGGTACTTTTTCTGAGTCCAGTAGCCTAATTCCTAATACTTCAGGGGATTTTTATATTGGTAATTTATATTCATCGGCAAATCAGAAAAGCGTTTTCCATGGGGCCATTGATGAGGTAAACCTGAGGCCGACGGCTTTGAATGCGGCAGAAGTATCTAGCCTTATGGGCACAACCCGCTCTTGTACTGTGCCACTACATCATATCCAAATTGAACATGATGGAGATGGTTTAACCTGCAGCGCTGAACCTGTTACGCTCAAAGCCTGTGCCAATCTAGACTGTACAGATTTAGTCCCCATAGACGTCAATGTAACCCTGGCAGCCACGGGAAGTCCGTCTACATGGAGTAATAATCCAATCACTATTCCCAGTGGTGAAACTGTCAGTGTCGAGTTTAACCATACAACCGCAGAAACAATCACCCTATCAGCCGAAACAGATGTTCCAGCAATGAGTGATCTAGAGTGTATACCTGATTGTGATATTGTTTTTTCCAGCGGTGGTTACCTGCTTAGCTTAGAAGATCACACTGCATGCAGCACCACAAACTTAACAATTCAAGCGGTTAAGGTCGGTGACAGTAGTACCAGTTGTGCGGCTGCGGAAAATGGCGATTTATCCCTAGATCTAGTTTTCAATTATGCAAATCCAACCACTGGAACCAAGGTACCCACTTTAGATTCCACCGCCATGGCTGCCGCCTCAGTTACTCAGAATAGAATCATCAATTTTGATGAATCCGGAACGGCAGTATTAAGTTTTGAATACCAAGACGCCGGTAAAATTAGCATTGAAGTAAATGACGCAAGTGGCAACGGGTTGGCTTCTTCAACAGTAACAACGGTAGTTAGCCCGGCTAAATTAATTGTTGCCAGCCCTGATGCTAATGCAGAATGTACAACAAACGATGCTAGCTGCAATGTATTTAAAAAAGCCGGTGAAGACTTTAATTTATCAGTCGCCGCGGCATGTAGTGACGGTACCATTACAGCAAACTTTGAAATGAAGAATATTCCCCTTACAGTAGATACTGTTGCACCGTTAACGGGTAATTCGGTGAGTTTAGGGGTGGCGAACATCAGTATTGATACAGCCGACAACGGCGTAAAATTAGAAACAAATCAAAGTGTTTCAGAAGTAGGTGTATTTACTATAACGGCAACACCGCCAGTTAATGGTTATTTTGGTAAAACGATTGATGCCGCAACAAGTGAAAGTATCGGTAGGTTTACCCCAGCGTATTTTGACTTAGAGACAGTATTTGATGGATTTCTTTCTGGAGGCGATCCTTTTGTCTATGCTGGACAGATGAACATTGCAAGCCCTGCTTCAGGTCAAATTAGCTACGCGACTGAACCTGAATTCACCATAACGGCCAAATCTTTAGATGGGCATACAACGTTAAACTATACCGGTGATTTCGTAAATTTAGATGAGTCCAATATTGTTAGAGTCAGTCCCACCGAAGATTCAAGCCAAATTGGTGCCGATGCCACTACTAACGTCTCTTTGAGCGCAAATCTAAAATCGCCGACGATAACCGAAATGAATGGGGTAATTAGTTATCAATTTAACTCAACCGATAATTTTATTTATGAGCGTAATGCCAATGCGTTAGTTGAACCATTTACAAGTAACCTAAGTTTGAAGGTTACATCGGTTATAGATGCAGATGGAATTACGGCAAACGATTCAGATGGAAATGCTGCCAACGGGGTACTTGAATTGCTACCATTCGGCGAAGAAGTGCGTTTTGGTCGATGGGTTTTGAAGAATAACTACGGCCCAGAAACCACTTCATTGAATATCCCGATGCAAATCGAGTATTGGGATGGAAGTCGTTTTGTGATCAGTAGCGAAGACAATTTCACTCGCTTCGACGCAGCAACCGACGTTAACATAACCGATATAAGTCTAGCTCCAGGCACTACTAGCGCGTCAGGCGCAGGTACGTTCGAGTCGGGACGCGCAGAATTCCTCCTTTCTCCACCTGGAGTTAATAACCAAGGTGATGTGCAAATTGAGTTTGAAGTCCCAACTTGGTTACAATTTGATTGGAGCGATATCGACTCTAACTATGACGGCCCATATACTGAGAATCCGTCCTCGGTAGCGACTTTTGGCATATTTCATGGCAACGATCGAATGATTCATTGGCGCGAAAAATCAAATTGATGATTTGTGCATTTTAACCAGTGCACACCTTGATTTAAAATTTTGTGTAGCCTGCCAAAGAAGCAGGCTCATAACACCAGTGAAAATATGCCTGTCTATCCTTCACCATCTTTCATTTACGTCTAATTGGCAATTTTAGCTTTGCTGATATGCCATTTTCAGCCAATCAATCAGTTCTTCATCTACTTGATTTATATCAGTGATTTTAATCCGATGAGACACCATCGAATTGAAACTACCAGAAGCTTCCAATCGCCCCTGAGGCTCGACATTTTTAAGATTAAGACCAAGGTCAACACGGGTTTTAGTGGAAGGTTGAATGAGTGCAAATTGCTTATTGCGCCGCAAGCTAATATAAGACTTTTTTGGCGCTATTTGCATTTCACTCAAACTATCGAGAGCTTTAATAATAGTTGAGTATATTATTTTCAAATGTTGCTTAGAGCCACTATATTGCGTCTCTATTAAGTCTGTTTCGTTTGACGAAGTTGCATTACGATTGAGATAGTCATGGGCGATTAAATTGGCAAAACCGTGGGTCACAGCGAACTCAGTTTTCAACATTTTAACTATTTGACCATGCTTTTCATACTGTCCTTTGGTGATGATTTCAAACCAGCTGTTCATGCCCTTTCCGGTTTTCTGCTCCACGTTGTTGCGCATGGTTTGCGCCATTTCTTCTGGAGTTGCCATAAGTATTCTCCCAATTGTGATTATCTGTTTATTAACGAGTCATAATCATTAACCATTTAGAGCGGCCAATGCTCACTTTTACATTTACTTGGCACAGTAAAAGACAAAGCGCCAATCATGAATAGCATAAGTTGATACTTAAATGGCGGTTTGCCATGCTCAACGACACCTTTTAAAGTATTTAAAATAAACGGGACACCTTGCTCCATGTATTTTGCAGTTTTCGTTGCAACCGGCATATCTTCATTAATAAGGGTAAATTCAGTTCCCCCGTCCACTTCCTTCAACTTATAAGTCACCTTGCAATAAGGATCGTCTAAACTGGTAAATTTAAAGGAATGGGAGTAGGTAAAGGGAGGATCGAATTCCAGCACTTCCCCCACTACCGAGGTATATTTACCATTTTTACCAGTGCGCATTCTTATAGCTGCACCCTGTTCAAGCCCAGGAGTGTCCAAACGAGCATTAAAAAACTGAGCTTGTAGACCGTCTGTTTTAGTTAGTTGTTGCCAGACTTTATCTATTGGCGCCGCAATAAAAATTTTATGAACACTTTTTGTCTTGCTCTGGCTCATTTTCATCATCCTGCAATTGTTGTTCAATTTGGTTTTTAAAGCCGGTTAAACGGGATGCCATAAAACGACTATATTCATCCGTCCAGCGATCATAAATTTGTTGAATGGGTATGACGTTAAAATAATGGTGTTTGGATGTACCGATCTTTTCAGTAACTAACAAATTGGCCTGCTCTAGTATTTTTAAGTGTTTCATTATCGCTACCCTACTCATAGCGAACTGACGACTAATATCATTCACCAGACAGGCTGGATTGTTCTTCACAAAATCGAGAATTTGACGTCGAGTTTTATTTGCTAGTGCGCTGAAAGTATTGTCCATAACCAATATGTAACCATTAAGTTACATATAAAATAGCGGATATGTTTCTCAAAGACAAGTTTAAACGGTGCATGTTTAACATCGTTATAAGGGTTAGGTAGCATAATAGCCCAGTAATCAATTTTATTGGTTTAGGGTTTAATAGCTACAAAGGATATCTCCCCATCACTTGGATTATATGATTTCGCCTACCATGCAATTTTTGATTGTATGAAATAATAACAAAAGGAGGCGTGACGGGACCACGCATTTGACCTTGAATGTAAAAATGCTCCCGAACATTTCCGTTCAGGAGCATTTAATTAGAGATTACTTTGGCTCGGTAATTGATACATCTACGCGAGCAATACATAGCATCTAATAACCGAGTTGAATATACCTTAGAACTGGTGCACTAAACTGGGCTTAAACTATTTACGAATGTTATTTCGCAAAACGCTTACGCATGCTCATCCCCATTAAACCAATGCCGAACAGCAAGATAGTTGCTGGAACTGGAACGGTAGTTGAATCGTCATCTCCAGGAATATCTACAGTACCTACTGTATCACCGAAAACATAAGAATAATTAAGAGTTGCTGAGTCCCCTGCATTCAATTCTCCGATCATAAAGCCAAGCCCGATACCATTATCCCCAGAAGAGTCGAAACCAAATGCTATTGGTGCAAAATCACCACCGATTAAATAATCGGCAGGGTTGATTTGTGAACAACACGCACCCTCTATACCTGTGTTATGTTCATAATCACTATCGGTAAACATACCCATAGTTAAACCACTGATAACACCAGAGGCACTGATGAAATCAGTTTGCGCCAATTCGCCAGCATCATCATAATCACCATCATTATTCAGATCTAATCCACGCTCATTGTTTGTACTTGCCGAACCGCCAGGATAGTTATCTGGATCAGGGTCAATTGCTCTTGAGAATGCAAGATTAGTCATGTCACTAATAGCGGTAATCGTGGTCGTAATATTCAGGTTTTCATCGGTATCATCAAAGAAAAAGTCATGAATAATATCGAAAAAACCATTGTCAGCAGTACCCGTCCAGCGAACATGGTTGTCAAATGCGCCACCACTAAGGTCTGTAATTGACACCTGACTTACGCTATCGCTTGAAGAGTTTCTATTACCTACAGTACTGAATTGGTCAGACGAGATACCAAAGCCTTCAAACGGGGTCCCCGGGCGAAGATAATCTCCTCGTGCAGTATCAAAAGTTCCTGTTCCAGTGGCATCATGAATTAAACCTGGTGAGGCGCTTTCATTCCCTAAGGTGCCATCATCTGACACTTGGGTCCAGAGGAAATTGCCTTGCATAAAAATAGGAGCGGCCGTTGCAGCCGATGCTCCTAACATAGCGCTTAATGTAATGCTTGCTAATGCCAGCTTTTTTGTTTTAATCATTGTTTGATTTCCTTTTTAATTTTGACAGTAATGCTTCAATCCTACCGAAGCTTCCGATGCTCACATCAATTTTGCACCTAGCTGGAATACAAGCATAGTTTAAGCCAGCTTATTTTTTATACAACCATATCAACGACTTGTTAACAGTTAGTTAAAAATAATTACCACCTATAAAGGGAAATATGTAAAAAAAACTGACAAAAATTTGTTTAAAGAAAAAATATTTGCGACATCCAGATGACTATTAATAAGACCGAGTGAAATCACCACCACGGGTGGCGAAATGGACTTACTCTACTCGGCAGCAAATACACGTCATCATAGAGCAAGGTAATGATTTAACTCAGGTTGCATATATTTTCTAATGCTTTTTGGCACTGATATTTCCAGCTCTTATCTTGTCCCACAAATTCTATCTTTACAATAATTGAAGCCAACCTTGTCAACTATCAATAAACCAATAGCTAGGTATTCTATTCATGAAAAAAAGTACCAATCTCACTAACATTTCTATAACAATATTACTAATAACCTAAGCCACAATTCATTTCAGAGGAAAGATATGACTAATATTGTAATCAAAACCCGCATCACAGATATGCTCGGTATTGAAAAACCTATAATACAAGCTGCGATGGGCTGGATAGCACGTTCACAACTATCATCTGCGGTTTCAAATGCTGGCGGTATGGGCATTATCGAAACGAGCTCTGGTGAATTGGATGCAATACGAGAAGAAATTATAAAAATGCGCGACCTGACGGATAAACCCTTCGGTGTGAACATTGCCCAAGCTTTTGTGCGCGATCCAAAAATTCTCGACTTCATTATTGATCAAGGTATTAAGTTTGTTACCACATCAGCTGGCGATCCAACCAAATATACAAATCAACTAAAAGCCGCTGGCTTAACCGTATTTCATGTAGTACCCAACTTCAAAGGTGCACTAAAAGCAGTAGAGGCAGGCGTTGACGGACTCATAGTAGAGGGTGGTGAAGGCGGCGGTTTCAAAAATGCCGACGACGTATCGAGCATGGTCTTGATACCGCAAGTATGTGAAGCGGTAAACGTACCTATAGTCGCTGCTGGCGGTATTATGGATGGACGCAGCATGGCAGCAGCCCTAGCCCTTGGTGCTGACGGTGTTCTTATGGGGACTCGCATCTTAAGCGCAACAGAAAGCCCCGTTCATCAAAACTGGAAAGACGCGATTATTGCTGCTGATTCAACTGACACTCTGTTTTTAAACCGCAAAGGTCCAGGGCCAGCGTTAAGAGCACTGCGCACCAAACGTTCAACTCGGATTTTAGAGGAAGGCTCACCAAGTATTTTCAGCGAATTCCAAGACACACAAGCGGTATACTTTGGTGGCGATCTAGAGGCAGGAATCGCTTTAACAGGACAAGTTGCAGGGCGCATTAAAGAAACAAAATCGATTAAACAAATATTCGATGAAACTCTTGCTGAGTTTGGTGAAGTCACAGGCCGTTTAGCTGCTTTAGTAAAAAGCAATTAAAGCATAAAAGAGGGTAATCATTGTTAACGGGGTCAGCACGCATAATTTAAAAAGCCGCAGTCCCCATAGGCTTCTATAAAACAACAAGTTACTCACATTGATTAGCTGATAAAGCGGCTCATCCGCACTTAATAAGCAGATTGATAAACACAACAACAATCTCCACCGTTACTCAGCTTGCTAGCTTGTCATGTTCTATCTTTGATGACCCGGGATCGAGACGCACGCGCAGCAGCGGGACACGACCCGTGGTGCTGGTTCGATTTCAACCTAAAACGAAAAAGCCCCGCATTTTCATGCAGGGCTCTTGGAATAAATGGTGCCTCGACCCGGGATCGAGACGCACGCGCAGCAGCGGGACACGAGCCGTGGCGCTGGTTCGATTTCAACCTAAAACGAAAAAGCCCCGAACATTTCTGTTCAGGGCTCTTGGAATAAATGGTGCCTCGACCCGGGATCGAGACGCACGCGCAGCAGCGGGACACGACCCGTGGCACTGGTTCGATTTCAACCTAAAACGAAAAAGCCCCGCATTTTCATGCAGGGCTCTTGGAATAAATGGTGCCTCGACCC
>NZ_JAUORY010000031.1:0-54542 GCF_030548145.1 Aliiglaciecola sp. 2_MG-2023
GAACATGCTCAAAGCATCCATCGAAGCCCTAGTGGAGGATGCAAAATGTTGATGCCGCTGTGGGGATCCCTCAGGCTAAAGCCCATGCTACAAGGGGAGAGGGGAACATATATCTTGTAGGCGGGTGCTTTAGCCCCGCAAACGACTCCCATTGGCTTTTTCATGACGCACTTCGTTGATAATAAATAACAACTCTGCGGCTGCTTGAGCATCTGATAAGGCTCTGTGATGTCGAGTCATATCAATACCAAAATGCCGGGTTAAGTTGGCTAATGAATAAGACGGAAGGCCTGGAATCGCTTTGCGCATTTCTCGTACCGTACATAACTTGGGCATGCGAAAACTTTGTTCAAGACGCTCAAATTCGGCGCGGATAAAGCCATAATCAAAATTGACATTGTGAGCGACAAAAACACAATCAGATAAGTAACTTCGTAAGTTTTCAGCGATTTCCACAAATAAGGGAGCATCACTCACCATTTCATCATCAATACCCGTTAATTGTGTGATTTTTTGCGGAATGTGCCGTTGAGGATTGATTAGCGTTTGCCACGTATCGATCACTTTCCCGTTTACAACCTTGGCGATACCTATTTCGGTTATACGATGTTGATTTGCACGACCGCCCGTGGTTTCGATATCGACGACTGCATAGGGTTGTAAGGGATCTAAAAACCATTCAACTTGAGTGACTGCGACCTTAAAGCCTGATTTTCTTAGTAGCTTTATGGTTAACAATTGGTTTTTACGCAATTGGTCTCCAGGGGCTTTTATTTCTTCAAATCTCAGTCCGGTGTTATCGACTACCATGATATCCGGATAACCGTCAGCGTAGTTTTTAAAGTCCTTTGCCATCATTCTCAAATGCTCTTTGAGACCTTCAATGTCAACATGATCAAAAAATACCGCTAAAACTTCGAGTAAGGATTTGTGCCAACGAAAAATTCCATTGGGGCGACCGTACTTTTCAAGCATAACTTTAGATACTTGTTTGAATGTGATTTGCGCACTGGTCATTCGGTATAGGCGAGTTTCAATATCTTGTTCGTACAGATTATAAAAGTTGTTTTGATTGATAGCCTGGGGTTTGTAATCGAATTCAGTGACTAACGCATTGCTATCCATTTCAAAAAGTTCATGCCAAAAAACTAAACCGAACAATGCTCGCCACAATCGGTTTTCAGTGCGAAAGGCCTGTTTTTTTTGTTTCTGATAAAACAATTTTACGCCATGTTCCACCGAATCCATGTACATTTCATCAATAAGTACTGTTGTTGATTGTTCTCGTAACATGTCGGTGAGCGTACTGGTGCGTTTTTGCTGAAATTTACGGGCCAAAAAGTCTTCGGCAAACGATAATAGTACTTCAGAATCTGGTTCCTCAATAATCATTTCTAAACGGTTTTTCACCCACTCTTTTTCACCTAACTTGTACTTTTCACGGATCACTTTTTCTTGTGCTAAAGGCTCCGAAGATGCGGCTAATAATTTTATGCCAAGAGACTGGTCGTGGGGGAGTATGGCTTTGCCTAATCTTAATAGAAAACGGTCACAATGTTCATTGGCTAAGGTACCTTGTGGAGTTGGAAATGATGGGAACTGTTGGGCAAGTGCAATTTGTTGCTCTGGTAATAAAGACATGACTTCACGCCGTTGATGAGCATAAAAAAACGCACTCTTAGCTTCGTCAATGAAATCGAATCGCGCATTGTCAGTACTGACCCCTCGTTGAGTTGGCATAATCCCCAGATCGCGCATTGAAAACTTGGATAAGTTACTGTTCAGATCACCAAAAAATAAGAATAAAAAATAGTTTATGTGCTGATCTTGCCCTCGGTGCAACACAACAGTGGGATCTAGAAAGGCGCAGAAGTCTTCAAATTGACAAAACTCATTCACTAATTGTAAATAATCAGCTTTACTTTGGGAGCTTTTAAAACTGACATTCGCATTACGCAGCACTTGGGCCAATTCTGGTTTGGTTAGATTATGAGTTAATTCAGCAAGATGCTCTTTTTTTACTTCAGTGTAAAAGCCTTCTGTTATAAGCCTCTCTAGATGCAATTGGTGATCGTTAATCTCATCATAAAACAATGAGTTACGTCTGATTATTGGAGATTTTCTATTTAATCCACGGACATACAAACATTGTGCATCTTCACAAAGAGTATGAAATTTACCGATAAAAGCACTATCTTCAATAGAGAGTAAATGTGCACAGGGTCCGGAAACAAACGCGAGAAATTCATGAAAATGAGTTAAATAGTATTTACTGGGGAGTTCTTTCATCAATAGATTAAAAATTTTGCTGGGACACAAAGCCAGTGTATTTTAAAAACTACTGTATATCCAGTCAGTATTGGTTTGTTTTTCAAACTTTTTCGACGCCTTTTACGTAAACAAATTAATCTTTTACAACTCAAGGAGTAGCCATGAGCCTCACAGTAGCAAGTAAATTTGAGTGTCCATATTGTATGACTTACAACGATCTGGAGATAGATGAAGCCAACGACATCAATCAGCAGCAAATAGTAGATTGCCAAATATGTTGCCAACCCATTGAATTACAAGTAATTGATAATGGTTTCGGCATTGAGGTGATTGCAAAGCGGGATGACGAGTAAAGAGCAAGCGGGATGACGAGTAAAGAGCAAGCGGGATGACGAGTAGAGAGCAAGCGGGATGACGAGTAGAGAGCAAGCGGAATGGCGAGTAAAGAGTAAACCCGAAGCGCAGGAGGCAAGAAAAAGAAGTCAGGATAATCAACGAGTAGCCTGAACAGCAGAGAACTTCCATGTCGAGCAATCTGCTGCCAACACACAAATGTACAAAGAGTGAGCAGATTACTTGACACTTAGCTGTAGAAGGATGCGTCCTTTATCGCGATATTATTCTTGTCCAAAGGCTTTTTCTGGTATACTCCGCGAAATTTTGAACCCTTAACTTCTTGGTACAATACATGACTGTTATGCGACAGCCTGTTCAGCGAATGAAAGCTGAAAGAGGGCTATTTTCCTATCCTAAATATTGGGCTGAATGTTTTGGCCCCGCTCCATTTTTGCCAATGTCTCGAAAGGAAATGGATCAGTTAGGCTGGGATAGCTGTGACATTATTATTGTGACCGGAGATGCTTACGTAGATCATCCTAGTTTTGGAATGGCTGTAATCGGTCGTGTACTCGAAGCTCAGGGCTTTAGAGTTGGAATTATTTCGCAACCAGACTGGACCAGCAAAAAAGATTTTATGCAGTTAGGTGAACCCAATTTATTTTTTGGGGTAACCGCTGGCAATATGGATTCTATGATCAACCGCTATACAGCGGATCGAAAATTACGCCACGATGACGCTTATACCCCCAATAATGAAGGTGGAAAGCGCCCTGACCGAGCCGTTACCGTTTATACTCAACGCTGTAAAGAAGCCTACAAAAAACCAGTCATCATTGGTGGTATTGAAGCCAGTTTAAGACGAATTGCCCACTACGATTATTGGTCAGACAAAGTAAAACGCTCTGTTTTATTTGACTCAAAAGCAGATATGTTGATGTTTGGTAACGCAGAACGTCCGTTACTGGAAATCGCCCATCGATTCGCCGCAGGTGAGACTATTGCTGACATGCAAGATGTCCGTGGTACTGCAGTAATTCGCAAAGAGCCATTACCTGAATGGCAAGGTGTGGATTCTACACACGTTGATGTAATTGGAAAAATTGATCCTATTCCCAGCCCCTATGAATACATTGAAGATAAGTGTGCGGTAGCTGAAGATGAACAAAACAAAGTTATCGATGACGCGCAAAAAGCGAAACCGGTCGTAGTTCAGCCATTTACTTCTAAATCTCAGCGCAGAAAGCCTTGGGAGAAGACGTACGTCATGCTACCTCCCTATGATGTGGTACGTGCAGAGAAAACACATTACGCCCATACATCACGGATCTTGCATCAAGAAACCAATCCAGGTTGTGCTCGTGCACTGGCCCAGCGCCACGGTGATCGCATTATTTGGATTAACCCGCCTGCTTTTCCATTGGAAACTGAAGAGATGGATGCGGTGTTTGATTTACCCTATGCTCGCGTACCTCATCCTAGTTATGGGAAAGCTAAAATTCCTGCTTACGATATGATTAAAACGTCGGTGAATATCATGCGGGGTTGTTTTGGTGGTTGCACTTTCTGTTCGATTACAGAGCATGAAGGCCGGGTTATTCAAAGTCGCTCAGAAGAGTCAATTATCCGTGAAATTGAACAAATTCGCGACAAAGTTCCCGGTTTTACCGGCGTGATCTCTGATCTAGGCGGTCCGACTGCGAATATGTATAAATTGCGATGTAAGAGCGCAAAGGCGGAACAAACATGTCGCCGTCTTTCATGCGTCTGGCCGGATATTTGTGGACATTTGGACACCGATCAAACACCTACCGTTGAGCTTTACAAAAAAGCTCGTAAAGTGGAAGGTGTTAAGAAGGTATTGATTGCTTCAGGGGTGCGATATGACTTGGCCATTGAAGATCCTAATTATGTTCGTGAATTAGTCACCCATCATGTGGGCGGCTACTTAAAAATAGCTCCAGAACATACTGAAAAAGCGCCATTGGATAAGATGATGAAGCCTGGTATGGGTACTTATGAGCGTTTTAAAGAAATGTTCGATAAATACACCAAAGAAGCAGGTAAAATTCAGTATCTTATTCCATATTTCATTTCTGCCCATCCTGGCACAGAAGATATGGATATGGTGAGTTTGGCCATGTGGTTAAAAGAGCACAATTTTAAATTGGATCAGGTGCAAAATTTCTATCCATCACCGATGGCCAACGCCACTACCATGTATCACACGGGTAAAAATCCGATTCATAAAGTCAATCACAAAAGTGAGCAAGTTACAGTGCCCAAAGGTGAGATACACCGCCGTTTGCATCGTGCTTTTTTGCGTTATCACGATCCAGCAAACTGGCCAGTGATCCGCAAAGCATTGAAAGAAATGGGTAAAGCGCATTTGATTGGCAACGGACCCAAGCATCTAGTGCCTCTAGAAAGCAAAGAGGAACTAAGTGGTAAGGCGCACAATGCATATGCAAAACGGTCTCGAAACAAGGCATATGCCAAAGGCAAAGGAAATGCTAAGGCTCAGCAAGGATTGACACGATTCAGTGATAACCAGCCCCACAACAAGGCGGCGGGCAAGTCCAACAAAAAACGTTAATTTAGTCCCCAACGCGGTGCTAAAGCACCCGCCTACAGGGTGTAGCACGGGATTTATCCCGTGGCTGTTTGATACATCGAGGCTAACGCGGGGCTAACTCATCCACCTACAAGATGTAGCACGGGATTTATCCCGTGGCTGTTTGATACATCGAAACTAACGCGGTGTTAACGCATCGCCAACAAGGTGTAGCACGGGATTTTTCCCGAGGCTAAGCCACAACTACACACGTTCATTGTTATCTAATGCCTTAAAAAATATATCGCTGTCTTGGCGAATATGTCTTATTTTGTCATCTTTCATCTTATTTAGCGTGGCGTATGGCATGCCTAACCTTGGGTTTGTGGCGAGCTTTTCTCGATTGCGATCTAAAAAGTCCCAATAAAGATAATTGAATGGACAGGCCTGGGCACCAGTTTTCAGTTTGACGTTGTAATGGCAATGTTGGCAGTAATTCGACATTTTATTGATATAACTTCCGCTTGCAGCATAGGGTTTACTCGCGAGTAGTCCACCATCAGCATATAAAATCATGCCGCTAACATTGGGCATTTCCACCCATTCATAGGCATCGGCATACACAATCAAATACCACTCATTGACATCATCAGGGTGCACCCCAGCCAATAACAAAAAGTTACCCAATACCATTAAACGTTGAATATGATGGGCATAGGCGTTGTCTCGTGTTTCGCTGATGCATTGCTGCAAACAATTCATATCGGTTTCTGCATTCCAGAAAAAATCTGGTAATTTTCGCTGTGCATGCAACGCATTTTGCTTTTTGTAATCGGGCATTTTTAGCCAATAAATACCTCTGACATATTCTCGCCAGCCAATAACCTGACGAATAAAACCTTCGACGGAATTAAGCGGGGCTTCGCCATTACGATATGCATTCTCAGCAAGCTCAACGACCTCTTTGGGCAGCAGTAATCCACAGTTCAAATAAAAGCTGATATGGGAATGAAAAAGCCAAGGTTTACCTTGCACCATGGCATCTTGATATTGGCCAAAGTTTAGTAACCTTTGGCTGACAAAATCTTTCAACACCACTAAGGCTTGCTGACGTGTGGTGGCAAAGTGAAAATTGTCCAAATTGCCAAAATGCTCAGCAAATTCAGACTCAACCAGTTTCAATACATCTTGAGTGATGTGATCGGGGTCAAACTGAGTGTGCGCAGGAACCTCGACATCTTTATCCATAGCATTGCGGTTAGCGCTGTCATAATTCCATTTACCCCCGCTGGGTTGATCAGCTTCCATCAAGGTCATACTTGACTGACGGATTTGTCGATAAAAAAACTCCATTCGCAGTTGTTTTTTATCTTTTGCCCAATCAGCAAAATCATCTATATGACTTAAAAAGCGGTCATCGTCCAAGATCTCCACGGGAATACCTAGCTTTTGTTGCCAACTTTGAAAATCTTTAAGTACACGGTACTCGCCGGGAAATGTCAGCGCGACTTTATCTATCTCTAGGTTTTGACAGGTCCGCTCCACTTCCTTAAAAAGGCTGCCTTGGTTATCAACATCTTCATATTTTATATAACGGACTTGATACCCTGAGTCCGTTAATTCTTTGGCAAAGTGACGCATGGCAGAAAATAAAAATGCGATTTTCTTTTTGTGATGTTTTACATAGCTGGCTTCTGTTTTTACTTCCGCCATCAAAATTAAATCACTGTTTTTGTCACAATCTCGCAGGCTTGCTACCGACATACTTAGCTGATCGGCGAGAATTAATCTTAAGGTGTTTGCCATGGCTTTCATTTCATCCTGTCATTTAGGCGTTTTTAACCGCTTCATAGGCATCTAAAGCTTGTTGGCGCGACTCTTTTAAATCCACCAATGGGTGAGGGTATTCATCACCAAGACGGATTCCTGCTGTTGCTAAGACTTCTTTAGGTGCGTCCCATGGTTTATGGATGTACTTGTTGGGAAGGTGTTTTAACTCAGGGCAGTAATGACGTACGTATTCACCTTCACTATCAAATTTTTCACCTTGCGTAACAGGATTGAAAATCCTAAAAAAGGGCGATGCATCGGCACCTGAGCCAGCTATCCATTGCCAGCTCGCACTATTGGCGGCCAAATCCGCATCCAATAAACAATCCCAAAACCAGCTCTCGCCATGATGCCAATGGGTCCGTAAATTTTTCACTAGGTAGGAGCCAACGATCATGCGCACACGGTTGTGCATGTAACCGGTCTGCCACAGTTCACGCATACCCGCATCAACAATGGGCACGCCTGTCTGACCTTGTTGCCACGCTTGCAAGTCATTATTGCGACCACGCCACTGATATTGATTGAATTTGGCATTGTAATTTTCACTGGGTAAGGTCGGAAAGTGATATAACAAGTAATAACTAAATTCACGCCAGCCAATTTCACTTAAAAAACAATCCATGTGCGGGTCTTCCATGCTGCCGTTAAATTTATGTAAGGTGGCATACCATATTTGGTTTGGAGATATCTCTCCAAAATGTAAATGCGGTGAAAGATGAGATGTGCCATTAAGGCTGGGTACGTCACGGGCTTGTTTGTAATCATTTATTGGCTCATTTAAAAACTCACTCAGTGAAACACCGGCTCCCTCTTCGCCAGGCTGCCACTGTTGTTGCATCTGTTTGTACCAGCTAATTTCCGGCAACAACTCAAGGCTATCTATTCCTTGATCCAGCTTATTTTGATAAATAAAATTAGCTTGTTTTGGGGCTGCCTCAACGGAACGAGGAGAAGGCGCTTTTAAACATCCTTTGCGGTAAAAAG
The DNA here is from genome assembly GCF_030548145.1 of Aliiglaciecola sp. 2_MG-2023. NCBI lineage: Bacteria > Pseudomonadati > Pseudomonadota > Gammaproteobacteria > Alteromonadales > Alteromonadaceae > Aliiglaciecola > Aliiglaciecola sp. 2_MG-2023. The sequence continues at coordinate 7,979 of NZ_JAUORY010000031.1, forward strand.
GAGTGAACACTTTGTAAGGCGAACCACTCTGGTTCATGATTGTCCAAGGTTCCCATAATAAAGAGCCATTAAAACTATTTACCTGCACGCCATCTTCTTGCAACTGCTGTTTTACTGCTTTATCGCGATGTATCTGCCAGGGTTCATAGCAGCGATTCCAGACAACTTGAGTCGCCCCAGTTTGTTGAATAATCTTTTGTAATACATCAATGGGATTGCCGCTAGCGATATGCAGCTTACCGTCTAGTGATTTGTTCAAGCTGTGTAGCGAGTGATGCAGCCACCATTTACTGGCTGCGCCTGGTGTGAAACTTTCGGCATTGCAATTATCATAAATATAAACGGGGATAACATCGCCGTTGTTACAAGCCTCGAGCAGTGCAGGGTTATCCCGCAGGCGAAGGTCTTGCCGAAACCACATGATGCTAATGGGGGTGCTCAATGCCTTGATCCTTAATAATCAATTTAAACAATAATAGGTTAATACCCCATGTTAATGTATATGGATCTCACAGTTATGAAATTATGTTTTCTAAAGGCTGAATCTCAAAAAAACATTACTTCTAACTAGCTTTTGCTCAAAGCTCATTTGGTGATAGCAACTACTTTTGGGGCAGATGTTTTACATCCCCCCAACTTTAGTTAATTGATGATCAGGATTTCTACTCGTCTATTCTGAGCTCGACCTTCCGGTGTTTCATTGCTGGCGACAGGTTTTTCTTTACCAAATCCTTGGGATTCAATACGACTATCGTCAATATTGCCCACTTTAGTCATAAAGTCAGCCACGGTCTTTGCTCTGTTTTTAGATAAATCTAAGTTTAATTCAGCGCTGCCGGTAGCGTCGGTATGACCGGTTACCAAAATATTTGAGGCAGGGAAACGTCTCACCGCATCAATAATTTTGTTCAACAACGCAAAGTTAGATGATTCAATTTCACTACTTCCAGTCTTAAATGAAAACCCGTGAGCACGAATTAATACATTATCTAACTGACGATAAACCGTCGCTTCTTCCTGATTAAATAAAGATTGCACGCCTGCAAATCTTGCACTGTCTTCGCGTTTAGCTTGTTGCTCATTTTCCAACTGAAGTTGCGCGGATAAAAGAGCTTCGTCTTTGTCTCGGGTTATTTGTGATTCTCTATCTTTCGAAGATGTTTGCAAGGTCATTAACTGGGTATTAAGTTCTTCAATACGTTGGCTATTCATCTGGTTTTCGGCTAATTTTGAACTAACAGTTCGCTGTACATCAGCAATGACCTCTTTGTTGGTCTGATTGAATGCTAAATCACCTGAAATTGGAGACATTGCGGTTTGTAATTGATCTTGGTACCAAAGCACTTTTTGTTCTTCACTGAAATCCGCATTTTTAAAATATTGATTGATCTCGGCAACACCCTTGGCCCGCTCGACCAGCCAAATCGCTTTGTTAGAATGCACATTGGCTTTTTGAGTATTTGCTCTATCCGCTTCCAAAGTACTTAATGCTAGCTGATATTCATCTTTAGCTTGAGAGATAAGGATAGGCGTTACATCGTCCAAGTTCTGCTTTTCAGCATTCTCAATCGCGCGTTGAGCGACACTAAGCATATTGGTTTTAAGAGCTGCTAGTTCGGTCGCTAAATATTGATTCTTTAGTTCATTGATGTCTCGCTTTGCGCGGTCTTCTTCACCTACTTCAAACCACGTAAGCATTTTTTTAAATTGCTTTTCAGAACTATTGAAATTATCTGGCACCAATGTATCAGCGCTGACTCCAAGGGCTTTATTTCTGGCCACAAACACTTCTTCAAAAACGTATTTTGCTTTGCTCGAGTGTGTCTTCGCAGCGTTTATTCTATCAACGACTTCTTTGGCGGTCGCATTAGCGGTATTGTTTCCAGATTCAGCTTGTCTTAATGCACTGTCATAAGCTCGTTGAGCCTCTTTCATTTGTTCAGGAGAGTAAAACGCCAAATCATTTATATTGGCCTGCTCTAGCATCTCTGTGGCTTTTTCAAGCACTGGAAATTGTTGCATTATTTCCGTTTCAGATAAGTGAACTTTCGATGCACAGCCTGATAGCAGGGCAACACATATCGCCCCAGCAATTAATTTTCATTTCATGTTTATTCCCCTAATTGGAGTTAATTTTGTCTTTTTTGTGTGTACGAGTGGCTTTATTAAAAAAGTCACCAGTTGTAGGCTGGAATTGACCGGTTTCACTAACACGCAAACGTAAAAGTTTGTACAACGGTTAGCATTCAATTATCGTATTCTTTAATTGTAGTTAAGTTTTTAAGAGTCGTTAGATGAATCAGTTTTCCAAAGAATATCTCGTGGTTGCGCAAAACGCGTCTGGGCGGAATATGAACGTGCCTTTGTATCGTTTTAAAGGCAGTAAACCAGGTCCCAAGGTGTACCTACAAAGCTCGATTCATGGCGCTGAGGTGCAGGGGAATGTAGTAATTTATCATTTAATTCAGATGCTTAAAAATCTGGATATATGTGGTGAAATTACCCTAGTACCAAATTGTAATCCGGTGGGCACCAACATCAAAGCTGGTGAGTATACCTTGGGCCGATTTGATCCCATCAATGGTACAAATTGGAATCGGGGTTATTATTATGATCAAAACTTGGTGACTGAATTTGTCGATACGGTAGCCAATGATGAACCGCTGCAATCGATTAAATCCCGTTTTCGTCAGGCTATCAAACAGAAAATTGATGATAAGTTAACGGATACTTGGGGATTAGGGCTTGCGCAACAGCTTAACTTAAAATTACAACAATTAGCTTTTGATGCCGATATTGTGATTGATTTGCACAATGGGCCTGTCTCTACAAGGCATATCTATGTGCCTGAATATGCAAAAGCGTCAGCGTCTTTGTTTAATATTCCTCATGTTATTTTGATTCCCAATAAATTTGCTGGTGCTTTAGATGAAGCGACGTTTTGCCATTGGTGGAGTTTACAAGACTTATTAACTGAAAAAAGAGCTAATCCAATCCAGTTCGAAGTTGAAGCCTTTACCTTAGAGATGGGTTCTCAAGAAGTGATTAGTTTCGATGAAGGATTGTACGATGCACAAAGTATTCTGTCTTACTTGAATGCCAAAGGCTGTCTAGTGGATGCCCAATACACCCCAAAAGACATGCAGCGAGTGGCAGTCACACTAAACAATTACAAAATCCTTTATACCCACCAAGGTGGAATAGTCGATTATTTAGCAAAACCCGGTATGGAAATCAAAAAGGGTGAGCCCCTAGCTAAGGTACTTAATGTCGATGAACTAGAAAATGAACGGGGTACAGAAACGATTTGTGCACCATGTGACTTAATTCCGATTTTGCATTTTCCATCCGCTTCGGTGTTGAGCGGTACACAATTGTATAAATGTTTCACCAATTATTTCCAGTTAACCTAAGGTCTAATTAGACCCATTAAAATGCTGGATATCGAGTATGTTTATGGCATACTCAAACGAAGGCGAGTCTGTGCTCAGTTTGTTATGCCGTTAGTACAAGGAAGTTCATGTCGACAAATTATAATAATAATGAGAGTGTGTATAACGCTCCGGCTGCCGATTTGGGTAACTTAGAGCAGCATGATTTAATCGACAAAAACGCCTTTTTTGTGGTTTCCCGCACTAAATTAATTATCTTATCTTTTTGTACACTTAATCTTTATCTCATTTATTGGTTTTACCGTAATTGGAAATTGCAAAAAGACAATGCCGATTTTGATTGCACTCCTATTGTCAGGGCTATTTTTAACATATTCTTTACCCATTCGTTGTTTGCGCAAGTTAACGATGCCTTGCAGTCTAAAGGTATTGCGTGCAGGGCATCAGGCTTAATGGCAACTTTTTATGTAATCACCATTATAGTTTCTGCTTTAACTAATCGCTGGGAACCGAGCGTTGATCAACTCGCCTTATATGTAGTATTTTTTCTGGCAACGATCGCGCTGATATTGTTACCTATTTGGTACGTCCAAGATCGTATAAATCAGGTTTGTGATGATCCCCAAGGCGCACAGAACGCTGCACTGACGTTAACCAATTGGATATTTATCTTACTCGGCTTAATTTATTGGGGTTTTGTATTTATGGGTATATTTATATCTTTTATTGGGTAGTAAACAAGAGTTATACGGTTGAAAATAGATAATCAAATAAATTTAGAAACCCCAGAAGGCATTGATATCCAGCTCACGCCAGCAGGTATTGGCGTGCGCACTTTATCCTTTATTTATGATTTACTTATCCGTTTAGTCATTATGCTCGCAGCTGGTATAGCTTTGTCTTTTGCGGGTAATATGGGAATAGGGTTAATGCTCATAGCGGCTTTTTTGGTGGAATGGTTTTACCCAGTGATATTTGAAATAACAAAAGGTCAAACACCAGGTAAAAAATCCTTTGGCTTAACCGTCGTTTATGACAATGGTTTGCCAGTTACCCTTGCCGGTTCATTAATTCGAAACTTATTTAGAGCGGTTGATTTTTTGCCTTCGTTTTATCTGCTAGGGGGAATTTGCCTACTACTTTCTAAGCACAATAAACGGGTAGGGGATTATATTGGCGGCACTATGGTGGTGTATAACGAAGCACCACTTAGAATGAGTTATTTTAACTTTGAAAAGCAAAAAAATGTAGAGCTACAGCTAGATCCAGAAATGCAGAAATCGATTATAGCGTTTGCTGAGCGCAGTAAAACCTTAAGTGCTCAGCGGCAGCAAGAATTAGCCAATATTTTATCACCCATTCTCAATGTGCAAGGTCCTGAAGCCGTTAGCCAACTTAAGTCTATTGCGGCTAATTTGGTGGGTAAAGCATGAAGCAGCATGATTTTATTCAATCACGTCAAAAACAATGGTCAGATTTTGCTGAAGCGATAAAAGATCCCAATAAACTGCATGAATACGATATTGATCTTCCCCATGCATTTCGGCAGTTAACTCATGACTTGGCCGTGGCAAAAAGTCGCCTTTATAGCCCAGCGTTAATTTCCCGCTTAAACGATCTTTTGCTACAGGGGCAGCAGTGTTTGTACAAACCGAGTAACCGGGTTTGGGCACCATTTTGGCAATTTGTTAAGTACGATTTTCCCGCTCAGTTATTGCTTATTCGCCGCTATGTGATTTGGGCACATATATTATTTTATGGTTTAGCCCTAATTACCTTTTCGGTCACTATGATAGAACCAGAATTTGTGGGAAATGTAATGCCCAATTCGCAAGTTACCCAATTAGAACAAATGTACGATCCGGCATCCCGCATCGATGAAACCACCGGAAACTATCGAAACGAAAGAGATTCTGATAGCGATTTTCTAATGTTTGGATTCTATATAAAAAATAATATATCCATTGCATTTCAGTGTTTTGTGGGAGGTTTTTTATTGGGGTTTGGAACACTCTATTACTTACTGTTTAACGCTATATTTTTTGGTGCGGTGAGTGCTCATATCGTGAATGTCGGATTTTCTAGTACATTTTTTTCTTTTGTTATTACCCATGGTTCATTTGAATTAACGGCCATTGTGTTGTCTGCGGCTGCTGGGGGCGTAGTAGGAATGCATATTATTCGACCGGGGCAATTGTCACGCACGGCGGCTTTGAAACAGGCCGGTAAAATTACATTTCCGATTATTTTTGGCGCATTTTTAATGTTGGTGGTTGCTGCGTTCATTGAAGCTTTTTGGTCGAGTAGCACACTACTTCCCAATGCAGTGAAATATGCAGTGGGCAGCGCCTGTTGGCTGTGGATTTTGCTCTACATTTTTCCTAGAAACCCTCGTTCTGGCGAGAAATCGTCGTGAATATTGATAACCTAACGTTGGAAATTCGTCCTCGTAATAGTTGGCGGTCCTTTGATTTAGGTTGCCGCATGGCCTTGCGTTGGTATCGATCATTAATCAGTTTTTGGCTGGTGGTTACCTTACCCATATTTGTATTGGCCTGTGCCATTGATATTGTTTGGGGTGTAGTCGCTTTTTGGTGGTTGAAGCCTCTGTATGAAAGAGGTTTGCTGCATATCTTGAGTCGTCAGGTGTTTGGCGAGACGGTCACCGCTAAAGATGCGATTAGAGCTTGGCCTCGATTATTGAAAAAACAATGGTTTGCTAGTATTACCTGGCGTCGGTTATCACCTACTCGCGGGTTTGATTTAGCCATTCAACAATTAGAAGGTCTAGATGGTGTTGCTCGCAGCAAGCGTTTATCTATCTTGCATCGAACGATTGATGATAATACCGCTTGGTGGACATTTATCTGTCTCGGCTGGGAGCTGATCATTATCTTTGGTTTAGTGGCCCTTATTAGTTATGTGGTGCCGGCGGGAGTGGAGTTTGATTATTGGCTGGTGATCACGAGCGATAATTGGGGTACCGAACTGACATTTAACCTATTTACTTACCTCGCTTATTTACTTATTGCGCCTATTTATATTGCAGGTAGTTTCGCAGCCTATCTAAACCGGCGAGTTATCTTAGAAGCGTGGGACATAGAAATTGGCTTCAAACGAGCCATTAATAAAGTTACCAAACCAGCATTAGGGGCGGTGGCAAGTTGCATTTTAGCAGTGATGTTATGTTTTTCACCGGTATCTGAAAGTTGGGCAGAAGATAGCTCAGCAAAAATTGAATTACCGCAGTTTGAAGATAATCAATATTCAGAGCTTAAAGATACAGATCCCGCAAACCAACAAAATATTGAGTTTGAAAGTGAAGCAAAGATTCAAGCAATACTTGATGTGCCGCCTTTCAATGGTCAGCAAACTGAAACTGATTATCGCTGGGTGGGCTGGGGGTCAGACGACGAAGCTGAAAGTGACAGTGAGAAAACAAGCTCTGATTTACCGTCTTGGTTAGTCAATGGCTTGATGTTTTTTGCAAATTTTTCTGAAGTACTAATGTGGCTGGCGTTTGGCGTTACCTTGTTATTGTTGGTTTATCTGTCAAAAGACAATATTAAAGGTTTTTTTAATCAATCGCCTAAGCAACCCGCAACAGATGAATTAGAAATGCCTTTGTTTAGTCAGGCTTATCAAGGCGATGCCATGCCTGATGATGTCGTGTCAGAAATAGATTTACTGTTCGACGCTAAAGCCTATCGCAAATTGATGTCATTAATGTTGATAACCAGCTTACTGGAAATCAGTAAAGAGCAGGCTCTACCTTTGACCAAATCAATGACCGAACGGGAATGCCTTGAAGTGATTAAAACCTCGGTTGTCGGTGAACGAAGTGAGTTTATGCAACGCCTAGTCGACACTTGGGTGCACTTAGCCTGGGCACATAAATGGCCAGAAAAAACAACTATGCAACTGTTATGTGAACAGTGGAAAACCCTGTTTGCAGATGCAGAGGTTGGAAGATGAGAAACGCAACATGAGTACCTCAAATTTACAGCCTGTGGAAGCAAAGCAAACCTGGACAGTACGGGTATTAATGGCGCTGATAATATTGGTTGCTGGCGTGTTTTTGTATAATGGTTTTGAGTCTTATGAAAAAGTAACCGACATAGGTTTTAATGACGAAGCCCGCGAACAACCGTTTTTAGCGGCTAAATTGTTCCTTGAGGCGGAAGGTACTGAAGTACAATTACTGGAAGATTACCGTTTGTTGTATGCCAACAATGAATCTGCCATTTTTCCCACCACAGACGACACCATCGTTTTATCCGAAGGCGAAATTGCGTTATCTAAGGCTATAGCGAAGCAACTGATTGACTGGGTAAATTCTGGTGGTCACCTGATTATGGCCCTTAATGCTAGCCAAGACGCTGATGTTTTTCGCGCCAATGCACTTATTCAAGAATTAAACCTCGCTGTTAATTGGTTGCCAGAAGACACCGAGAACGTGTTTACTCCAACTGAAATAATCAACCCAGATGACCAGCCCCTAATGGTTAATTTAGAAAACCGTTATCGTTTAGTTTTACCTGCAGATCCAAGTGTTTTTTATACTGCAGGGGATTTATACGGGCCCACATTTGCGCAAATGGAGATGGGCGATGGATTGGTTACTATGTTAACCGATGTTTATATTTGGAATAATTATCAAATAGCTTACGAAGATAATGTGGAGCTATTAGATCAATTAGTGGGCAACTCATCGAAAGTGTACGTTTTTTCGACCCAGGAACTGCCTCATTGGTTTAGTTTATTGTACGATTTTGCGCCTTATTTTATCTGGTTCGGTAGCGTATTGCTTGCCCTGAGTATGTGGCACTGGGCGATGCGTTTTGGTCCTATTTTGCGTATCGATGAACATAATTACACGCCTTTTTCATTGCATATTAAAGCCGCTGGTGAGTTTTATTGGCGGCAAAAACAGCAGCGGGAATTAATCGACGAAATTCGTCATTCTATTATTGTCGCTTTACACAAAAAGCGCCCCGCCACTAAGAGTGCAGACAGACAACAAATGCTTGAACAATTGTCACAGATAAGTCATTGGCCAATCGAAACCATCAACACACTTATGTTTAGTCAAGCTCAAGTTAATGAAACCCAATTTACCCAAAGTATAGCGAGTCTCCAGACTCTCAGGAAAATGTTATGAATGACGCTGAATTAGATCCCAATCCAACGCCCGAGATACCTGTGCAAGAAGACAGTGTTGAAGGCCAAGTAGAATCGTTAATTGATGGTCAAACCCTTGAAAAAGCATGTGCGCAAATTAACGCTCTGAAAAGCAATGTTCAGCGCCTGTTAATTGGTCAAAATGATGTTGTAGAACAAGTGATTATTGCTTTCTTAGCTGGCGGCCATGTGTTACTTGAAGGGGTGCCAGGTTTAGGCAAAACCTTGTTAATACGCGCGTTGGCAAAGAGCATCGACTTAAATTATAAACGGGTGCAATTTACACCTGATTTGATGCCTGCCGATGTAACAGGTCACTCGATGTTAGACATGGCAACTGGTAAATTCGCGTTGCGCAAGGGGCCGGCTTTTACGCATTTATTACTGGCAGATGAGATTAACCGAGCGCCGGCAAAAACTCAGGCTGCGTTATTAGAAGTGATGCAGGAATATCAAATCACCATTGATGGGCAGAGTATGCCGCTAGAAACCCCATTTATGGTGTTGGCAACCCAAAACCCCATCGACAATGAAGGCACTTACCCGTTACCAGAGGCTGAACTCGACCGCTTTATGTTGAAGGTGCTCGTGAGTTACCCAGAGCATCAGGATGAAATCACCTTAACCAAACTGAATACTGAAAATCAAACAGGTATAGTCAATGCCTCGATTCAAAGTGTACTGAGCAAGCAAGATGCATTATCACTTAAAGCCTTGGTAAGTAAGGTGCTTATAGACGATAAGGTTGTGGACTATGCGGTAGGCTTAGTGCGTGCAACCCGTGAGTGGGATGGGATTGTGCATGGTGCAGGGATCCGCGCAAGTATAGCGCTAGTGCAAGCGGCGAAAGTGAAAGCCCTATGTGAAGGTCAAGGCTTTGTGACTCCTGACCACATTAAAGCCATGCTCTTACCTGTTTTGCGACATCGTATTATTTTGTCTGCAGAGCGGGAAATATCCGGTTCTTCGGCAGAGCAAGTGCTATCAGAAATAATTCAACAGGCGGCTTCTCCAAGGCAATGAAACGTATTAGGTTAGCTCCTTCAAAGCGATTACTTAAATGCTTTTCTGTGCTGTGCATAGTGGGTTTGGCATTGCCAATTGTTATTCATTTTAATGGCTTAACGCAATTGTCTGGTTTACCCATGGGACTGGCGCTAATTGCTATTGCATTGGCTGGGTACGATTTAATTATCAGTCGCCACCCACCGCAAGTGGCAGTTAAAAGAGAAGTGCCGAGCAATTTATCCGTGCATGTGGAACAAAAGGTTAGCATTGCTATGGCTAATCGTGGGTATTATACCTTGAGCCTCCAGTGCAGTGAGATAATCCCTGAGCACTGGCATTGTTCTAACAACTTTCACGGTTGTCGATTAGAACCCGGACAAATCGCAGAGTTTGACTATCAAGTTACGCCAAGTCGAAGGGGGCCTTCGCAAATTTCGGCTACTGAAATTAAAGTCGAATCGAAGTTTGGCTTTTGGGATTATGTGTATTGGATTGAACACGTTAGCGAACATAAAGTATTCCCTAATTTTACTGCCATTTCAGATTTAGCTGGTTTGCAAGGTAGCGTTAACTTAACCCAAGCAGGCTTAAAAAAGTTTAATAAACGTGGCAGTGGCATGGATTTTCTGCAGTTACGTGACTATCGTGAAGGCGAAAGTATTAAACAAATTGACTGGCGAGCAACTAGCCGGTTTAACAAACTCATTTCAAGAGAGTATCAGGAAGAAAAAAATCAGCATGTCATCATAATGTTAGACTCAGGCCGACGTATGCGTGTGCAGGACGACGATCTGAGCTATTTTGATCACGCACTTAACTCATTGATCATGCTGTCTTACACCGCTTTGAAAAATGGCGACAACCTTAGTTTGCAAAGCTTTGGAAGTGAGTCTCGCTGGTTAAGTCATGTTCGAGGGGCCCAAAATGTCAGTAAAGTCATGCAGCATTTTTATGATCTGTATCCGCAAAAAATAGCCAGTGATTATTTAAGTGCAGCCCAAGAGTTGTTGGTCAAGCAACCGAAACGAGCGTTAATTTTGCTAGTCACTTGTCTTCGTGATGAAGATTTTGAAGATTTGCTCAAAGCGGTACAATTACTTAAAGCTAAGCATTTGGTGGCCGTAATTAGTATCGAAGAGCCTATTTACAAGCGTATTGACGACGAGCCAGTAGAAACGTTCGAACAAGCAATTATGTATGCCTCAGCCCATAAAATTAAAAAATCCATAGATCGTAATGTACAACGCTTAAAACAAAAGGGCGTAATTTGCATCAATGCGCCAGCTTCTCACCTCACTCCAAATGTATTAAATACCTATTTGAGTATTAAAAAGGCTGGCTTACTGTAGCGTTCAAATGTGAGCCTAAGCTGTTTAAATGACGGTTGAGTATCTATGTATATGTTGATTTTTAATATACCCGTCAAAGCTCATACAAATATTTCTTATCAGCAATCTAGCTTTGTTTTTGACCTTAATTTGCAATGCATCCACTTCCACAAGATTGTCGTCTACAAAAGGTTGTAACGAACGCAGACTTTGCTGGAAATAGCTGTCGAAATGAATGTCGTATAGGTTTTCAACTTGGGATTTGTCGACTTGAAAATTACACATTAATTGGCTAATGACAAAGCCCCTTATTTGGTCATCGAGATTTAATTTAACCCCCTTGTGAACCGCGTTATCTGATTCATTTAAAGCTTGGTAATAGTCGGCTAACTGTTTGTAATTCTGACTATAACAGTCACCAATATTACTAATAGCCGATACGCCAAACCCTAATAAATCACAGTTTGCATGGGTGGTGTAACCTTGGAAGTTTCGGTGTAATTGGTGGCGCTTTTGAGCCAAGGCAAGTTCGTCATTAGGTTTGGCAAAATGATCCATACCGATCATCATGTAGCCTGCATCTAGGAATCGTTCAATTGCCAATTTCATCAATGCCAGTTTTTGCGCAGCATTGGGGAGCCATTCATCACGCAATTTGCGCTGCGCTGGAAAGCGTTCAGGTAAATGCGCATAGCTAAACAGCGATATCCGTTGCACACCCATTTGAATCACTTTGTCCAAAGTGCGTTCAAATCGTTCGGGTGTCTGATGGGGCAAACCATAGATAAGATCTAAATTAACGGATCTGAATCCAATCTTATTCGCTTGGTTAACGATTTGCTCGATCAATTCAGTGGACTGAACTCTATTTATCGCTTTTTGCACCTGCGGATCGATATCTTGAACGCCGATACTGAGTCGATTAAAACCGATGTTAGCAAGGTGATCGATATAGTCTAAAGTTAAGTTTCTGGGATCTATCTCTATGCCAATTTCAACATCTTGGCTGAGAACGAAATGGCTTTTTAACACGGCCATTAAATTCGAAAGTTGTTGTTTACTGAGAAAACTGGGCGTACCTCCGCCTAAGTGAATTTGCCGAACAACATGCTTTTTAAAGAGCTTTTGGCGCTGGGTAATTTCACCTATTAAATAGAACATATAGTCGTCCGATTTTTCAGGGTGACGAGTAACTATTTTGTTGCAGCCACAGTAATAACAAAGGCTATGACAGAACGGAATATGTATATAAAGAGACAGATCTGTATTAGGTGAGGTTTTTACTGCTTTGATCAAATCATCATTGTAGAAAGACTCGTTAAAGGATAATGCCGTAGGGTAGGAGGTATAACGTGGCCCATTAGTATTATACTTTTCAAGTAATTGAGGATCGAAAAAGCGTTTTGAGTTCATGTTGTTTTCGCAATAATCATTTAGTCATTGCAGTTTAATTGGTTAGCGAAATCCTTTATTGATCTTGCGCAATATTTTGCTGATTTTAGAAATGTATTAATAAAAGCTGAATTGGAAGTAAAAAAAATGGCAGATAATCTGCCATTTTTTAGGTGTGAATACGTACTGCCGTCGTTAGCGTTCTCGATAACCAAAAAACTTATTTGCTATGATTTCTTCAGCAACACTTTGTGGAACCGCATTTTCCCATTCTCCGCGACCTGAGGAGAGTTGTTTCAATAAGTCTCGGGAGTAAATCGAAAATAATTCGTTATCACTGCACTCAATACCAGCAAGGTAGCCATTTTCCAATAAATGTCGATATAAGAAGCGTAGATGTTCTGGCACTTTAACTAGGGTGAAATCGTTAAGTTGGCCATTCTCGTCTATCTCAGGGTAAATATACATTCGGGTATTGTCTGGAAATAGTTTACCAAAACCTTCCATTATTCCGCCTTCAACCCCTTTATAGCTGTCTTCATCAAAAATCTGTTTGATGTTAACCATGCCCACTACAATGCCAATTTGCATTTTTGTGTATTGGCGGAAGTAAGCCCGCAACGAGAAATAACGGGTATAGTCTGAAACCATTACGTTATAACCCAACGAATTAAGCAATTGCACTCGCGCTACTATGTCTTTTTCGGGCATTTGCGCGTCATTCCCTTTCATATCATTTAATGATATTTCAGCAATAACCGCGGTATTCGATTTACTCACATCTTTTAGTTCATAAAACGAGGTTTGCCCTTGTTCTATCATATCTACATTGAGTTTAGTGACTGGTCTGAACGAGCCGCGAATGGTTAGGATATTCTTTTTGTACAACAATTCAGCCGGGATCGCCACGCTGCCATCGGGTTTGAACATAACTGCACGGGTCTTCCAACTGCGGATTAAGTGCAGATTCTTCGCGCGATTGTCTACATCAAGGAAGTAAGGACCTTTGAAGTCGATAAAATCAATTTCAACACGGTTAGGTTTTATATTATCGGTTAATGAATCGATAATCATTTTAGGATCTTCAAAATAGAAATAAGCAGCGTATATTAAGTTCACACCAATTACGCCTAATGCTTGCTGCTGAGCTTCAGCATTGTCGTCAAACATGCGCACATGTACTTTGATATCAGAAGGCTCTGCACCAGGGTACATTTGAATACGAATACCAATCCAAGCGTGACATTCGTTTTTGCGGCCAAAGCTCTTAGCAGCTACTGTTGCGGCATAGGCAAAATAACGAGAACTTTTAGAGCGAATATTGCCAACTCGATCTACGACTAAATCGAATTCTTGTTCCATCATTGCTTGAACGCGAGCTTGGCTCACATAACGTCCGTCTTGTTGCACGCCATAGATTGCATCTGAAAAAACCATGTCATAGGCAGACATTGTTTTAGCTATGGTTCCGGCTGCCGCGCCGGCTATGAAAAATTGTCTGGCAACCTCTTGTCCTGCGCCTATTTCAACAATAGTCCCGTATTTTTTTTCGTCGAGATTGATTCGTAATGCTTTTTGACTTGTTGATCTAGAACTGACTTGTTTATCCATTAATTTCCCCAACTGATGTGCCACGGTGGAATAGTAGAATATCCTAAAAAAGAGTTACAGAGAAAATTTGTATTAAATAACTGAAACTTACGTGACTACATCAGATGGAATGCTGTTAAAGCTAGTTTAAAAATAGCAAATTTAGAATTCTGACTTAAACTTAGGGTGGTTTATTTATGGAGGCCACCATTATGAAAATGCTTAAAATGCTATTAGTAATGAGTTTGTCTTTTGCCTTAATTGCATGCAGTCCACAACAGGCAACGTTGTCAAGTCAAACATCTGAAGAACAGCCCTTGAAAGACTCTCAACTGTCAACTGATAACGAAGTTGAATCCCCTCCTTGCTCATATAGTTTAGGTTTTGATATCTGGGAACCTTACCAATACATCAACGTTGATGGTGAGGTGAGTGGCGTCGATATTCAAATTATCACTGGTGTTATTAATGAAATGGGATGCACGGTTTCTTATGTGCAAGGTACCTGGGTTTCGCTTTTAGAAGACTTACGCTTAGGTAACGTCGATATGCTCATTGGCGCATCAAAAACCCCAGCGCGAGAAGAGTTCGCGTATTTTAGTGCACCTTACCGCACTGAGCAGTTTTCATTGTACATACGCAATGATGATAAAAAGCGTGCCGCCTATAATGATATAGATGAGTTTATCGCTAATGGTAGCAAAATAGGCGTCGTAGGTGACTACTATTACGGGCCTCAAATTACCATTTTGCAAGATAGCAAAGCGTCCTCTAGTAACTTTGTGAGTGGTATTATGGGGGAATTAAATATTGCCCGATTATTAGATATGGATATTGACGGTTTTTTAGAAGATAGCTTTGTGGGAGCGTCAATACTGCGCAGAAAAGGATTAGATAACTACATTGTTGAACATGGCTTTACAGTTACTACTGGAGATATTTACGTCATGTTCAGCCAGTCAAGTGTAGCTGAAGCGGATGTTCAAAAATTTAATTCGGCGTTAGATGACTACATGCAAATGGATAGCTACAAACATACGCTGCAAAAATACAGTAGATAATGTCAAAGATGTTTGCATTGACTAAGCGTTGCGCGGTTTTTTAGGTGTCATTGTCAAGAGTTCTGTACATTTCCACTATTCATTTGGTATAAGAGCATCACAAATCAAATGATGGGGAAGTAATGGAACTTAATTTAAATGAATCTGCTGTTGAACTGATTCAATTGTCACTGGCACCGGTGTTTTTAATTGTTGGTATGGGTCAAATGATGAACGTCATGACCGGCCGTTTAGCGAGGATCATTGATCGGGCTCGTTACTTTGAACGAATTGGTGATGTTGACCCATCTAAGATTACCGAAAAAGCTAAAAATGAATTAAAAGCCCTACGCCGCAGAATGCGCTTTGCCAACTGGGCTGTTACGTTTTTAACAGCAGCAGCTGTGACCGTGTGTCTGGATGTTATTTTATTGCTGATGAATGGATTGACTGTGGTGAATTTGGATACGACTATTATTTCGATGTTTATTCTGGGAATGGTGCTTATCACCGGTGGATTGATTTCGTTTTTCTTAGAAGTCAGTGTTGCTAACGCTTCCCTTAAAATTCCATCATATAAAGACTATTAAAAAAGCCATGTTAACATCAGTTAACATGGACAATGAGCTAAAAACAGATATATTAGGTTAATGTCCTTGTGGCGTTTCCTCAAAAGATTCTAGCCCCTCTGCACGTACCACCGGATAGCCTAAATTCATCCAGCCAAAAATCCCTTCATACAACACAGCCGTATTGGCATAACCTGCTTGGTTAAATTTATCCATTACGTACTCTGCCGCTGCCCGTGGGCAAGAGCAATAACCGACGATCAATACATCCTTGGGCATTTCTCCCACTCGACTTTGGATATCAGAATAGTAAGGAAAAGGCACTGAACCGGCTAAATGGGCCCGTTGCCATACTGACGTCACTCGGGTATCTATCAGTACCATACGTTTTTTCGCTTGCATGGCGGCATGTAAGTCTTTAGAGGATACATATTTGCCCTGGTCCAATTTAAAATTAGGATCTTCCCCTTGTGGATTAATGACGTATTGATCCGGTGTGGGCAGCGCTTTTAGCGGAACCTTGCTAATTTTAGCATCACTGGCTTTACTGCGAATAAAGGCAGTGAGATTATCAATATCAGTTTCTGATAATTTGTCGGAAAAGCCTCGCATAGGCGTATCTTCGCGACCTTTTTCGATGGCGTAACGAATAAATTCATCTTTATTGTGAGCTAAAAAAGAGGGGTTAAAAAGCGCCGGAGCGGTAACACCTTCGCCGTTTTCACCGTGGCAAGTGGTACAATTTTGCTGATAAATAGTCTCTCCTTTGACTATATCGCCATTCACAGGGTTTTCACTTAGTTTTACTCTCTGCGCCCCAGACTGCCAGAATAACCAATACGTTAGATCCCAAGTTTCATCCAACGTCATGGGGCCGCCCACTTCATCTAAGTAACCCCCCATGGCAGTGCCGTGGCGACCATAAGACATAGGACGTAATATTGAGTGTGGAACGCCCGATTCAAATAAACTTTTGCTACGTAACGAAGGTGCGTGGTCGTTTTTATGACCTTCGCGATCATCACCATGACACAATGAACAGTACTTCTTATAATTACTGGCGGCCAATGTTGCTTGCTCGGCCGTCAGCTCACGGGGAGGTTCTTGCTTTTCATAAACACGTTCAGCGTTTGCCGAAAAAGAAATACTAAAGCTAACTAACAATATCCATATTAATCCAGTCACTCTTTTCACGACAACGTCTCTATGTTTAGGTTTGAAAGATTATTTAACGCTTAAATTGGCTTTTTATCAATCAAATATCTGCCTTGAACACAATCAATACTTTCTAGATAAGAGGCAATAGCATCCTAGGCCATTAATTTAGGTTGTCATGCTTGTTCTAACGCTGCCATCAGTCGTGATTGTCTATTTTCCTTTTATTTTGATTGTGGTTTGGTTTTTTTACCCAATTCGTTGTTATCGTGTTGTTAATTAAGTAACTGATTGACTTAATCTTTATCGATAAGAGACAATCAGGTTTAAGACATTCTAAAAACGATAAATATAGGTCACTAGGGAAAAATGATGTGGGAATTCACTAAAACGCTTGTTGTACTAATCTGTCTAACATTATGTGCTTGTTCGTCACCTTATACTGTCATCACCACCGAGCAGGTCATTGATAAAGACGACGAGGTTATGCTTTTGAAGGGGTATAAAACAGCCTACTTAATAGCATCAGCCGAAAATGCACTTAATGATTTTTCCGGCACTAATAGTCGGTACATAGATAATAGTACCACCCTTGAAATCGTTAAGAATGAAGGCGTAACTATCTTTGATGCTCCACTAAACATTACGGAAGTTCGTGATTGTTATAAAATCGACTATGCTCCATCAAGCAACTCAAATCAGAACTCTGGTAAAGATGAAACCTATTTTATTAAAATTAGCAAAAGCAGTGTAGCCAACTTATACATATTGAACCTGCTTGAATCTTGCACTTTAAATGATATGCAGATGGACAAATTTACTTATATGCCGGTGATTTTAGAAAATAACATTGCCACGTTTTTTACCTTTTCCGATAAAGAGCTAAAGAAGTTAACTTGGGATTGGTATAATGACTTAAATTTTGTGAAACGTTATTGGTTAGGTGTCAGTGAAAACGATTCAAATGATGAAGACGAAAAAAAGAGTATGCCTATCATATTTGAAAATGCCCGTGGACTCGTCGCCGTAATGGAATATGTTTATTATCATAAGCATTCAAGCACGCCGGTGCGGGTGCAATTAGGTGAAAGCACTGATGAGCAAAGAGCATTGTTTAACCAATATTCTCGTGCCACGGCAAGGAAGGCGGCAAATCAATAATTTAAGTTAAAATACCGATAACAAAAAAATGCCTCAAGAGAGGCATTTTTTATGCTGATTTGGATTGCTTAATTGCATCAAATAATGATCGTTTGATCACCTACATTATTGATCGCTTCACTACCATCAGCCGTTATTAAGGTTAGATCTTCTAAGTGCGCAGACCCACCAATTCCAGCCTCTAGTAATGGACAATCGACACTAAGAATCATGCCTTTTTCTAACACAAGATTCTCATACTTTGCGCCTGGCATTTTACCCACATGATCTGTGTGATAAAGACCAACACTGTGCGGTGAAAATGACACTCTGTAATCGCCACCTAACTTTTTCAACGTAGATTGGCCTAAGGCAGTGATATCTGAGAATTTCATCCCAGGTTTCATTGAATGCCTTACTTCGTCCCACGCCATGCCAATCGTCTTAGTGATTTTGGCCAGTTCTTTATTCGGTTCACCAATAAATACAGTGCGTCCATAATCACCATGATAACCATCTGCATGACTAACCGCGTCAATTAAGAACGACTGACCATCTCTAAACGGTGCGTCAAATAAATCTGCACTCACACGGTCTATCACCATAAACTCGCCGGTGTTGCCGCGTTTAGCAGCCTCAGCATAGTAAATGCGCCTGAGGTCACGATAAGTAGCACCAGCTCGTATTGATTTAACCGCCGCAATAGCTGCTTCAGCGTTAGCTGGCGCTGCACGACGCATCAATTCAATTTCTACATCTGATTTATAGGGACGAATACGTCGCAATGCGTCATCTGCATCAACAATCGAAACATTGGGTAAAGCTGTTGATATTAATTCCCAAGATGCAGCGTTATCTGTCGCTATTCTCGCATTGGTTAGACCTAAATCGCTAAATGCCTTTTTAAATGCAGCTCGAGAACCAACAAAAGCGCCATACTCTTTGGCTGTCTCCCGGGTACGATTCTCACGACTACTTTCAATCTCATCTAAACTGGTTAAATGCCGATCTGGGAATATCATCAAATTGGCAGTTTGATTTGCAGATGGATCATTCTTATCTGTGCCTCGATGCCCACTATACATATAAGTCGAGAAGTCATCTGGAGCAATTACATCTGCTAACTGGTAGTAGTATGTAAACGACGGCATAACTAAACCATTTGGCATATTGTCTTGACGGGTAATAATCGAAAATGAATTAGGACCATGTCCCATCGTTAAGGTAATTGGTCGATGCCCAGTTGAATAGTAAAAATTGACGCCTTGTCCGAGTACTAGGGCGTCAATATTCAACATATCCATGACTTTATAAGCTCTGGCTAAGTTGATTCGCGGGCCTGATAACGGTGGAGCAACAATAAAGTCATCAGTAAATGAACTGCTTTTTGCGCTGTCTGCGCTGCTAGCAGAGCTAGCAGCACATCCAACTAATGGTAGAGCGGTAGCCATACCGACACCGGCCATAAACTCACGTCTATTTAACTTCATTTTTCCCTCTGATTTAGAGTTTTTGAACATTCTTTAGCCTCATTCAAAGTTAATGTTTAAAACGCTAGTGATAACCTAACGCCTAGCTCTCTTGGCTGCATAGCTGTAACGTGCACAGCTCGGAGCGTATTTAATGTTGAAATTTTAACAGGTACTTCACCGAAGAATGCTAAACCTGCGCCTGTTACCCAACCATCTTCGTCTAGTAAATTATCGGCATATAGCTCAATTGAAAGATCATCACGTGTGAAACCAACTTTTAAGTTCACTTTTTGGTATGCGTCTACCCACGTTAGGTTATATGAATCAGTATAAGTTTTACCGTTATATAAAATATCTACACGTGTATACCAATCCCAGTCTGTTGCTAACTCTAAAGTATTGGTATAAGTACCAGATAGGCTACCACTCCATTTTGGGAAACGAGGAAGGGTATTACCATCCACTTTAAATCCATCTGCTGTGGTTAAATTAAATAAAGGTGTAAGACCGGTTAATGAATAGTCTTCATATTTTGCATCGGTATAATTCGCGGTTAGCGAGATATCAAAGTTGTTGCTGACTACATAGCCACCTTCAAACTCTACCCCTTTAATTTTTGATTCTCCAGATACAAAACCACTTTGAAAGCCAGTAGCGCCAGGCGGTAAAAAGGATATGCTTGATTTCATATTTTCCCAAATCATCGAATACAAAGCGGTTGAATAGCTTAGTTTGCCTTCCATTAATGATTGTTTAACCCCAATTTCGTAACTATCTAGATATTCAGGCGGTACCTCATCTTGTAAACCAGGATTCTCTGCTTGCACTATGGCTTTATCTTCAGGATCTAAGGCAACAAAGGAACTGTTGAACTGACCCGGTAAGGTTCCTTTTGAATAACTTGCATACGTCATCATATTGTCAGTTGGGTTCCATTTGAAAATCGCACGAGGTAGGAACTCTGTTGATTCAAGCTCTCCGGTTGCAATTGGTTCGCCAAATGTGCCACCGAATCGTGTCACTGAATCGTTCTGCCAACGACCTTCAAGGGTTAATCCTAAATTTTCTGTAAAGTAGTAATCTACGGAACCAAATATTCCGATGGTATTGATTTCATCATCATTTGGAGTTGAGTTTTGTGCACCAACTATTCGCACCTCAAATGGCGTTTCAGCAGTATCGAACAAAATTGAATTGGTCGCTTCTACACCATTAGAAAATGCAGCATGGATTTTTTGTTTATAGTAATTGACACCCATTAAAGCTCTAAACTTTCCGCCAGCATCGTAGCTTAAGCGTATTTCACTTGAAAAGTCTTCAAAGAATGATGGCGTACCAACATACACAGATTCTCCGTCAGAATTATCACCGTCACGAATACCCATCAAATCTTGGTCGTTATAGGAAATGTTACCATCCAAATCAAACTCGTCATTTATGACATATTCGAAACTAGCGGCAAGTCTAATCATTTGGCGACGTAATCCAAAATGGTCAAGGTAAGGGGCATCTTCGATATCCTGAACACCACGACTATTTCCTACCATTAAGTCTCGAACGTCTACCTCTGGCAAAAAGGCTCCACCATCTTCGAATATCGGAAAGGTGGTGTTACGAGAAACAACTACACCGTCAGAAATCTCAGGTAAAGCTCCACACCACAAGTTTCCACCCAAAGTTGTTTCAGTGGCAACACCATCTCCGTTAAGAACAGTTACAGGAGTACCGGCTTCACAGTTACTAAATTCACTAAATTGAATCGCTGTGGCGGCAGGGGCGGTATCTTCATCTTCAACATAGGATGCTCGAAATTTAATTTTTAAATCTTCTGTTGGAGTATATAAAAGAGATAAATGCGCAGCGTTAGTGGTTTGTTCCCCTAAAGTTCCGCCGTCATTTGCTGTGTAAGCGGATCCATTTTTAAAACCTGACCCGGTCAGACTTGCCGCTAATACATCTTCTATTATCGAACCGTTTATAGAAAATGAGATATTACTAGTACCGAAGTTCGGGCTATATGCCGCATTAAACTTACCACCAAATTCGCCTGACGGGTCTTTGGTAATATAGTTAATTGCACCACCAAATGTTGAACGACCAAAATATGCTGATTGTGGGCCACGAATAACCTCCACTCGCTCAATATCTTCAAAGCCTATGGATTGTGCGCCACCTAGTACATATACACCGTCGATAAAGAGTGAACCAACTTGATTAGATGGTAATGTGCTTTCAGAGGTAAGGCCTCGAAAGCGTATTGCCGGTAATAATCGTCCAGCAAATTGTCCGCCTTGATCTTTGAAATCTAATCCTGGCGCGAACAAGGTTAAATCTTCTAAGTTACCAATACCGGCCTTTTCAATATCTTCTGCAGAAAAAGATTGGACAGCTAATGGTACGTCGAGGATCCACTCATCGCGTTTTCGAGAAGATACGACGTCGATCCGTTCTATATCTGCATTCTCGTTTGCATCAGTTTTGTCTTGGGCATAGGCAGCAGAAAAAAAGTTATTATCTGATATGCTTGTCCCGCTCATATTCATCAAAACAAAGACACTTAATAGTTTTTTGTTCATGGTTATCCTTTGATGTAATTAGTCTATTGATTGGCTGTGATGTTTCCACAAACAATATGTAGGATAAGCTGAATTTAGGTCTACTATGTTTTCGTAAAAGGTGGCTTTATTTCGTGAATACCATTCGCGCTTCGCGAATTGCAGACCAACTTTTTGTGTTAGTTGTGTGAAAAATGCAAACAATAATGTTATAAAGATATGATGATGGGTTTTATGTTGCAAGGCTATTGTGCGTGATTGAGAAATCTGTGGTATTGCATCAAGGGATAAAATAGTTTCAGTAATAGGTAGTTATCAGTTAATCAAACTCGCATGAAACTAGGGAATTTACACTAGGGAATTAACAACATATTATTTTTCAAAGTGAACATAAATTGTTCACTATGAAATATTGAGACTGAGCGGATATCGAATATTATTATTAACTTTTTGATTTTTAATTGATTTAAATAATTTTGGATTTTGGCATGAACAGTGCTTTGTTTGTTGTAGTAAATAAATTTACGAGATATTTGCGACAACTTACCTTCCTCTTGAAAAATGTAAATAGGGAAATTTTAGGCAATTGATCTTTAAACACGGATGTCCATATTGTCGATATTTTTCAGTTAGATAATAGTTTTACATTGAAAACAAAATGAGAAAAAGTGGCATTAGATTGTGCCAATTAATCAGCACTTATTCCGTGAGTGCTATTCGCGCAGCGCAAGTTGTTGCATTCAATTGTTTGTTTTATACATATTATAAAACGATGAATCTAGCTGTTTTATAATGATAAGGGCGCTGGGTACTAATGATGTTTAAAAAAGTATGGCAATCTATTTCCTTGGCAATACAAGATCGAACAATTCTTTCGTTTTATATTGGTATTCCTTTGGGGTTAGGTTTGTTTTTTGCACTATCTCAATCTGGTACTGAACCCCTTGTTGGCATTGAAGGCCACTTAGTTTACTGGCTAGTTTCAACCCTTTTGTCATGGCAGTTTTTAGCGATAGGTAGCAAATTGGTGGCTTTATTTTTAAAACCATTAGGAGCTCCCTTCTTAGCTGTTCTCATACTTGGATTTGCCATTGGTATTGCTCTTTGGATTCCAGCTAGTCATTTTAGAGATTTTCTAGTGGGCGATTTTGTTCAAGAAGGACATGTTCTAAAAAGCACTTCTCGATATTTGGATATAGTCGTCACGATCTCCAATTGGTTACTTGGAGTTAGCTTATGGGTTGCTGCTAATTATTTTTATTTATTTGTACTGGGTGTCAGCAGATTTAATTATTCCGCGGACAGCTCGAAGGTAAAACGCTTTCGAAATTGGCTACTGAACACTGTTAATGATGAGCAAACTGATTTCATTATGGTCGATCAATTGCCCCGACTGCAAAGTCGACTGCCAGCCCCCCATCAGCAAAGAATTTTAGCCTTGATAGCAGAGGATCACTACACACGGGTGGTTCTGGGTTCAAAAGAAGAGCTAATTTACATTCGTTTTAAAGACGCAATTGGCGAAATGTTTGGGCAAGACGGATTTCAAACTCATCGCTCGTATTGGATTAGTTCTGACGCAGCAAGTAGCTATCGAGAACAAGGGCACAGCGCTTCGATAAAACTGTCTAACGGCAGAGTTATACCCGTTAGTCGATCATTCAGACATGCAGTTAAAGCAAGATTTGATACATCAGGGCACGCGCAATTTATTTGATAGACAATATTTTACTCAACGCTGCTTGCTTATAGCCGCTAATCAGGAGAGTACATTTTGATCACTCATATTCATCATATAAATTTTGTTGTCGCAGATTTAGACAAATCGGTTAGCTACTTCCAAACATTGTTAACTCAATCAGCGACGATTGAAGAATTACCTCAAAGGCTGGTTAAAACAGCTCGCTTTAAGGTCGGTGAAAGCCTGTTGGTTTTGGTACAGCCTTTGAGCAACGAAGGGGTAGTGGCGGATATATTGGCAAACAAAGGTGAAGGTATTTTTTTGCTTTCATTTGCCACAGAATCAATTGATGAGTCACTACAAAAACTCGAATTGAACAATCTGGAAAAAAGAACGGGTCTGCAACAATGGTCAATCTGCGATCTTGCAGATCATGATAAATTCGGGGCTATTTTACAATTGACTGAAACACCGAAAAGTTGAATTTCAAAATGAATGATTTTATTTCAAAGTGATATTTTTTATTTCAATTTGAAATTTTCAACCTGAAAGTGAAATTGGGTTTTAAATTAAAGTGTTGATATTTAAGGTTTTTTAAATTTCATTGTTTTTGGCATGAACCGTGCTATGTTAATTTGCTAACAATTTTTACTTTCAGGTTGCAACAAATTGATAAAGCAAAGTCAAAAAATTCGCATTCTAATCTTTGGCCATAAAGAATTTAGCCAGTTGGTTAGTAGTGTATTAGAAGAGTTTGAAGAGCATGCCGAATGCAAAGTCGTAGATGCGATTATTGGCACTATTCATGAAGCTAACACTCATATTCATGTTTTCAAACCTGACTTAGTTATAAGTGCAGGCAGCAATTCGGCTTACTTAAAAACAACCTTAGATGTACCTGTCTTGTCTATCCCCGTGACAGAGTCAGATATCGTTAGTGCTGTTTTAAAAGCATCAAAGGTGAGTAAAGATATCCATCTTATTACCTACGATGACTACAGCAGTTTAGTTAGCCTGTTAAACACAAGCACTTCAATAAACATCACTCGTCATCAATACGAAACAGCTGAAGATGCTAAACAAATGTATCAATTGGCACATTTAACCTCCGATAATGTGGTGGTGGGTGCCAGTTTGGTATGTGGTTTGGCGTTATTAGACAACATTAAGTCATTCTTAATTTATTCTAAAGAATCCTGTCGTGCAGTCTTGAAAGAGGCGGTTATCCTTGGCCGCAAGCAACGGGATTCAATGCATGCAAAAGTTATTTATAAATGGTTAAGTGAAGACTCCAAAACCCCGATTTTAGTGGTGGATAACTATACTGATGTTTTGACGTCCAATGCCATTGCAAAAACAGAATTTGCAATTGACTCGAATAACAAACAAGAGATTTCAGATTTGTTGCATAGCAGTCAATTTGCTGATGTGTCGGACGGTAAGTGTCGGTTAAATGAAACTGATTGGTGGTTTCATAAAGACACCATCATGATGACCAATAGTCAGTTTGATATCTACCAATTTTATGCCCAAACACCGCAAATACTGTCACCTAAGAAAAACCAATCCCTTGAGCAACCGCTGATTTACAAATCCAAAGTGATGACGGATTTGATTGAACGAACTGACCTGTATGCGAATTCTCCCAGTCATGTGTTGATTATTGGAGAGTCCGGTACTGGTAAGGAAATGATAGCTAAGCGTATTCACCAGAAAAGTCAGTTTGCCGATGGACGTTTTGTCGCAATTAACTGCGCAGCAATGCCCAGTGAGTTGTTTGAAGGTGAGCTTTTTGGCTACGTGGAAGGCGCATTTACCGGTTCTAAGCGCGGCGGCAAACACGGTTTGCTATATGAAGCGGAAAATGGCGTGTTATTTTTAGATGAGGTGGGTGAGTTAACCTTACCTCAACAAGCCAAATTACTGCGCGTTATTCAAGAAAAAACCTATCGGCCCATTGGCTCTCAAAAAGAATTTAAAGTTAACCTCAAAGTCATTGCTGCCACCAACCGACCTTTGGCCACACAAGTGAAACAAGGCTTATTCAGAGACGATTTATATTATCGCCTAAATGTTTTAAGCATCAATGTTCCCTCTTTAAAAGAACGTCGGGATGATATTGAAAATATCACCAAAAATAAACTGACAACTCTTAATTTTGGTAGCTTGAGCGATGATGTTATTCAGCGCTTAACCCAGCAATTAACGCCCATCTTTACCACTTATGATTGGCCAGGAAATATCCGAGAACTGGAAAATATTGTTGAGCGCTTATTAGTTTATTGCTCAGCATTTCAAGATGTGACCAGTAAGCGAGTGTCGCAATTATTGATTGAGCTAGCTCCCGAGCTATTTGAGCTAAGTGGGACCGAACAAACTGGCGCAATCGCAAAAAATGAGCAGGAATTGCTAAACCAGGCAATGATGAAATTTAACGGGAATAAGGAACTGGTTGCTCAGTACTTAGGAATTAGCCAAACCACCTTGTGGCGAAGATTGAAACGCAATAATAAAAATAACCAAGAGGGAACACAACATGCTTAGATTTACCCGAAATAAGTTAGGTAATGCTATAGCGATATCAATGTTAGCAAGTTCAACTACTTTTGCCGGTGGTGCCCTTGCGCAAGATAGCCAAGCTGAAGAAGAGACTATTGAGTTAATCAGTATCTCGCGAAAACGTCCAGAGAGCTTACAACAAGTACCTATCGCTGTGAGTGCATTATCCGCCAGAGATATCGAAACTGCGGGGATCGAGCGTCCCGGTGATTTTATCTCGCTTGTGCCCAACGTGAATATTGTCGACACGGCAAACGTAGGTGACACACAGGTTAATATCCGCGGTATTGTCTCCACTCGAGATGCTGAATCAACCTTTGCTTACGTGGTAGATGGGGTGTTGATGACCAATCCAAACGGCTTTAACGGAGAGCTGCTTGATATTGCCCAAATCGAAATTTTGAAAGGCCCACAAGGGGCATTGTATGGACGTAATGCGGTTGCTGGTGCGATTCTAGTCACCACCACTTTGCCTAGCGATGAGCTTGAAGGTAGCGTTAAAGTGGCGGTTGGTAATGCTGGCGCCCAGCGTATAAATGGTATTATTAGCGGTGGTCTAAGTGAAACAGTCAGAGGACGAATTACCGCCAGTTATAATACCATTGATGGCCATTACGAGAACATCTTCACCGGTGAAGACTCGGTAGATTTTCTAGAAGATACCACCCTTAAAGGGCGCTTAATGTGGGATGTGAGTGAAGATCTTACGCTTGATATGAGAGCCGGCGTTTCTAGTGTTAAAGGTGGTGCTATTAACTTTAATGCTGTGTTCGCTTTACCTTCATTTGTTGAGGCATTTAATCAGCCCGCCTACAATGCCGACGTTAATGATCATGACTTCATTTTTGCCTTCAACGTACCAGGTGAAAACGAGCAAGACAGCACTGAACTTTCGATTAAAGCTGATTGGGATTTAGACGGTTACGATGTTACCGGTGTGTTGTCGTATAACGATCTTGAAGAAACATTATTATCAGATGGCACCAGCGCTTCCTTTTATGGCTATGAGTTAACACCTCAGTGTCAAACTGATCGTGCCACCCTGAATAACACGCCAACTGCGTTAGGTGGTGCTGATAGAACCGATTTGTTTGGTGAATTTTTCGCACCCTTCGGCATCTTTCCTCCCGGCGTGGAATTCACTGGCGTGTATGGACCATACACACCTAGTTCGTGTGATGGATACCAATATCAAGAACGCAGTCAATCCGATTTCAGTGGTGAGTTAAGAGTTACCTCTGATGACGACAGTGCTGATTTACGCTGGATTGCCGGTCTGTATTTCGCTGAAATTGACCGTGATGTAGTGGTCGCCTATGGTGCTGATCAAGGCCAAGGGTTCTTGCGTCAATCCTATGTGCCTGCATCTGGGCCTAATCCGACCGATTTATTGTTCGATGATACTTATGACACATCGGTCTTGTCTGCGTTTGGTCAAGTGGAATATGATGTTTCCGAAAAACTAGAAGTATCTGTTGCCTTGCGTTACGACCATGAAGACAGAACAGTATCTAACAACGTGCCATATGTGACCGCGTCTGGCCTTAACATTAATACTATTGTTGATGGCGAAGTTGGACTAATTAACCCTGGACTTGCTGGTAACCCAGATGGTATTCCAGACCGCAGTCGCTCATTTGCCCAATTCCAACCCAAAGTTACTTTAAGTTATGAATTATCCGATAACGTTAATTCGTATGCCAGTTACGGGGTCGGCTTCAGAAGTGGTGGTTTTAATTCACTGGGTACCCAAGCCACTTTAGATTTTTGGTTCAACAGCTCAGGTACTGGTAATCCTGGTGATGCAGTGGATGCACAATTATTGGTAACGGATGATTACGATAAAGAAGTTACCACTAATATAGAGTTGGGCATCAAATCTAAATTGCTGGATAACAAGGTTCGCTTGAATGCAGCGGTGTTCAAAACCAACGTTGAAGACAATCAGTTTTTCGAGTTTTTCGCCGGACCTTTTGGTTTGTTGCGTGCTGTGAGTACTATTGATGAGCTTGAAATTCAAGGTTTTGAACTTGATGTAACCGCGGATATTACCGAGAGCTTTAAAGTGTTTGCAGGGCTTGGTTTACTTGATTCAGAAATCAAAGAAAACCGCAGTCGTCCAATCACTGTTGGCAACAAAGCGCCGCAGTCACCTGATACAACCTACACATTAGGCTTTAGCTATGAGAAGCCTATCAACGATGAGTTTTGGGTAACCACTCGAGTGGATTATCAATACACGGGTGAAACTTATTTCCACACCTTACAAGGTGAAGAAACGCCTACAATTTGGGACTTTTTCGGCACCTTAGGTGGCGGTGTTCCACCGGGCCCTCATTCACAAAACTTCAATAATGCTAAACGTGATTCATTTTTCACTGTAAATGCGCGCATTGCTCTAGAAGCGGATAACTGGACACTAGCGATTTACGGCAAAAACATCACCGACGAAGAATATTTACAAGAAGTCATTCCAGCACCTGAATTTGGCGGATCTTTTATCCACCCTTCAGCGCTTGCTGAGTATGGCGTTGAATTCGCTTATAACTTTTAAGCACATTTCAAGTGACGGGTGATGGCACCCTACAGTGCCGTGACTCGTCTACTTTCAGGACACAAAAATAAATTGGAGAAAAGAATGAACAAGCCGCTTTCTGGTATACGTGTAATCGATCTAACACATATGTTATCAGGGCCGTATTGCGCTATGTTATTGGCTGATTTAGGTGCAGAAACGATTAAGGTCGAACCTCTACAAGGGGAAGGAACTCGCAAGCTATTAGCCAGCGATCCGAAAAATTCGTTAGATGGAATGGGGGCTTACTACATTACATTAAATCGCAATAAACAAAGTATTTGTATCGATTTGAAAAGTGAAGAAGGCAAACAAGTCTTTTATGAATTAGTGAAAGAGTCAGATGTTGTGGTGAACAACTTTGGCGCTGGCGTTCCTGACCGCCTGGGAATTGATTACAACACACTAAGTAAAATTAATCCTCGCATTATCACTTGTAGCATTACTGGCTTTGGTAGCAGCGGCCCTAAATTTAAACGTCCTGCTTTTGACCAAGTTGCTCAAGCTATGGGTGGCGGTATGTCAATCACTGGCACCGATCAGACAAACCCGGTAAGAGCTGGTATACCCATTGGCGACTTAGGCGGTGGCATGTTTGCGGTAATGGGAATTCAATCAGCCATTATTGAACGGGCAACTAGCGGCAAAGGGCAAGATGTGGATATTTCCATGCTGGATTGCCAAATTTCAATGCTTAATTACATGGCCACCATGCACTTTTTATCTGGTGAGAACCCATACCCAATTGGAAATTCGCATTTTGTTCATGTTCCTTACAATACCTTTCAAACCTCTGATGGTTTCGTGGTTATTGCAGTGATCACTGACAATTTCTGGAAAAACCTAAATGAAGTGGTTAAGTGCCCTGAGTTTGACGACAGCAAATATGACGGACAGCCAGGTCGATGGGCAGACAGAGACTTCATCAATGCAAAATTAAACGAGATTTTAAGTCAAAATACCTCGGCTTATTGGATTGAACAGTTGGAAGCCAAGCGTATTCCTTGTGCGCCAGTGAATAACTTGTCGCAAGCATTAAGCGATGAGCAAGTATTGCATCGCAACATGGTCGTTGAGTTAAAACATCCTGATGGAAAAAGTACTAAAGGGCCGGGTAACCCTATCAAATTCTCACGTACTGATGAGGAGTCTTTTTCGCCTGCCCCTGTTCTTGGTCAAGATACCCAGTCGGTTTTGACAGAGTTGCTGCATATGTCTCAAGAACGCATCGATTCACTTGTTCAAAGTGGTGCAATTAAAGGGGCTGGTAATGAGTAATCGAGTCTACATTAACGATGTTGGCCCTCGTGATGGCATTCAAAACCAAGCCAAGGTGCTAACTCCGCAACAACGCTTGCAACTTATACAGGTTCTTACAGATGCGCGCCTAGATGGTGTTGAAGTGGGGGCGTTTGTATCGCCAAAAGCCGTACCAGCTATGGCTGGAACCGATGAAATCTGTCAACAACTGCCAAAAGCAGATTGTCACTTTTCTGCGCTAATTCCCAATATGAAAGGGTTTGAGCTGGCGCAAAAAAATCAGATCAAATTGGCGTCCTTAGTAATGGCTGCTTCGAACACCATGAACGAAAAAAATATTCGTATGGATAACCAGCAAACTCTGAGCATGATTGAGCAAGTTATCGAAGCAGGTAAAGGCACTGATGTTGAATTACAGGTTTATTTAGCAACTGCTTGGGAATGTCCTTTTGAAGGCATTATTCCTGTTGAGCAAGTTATCGACTTAGCTGAAAAGTTAATCAATATGGGCGCGTCGCGCTTGGTTATTGCTGACACTATAGGTGCAGCGGATCCTCAAGGCGTTGTTGAATTGATGCTGCCACTTATTGAAAAGTTTGGTGAGGACAAAATAGCTTGCCATTTTCATGATACTCGCGCGATGGGCTTAGCTAATGTATACGCCGCTTTAACCGCAGGCGTAAGAAGATTTGACGCTTCAATTGCTGGTTTAGGTGGTTGTCCATTCGCCCCCGGCGCCAGTGGTAATGTGGCAACAGAAGATGTGGTAATGATGTGTGAGCAAATGGGCTATGAGACAGGTATTGATATGCCAACCTTATTAGCTGCTTCAGATCTAGCCGTAGAGTTAACGGAAACCGCCAAAGGCGGTAATGCAAAGACGTGGTTGCGTAAAAAGCATCCTGCATAAAAATAATAATAAAACCTTAAATAAAAATATTTAAAACAAGAATTTGAAAAAGGAAAACGTTATGAGTTATCGATTAGGTGTTGATGTAGGAGGTACTTTTACAGACCTTTTGCTAATCAACGAAAGCAACGGTGAAACTCACACTGCGAAAGTTCCCTCTACACCACATGATTCATCAGTTGGCGTATTAAACGGTATCGCTCGAATTTGTGAAGAATCCGGTATTGATCCTAAACAAATAAACCGTGTTATGCACGGTACTACGGTTGCAACCAATGCCGTTCTTACCGGTAAAGGTGCCAAAGTAGGTCTAGTCACAACCCGCGGATACAAGCAGGTATTGCAAGTTGCTCGATCTTTTTGTCCTGGCGGATTAGGTGGTTGGGTAAGCTTTGTTAAAAAACCATTATTAGCACCGTTAGAGCTGACTATTGAAGCAAATGAACGGATGGATGCTGATGGTTCAACTTCTGTTGAGTTGGATGAAAATGCATTACTTGAAGATTTACGTAAACTAAAAGCTACTGGTGAAGTTGAAGCGCTTACCATTTGTTTTATTAACGCATACGTAAATGGTGACCACGAAAAACGCGCTAAAGAAATAGCCGCTACCGTGTTTACTGATGTTCCTATTAGTATTTCCAGTGATATCGTGCCAGAAATGCAAGAATATGAGCGTACAGAAACCACGGTCGTGAATTCTTACGTTAGACCTGAAGTGGCTCGATATGTTGATAATTTGCAAGCTTCATTGCATAAAACCATGGGTGAAGATCTGCATTTATCGATTCTTCGTTCAGATGGTGGATTGGCCTCGGCTAATGCTGCTGCGGATAACCCAGTAAATCTATTGATGAGTGGCCCCGCTGGTGGTGTTTCAGGTGCTATTCACTTTGCCTCTGCAGCAGGTTACGACAACATTCTGACCTTTGATATGGGCGGAACTTCAACGGATGTCGCGCTAATTCAAAACTCCAAAGCTCGAATTAGACGGGAAACACGAGTAGGTGATGTGGTTGTAAGAGCTCCTTCGGTTGATGTGCGTACGGTTGGTGCTGGGGGCGGCTCTTTAGCCTTTGTTCCTGAATTAACCAAAGCATTACGTGTAGGTCCAGAGTCTGCCGGTGCTAAACCAGGCCCTGCTGCTTATATGAAAGGCGGTGTGGAGCCAACAGTGTGTGATGCCAACGTAGTGCTGGGGTATTTGCCTTCTGACGTGCAACTTGGTGGAAAAATGGCAATTGATAAGTCCGCGGCTGTTGCAGCGGTTAAAAAAGTGGCTGATGCAATGGAGATATCTGTTGAAGAAGCCGCTGAAGGTATCATCCGCATTGCCAACGAAGCCATGTTCGGTGCGTTACGTTTAGTTTCGGTCGAGCAAGGTTTTGATCCAAGAGATTTCGCGCTAGTTGGCTTTGGTGGTGCCGGTCCCCTTCATGCTAACGCACTGGGCATTCTAACCGATTCTTGGCCAACCATTATTCCTCCTGGTCCAGGCGTATTATGTGCTTACGGTGATGCCACTACAGTGGTAAAAGATGAAGCGTCAAAAACCTTTGTTACGCTTATTAAAGATACCGATAAGGCGTCATTAACAAAACTATTTGAAGAGTTAACCGATAAAGCCGCATCAACTCTGATTGCTGATGGTATTAGTAAAGACGAGTTAGACGTTACGTTGCAGGCTGATGTGCGCTATACCGGTCAAGCTTTCCAATTATCTATTGAATGTTCAAAAGCTGATTTCGAAGCTCAGGGTTTGAATCTATTAATCGACCGCTTTGACGAAGAACATACTCAATTGTTTACCTTTGCTCTTGATGATGGCCATGAAATTGTAATGGTAAGAGCTATAGTCTCGGCTTCTTCTACGGCGTTGCCTGAAAGTAAGCAGATTACAGGTACTACAGCATTGGTGGATTGCAAAATTGCAGACACTAAGATTTATCATGATGGTCAATATCATGATGCGGCCATTTATGAACGTGCAAAGATGGGCGTAGGCCTAAAAGTGCCAGGACCTTGCATTGTAGGTGAAATGGATTCGACAACCGTGATTTTGCCTGGTTACGTTGCCACAGTAGATTCAGTTGGTAACTTGTTAATTAACCCTGTTAACACCAAGAATAAGTAGTAGGAGTTTATCATGAATAAAATTATTGAAACCAATAGCGCTCCTCTTAAACGTGTTGAAGCAGATACGGTTACCGTTGATATTATTGAAAATGCATTGAAAAATGCCCGCGAAGAAATGGATGCAGTTTTATTTAGAACGGCAATGAGTCCAGGGATCCGCGAGCAAGGTGATTGCTTCCCTATGATCGCTAATAGAGATGGCAAGATGGTAGTAGGTCAGTTTGGCTCATTTATCCATGGATTTATGGAAGCCTTCACCGGTCAAATGGAAGAAGGAGATGTGTTACTCACCAATGATCCTTACATGTGTAACGCTGCCGTATCTCACTTACCTGATTGGTTAGTACTTGTGCCTATTTTCCGTGAAGGACGCCACATAGCATGGTCTGCCATGTTTGGGCATATGTCCGATAACGGCGGTATGGTACCGGGTTCAATTCCAATTAAAGCCGAATCCATCTTCCAAGAAGGGATACGTATACCACCTACAAAACTGTATAAAAAAGGTGTGTTGCAAACCGATATACTTGAACTTATTTTGCATAATGTGCGTACCCCGCAATGGAACCGATTTGATTTAAACGCGTTAGTAGCTGCCTGTAACACGGCATCAAAACGAGTGATTGAAATTGCCGACCGTTTTGGCGATGACGTGTTTTATTCCACTATGGAAGTGATGTTAGAGCGTAACCATACTGCTATGTCTGCCATCATTAATATGTTGGTACCTGAAGAACCTCGTGTGTTTGAAGATTATTTATGTGATGACGGCGTGGGTAAAGGACCATATAAAATTCGTTGTAAAATGTGGCGTGAAGGTGACAAGGCTATATTTGATTTTGACGGTACTGATCCGCAAGCAAAAAGTTCGATTAACTTCTATCTCAATGAAGATATGTTCAAAATGTTTTTCGGCTCATTCACCATTAACTTAGTGGATCCGCAAATATTGTTCAACGATGGTTTCTACGATCTTGTGGATGTGCGTATTCCTCAAGGTAGCTTGTTGAAACCTAATTATCCGGCAGCATTGTCGGGCAGAACCCATGCATTGGGCAGAATTTTTGATGTCATGGGCGGCTTGTTAGGACAGGGTGCACCTGAAGCGATGAATGCGGCGGGCTTTTCAGATTCTCCCCATTTATTTTATTCTGGTTACGATGATAAAGGCGAGTGGTTCCAACTGTTTCAAATTGGTTTTGGTGGTATTCCTGGACGCCCTGCCGGTGATGGCCCTGACGGTCATTCTTTATGGCCAGGCTTTACCAACGTGCCGAATGAGTTCATTGAAGCGTATTTCCCATTGCGGGTAGAAGCATACGAAACCATACCTGATTCAGGTGGTGTAGGTCTGCATCGCGGTGGTAATGGATTATCAGTGGGTTATCGTTTCCTAAATGATGGCCAAATTGCAATTCATGATGATCGTTGGTTAACCTACCCTTGGGGTGTAAATGGCGGAGCGCCAGGTTTGCGCTCGACTAAGTTACTAAAACGCGCTGATGGTACAGAAGAAACCTTGCCAGCAAAATGTGAAGGTATTGAAGTGAAAAAAGGCGATATCCTTTACTTTAATACATGGGGCGGCGGCGGTTGGGGAGACCCACTTCTTCGTGAACCACAGTTAGTGTTAGATGACATTAAGCGTTCACTGGCAACAGTACAAGGTGCTCTGGCTTATGGTGTTGTAATTAGTGATGATCTGACCATTGATGTTCAGGCTACAGCTGATTTACGCGCTAAAATGGCCGCAGAGCGTGGCGATGTGAATCTGTTTGATTTCGGTGGCGATATTGCCGATATCAAAGCTCGTAGTATGCAAGAAACCAACTTGCCTGCACCACAAACCCCTGAGTTTTAAGCAGACTCAAACTAACCCATAACAGCGAGTTATGGGTTCTCTGAAATTGCCTAAATGTGGTCGGAATACTAACCGACCACATTTATTTTTTTAGATTCCAACTGACGTGAAATTTAACTTTGTATTGTTAACAAAGCTAACAAGCATAACCGCTTTTAACCTTCATTTATCGTCCAAAAATCACAGCATAGCTAATATTAAAATGTTCGTAATTCACAGCGGAATTTATGTTGTTATGGGTTTATAATACGGCCTCATTTTTAAGGGTAGTAAATATATTATGTCTTTTTTAGTCAATTTCGTTCGCAATTTTCTGGGCTGTATCATTGCCCTAGTTGACATCATCACTCGACCACGAAAACAAAAGCGCAGCGCGCAAGCTCAGCAACAAGTAGAACAAGAAATTCAGTCTATGGCTTTGTACCAGTTTTTTGCTTGTCCTTTTTGCATTAAAACCCGCCGAGCATTGCATCGCTTGAATTTGCCCATGGAAACGCGCAATGCCAGCAAAGGGAGTGAATTTCGAACTGAACTTGAACAACAAGGTGGTAAAACCAAAGTGCCATGTTTGCGTATTTCACAAGACGGCAAAGATACTTGGATGTATGAAAGCAACGATATTATTGGTTACTTAGAGCAACGCTTTGGTGCGGTTAGTTAACCTTAACGATTAAGGCTTTCACAAATTGAAAGCCTTGTTCTAACGTATTCCTCGTTCGGTTTCTAAGTAAGTCGCGAAACTCCCTAGCCAGTGACTCCCCATGTAATGCATGTCGTGTATGACTGAGTCGATACCTGATTTTTTATGGGCTTTTGCTGCATTTAGAATAGACGCTCTGCGAGGATCATCAACATTTAAAGCAGATGCTATACCTTCTAACATCCATGCTCTGCTTAAATTCAAACCATCTAGGTGAGCGAGTTTGCCATCACTTTTATCCACCACTGTGGCTACATCTAACCATTTCGCATTGCCATTGTTGGGGATGATGGGCAAAAACGCCGATAACCATTTTGCATATTGCTCAGTGGGTAACACCCGTCGCATTAAGTCTGCCTCAGCAATGCATGGGGAGAGAAAATCTTGTCCTGATGGTTCATACGCTAGGGGACAATTGACATCATTGATGTATAAACGGGTAATGTTCGCCTTCAATAACTCACTAAACTCATTATTTTTGGCCGTCGCGCTCCAGTCCAACATGAGCCCGAACGCAAATGCAGTTTGGCTATGCTCGCCAACACGGATAGGAAATGAGAGCTTAGGCAACCAATCGCTTACGTTGGCCACTATTTTGTTTTCTAGAGGAGTTAATATATTTAACCAGTGTTTGGCTTTTGGATTATCCCATTCACGCAATTCGGTGGTTAGCTGCAAAAACCAAGCAAGTCCATAGGGGCGCTCAAAACTGGTGCCCGTATCCGCACGATTGAAATACGCCAACTCTGCTGCTAAATTTTGTTGGGTGAAACTTTGATTCAGGCTTGCCATTATACTTTGGTAATGAGTTGAGTCTGGGTATTGGCTAGCAATACGGGTCAGTAACCAGTGCCCATGTACAGAGGAATGCCAATCAAAACAACCATAAAATGCCGGATAAAGTCGCTTGGGTGTCTTTACATCTTCATCACTGGTCATCATATGTTTGATGATATTAGGATATTCTTTATGTACACACTCGAGGGCAAGTTCGGCAAACCGGTCAATAACTTCGGCTTTGCTTGGCTCGATGGTATTTGTACTCGGTGCGCTTACCGCAGCACTGCAATAAATGCCAAACAAAAAATATATCGCTTTGATTTTCATAGGTAATTTTCATTAATTGAAATGGTAGCAGGAAGCTTGAGTCTAACTGCTATGAGTATTCTCTGCAACGGGATAGCGTTGTATTGTTTTTTTGACCTTATTTGCGGAAGTTGCGCCGTCCAACTCTATTTATTCCCTATCTTAGACTACACTTAATGCTGCAAGAAATTGCAAACGCAACTTTAGTCAATGCTGATGTCGGCTTACTTCAAACCAAGGAGGTTTTTTCATTTTCGTAAGTGCGTACTACTTTTTATTCATGGAGCAGAAAAGTTATGATTACAGATGACGTAAATAAATTAGTATCCAACAATATTTTCAATCAAACCGCAATTAAATTAAAACCTAAGCAGTGCAATAAACACAGGATTGTGAATCTGTCAGTCACATCAGATAGTGTTGTCGGCAGAGCCGTTATCGTAACTGATCGGCAAACTCATCATATAGAAGTTGAATGGGGTGATGGACAGACAAGTCGTCTTAACGTAGGTTACGCTAGCCATTTCGAAATCTCTGCATTTGATGGAGATAATGGCTTGCAAGCAGGAACTTACGAGTTTTTTCATAGATATGATGTTACCTATGTGGAACATATGTACGCTGAGGGGCTCTTGGTGCCAGCGCCCACGGACTATGTAGTGGTTGTTAAAACCATTGATTTCAACGGTCTGCTCGATTCCACAGCGGCAGATATAAGAATTGAACCGAGTTATCGACTCAATTATTACCAACTCACTGTAGGTCTTAAAAATAAATGCGACGGCGGTGGGTTTAATGAATTTACCATCAGCCAGTTCGAAGGTGGTGAGCTTTTAAAAGAGTGGGAATGGCATCCGTCCGATGATTTCATCTTCGCGATACCAACCTATCGAGTACCCGATAGTCAAATAAGCCAAGTGTTTACCGTAACTGAACCTGAAAACCCGCATAGAACAACGACTCCGCAAATTCGCTTTTATTTTGTTGAGTTCGACCGATGGTACAATGATAGAGGAAGTTTGGGTTATCGGAATGGTCTCTCATACTATTTAAGTGGTGAACAGGAAAAAGCTTCAGGTACGTTGGAGGGGGAGATTATTATCGAAGATGAAAATCCACTATGGGACAGCAGTTGTGATTTGATGTTTAAGGTTGATTGGGAAATAAATTTGTTAGTTCCAATGCCGGATAGTCAGCCATTATCATTTTCGCCCAACTGATTATAAAGACTCTGTTCAAAAATGACTTTCATGCCAACTTAATTAGGTTGGCTTTTTACTTGTTTATAGCATCTAATCGAAAGAAAATAATAACCTCAACCTTTACTCTTCTATAATTCCTCTTCTGATAGATTGAAATTACCGAAAACGGCCTCACTTTTAGGACTCGCAAGTAGAATAATTATGGAGTAACCGATGTCGAATTTGGTAGAAAAGTTAAATTGGCGCTATGCAACAAAAAAGATGGACGCAAGCAAAGCGGTCGCCGAAGATAAAGTAGAACGGATTCTTGAAGCTATACGTTTAACGGCTACCTCAAGTGGTCTGCAACCCTATGAAGTCATTGTCGTAAAAAATCAAGATTTGCGTGATCAAATTGTACCCCACGCGTTTAATCAGACACAAATCTCTGACTGTTCTCACCTTTTAGTATTTGCGGCCTGGGACAATTATACCGAAGAGCGCATTAATCATATGTTCGATTTAGTCAATGAAGAACGTGGCATTATCAATGAAGGCTGGGAAAACTACCGTAAAATGATTTTGGCTACTTATCCGCCAAGAGATCCAGAGATCAATTTTCAACACGCAGCTCGCCAAGCATATATCGGTCTTGGTACAGCTTTAGTTGCTGCCGCTGAAGAGGGAGTTGATAGTACTCCTATGGAAGGTTTTGTACCTGAAAAAGTGGATGAAATTTTAGGTTTGACTGAACGCGGATTGCGCTCGGTAGTATTATTGCCTTTGGGTTATCGTGCAGAAGAGGGCGACTGGCTTAAAAACCTGAAGAAAATTCGTCGGCCTAAGCAGGATTTCGTCACTGAAATTGACTAATTACCTTAAACTTTTTTAAGTGCTACAAAGTGCAGAGTTATTTAATAGATAATTCTGCATTTTTTTTTGATTATCTGAAAGTCGTTCGCGTAGCGCGAATCGTTTTCACGAAAAAGATAACTGTTGGCGAAAATACGATAGATTTTTTCTCTCTTAAAAGATGATATAACCTCGGGTAAGTTGTTATATCAAGTGCAATTTAAGTTGCACGTCAAACCAATGAAGCCCTTTTAATACTTCACGTAATGAGCAACAAATCAATAATTGCGAATTTCATTTTATTTTTATAGAGGCTTAACATGTTACAAAATACAATAACGTCATGGGGGAGCGTTTCAAAATCATTACATTGGGTAGTGTTGCTGCTAATCATTGTTGAAGTTGCTTCAGGTTTTTTGATGTCAGCAACTTATGGGTTTGCTTTGAAATACCCAGACGTGAATTCTTTTCATGACGTCATCGCACAAATTCATCATACCAATGGTTTTGTTTTATTGTTATTGGTCTTTTTTAGATTAGCTTGGCGGTTGATGGGGGTTGTTCCACAGCTTCCTTCCGGTTTTAGTCGTTTCAAACAGTGCTCAGCAAAACTAACACACGCACTACTTTATGCGCTTTTGTTATTATTGCCGCTATCTGGATGGGCAGCGCTATCAGTATTAGCGGATTCTGCTGAATACGGTGTAACACATATATGGTTCTTTACAACGGATGGGGTAATTCCTCCTATTCTTCCTATCCAAGACATAAACAGTATGTTCGGTTACTCCTTTTTTGGAAAAACCCACCGTTATTTGCTTGTTGCAGGCGGCGTGATTCTGGTCATTCATGTCTTTGCGAGCCTATGGCACCACTTGGTTGAAAAGGATCAAATCTTACTTCGAATGTGGCCGGGTGGCCGCTGAAATGAAAAGAGTTAGAGTCACTTAATTTTATCGCTTTTAATAGAATAATTGATTCTGGCTGTTTATTGCTTTTTGAGTAAAATAGTGTCTAAGTCTATTGTCAAAAGCCAAGTTCAAATTCTCGCTGAGTTTCAGCCAGAAACCGTCTCGCCTCTTTACATTTAACCGAGTAACGATTCCACCTTATCTCACATGTTTGGCCTGCATTACTGCTACCTGTAGCCACTTTAGATAGGTGCGTATCTCTTAACTTGTCTAACTGTTTACTAAAAAATAAGTGTAAATCTTGGGTAGAACCGACGATAAGTTAAATATCTTCTTTACTGCCTTGAAAGCTTTTTTTTTAAATCCTAAATTTTAAACAAGGATTAGACGATCTTGCTGGAAGATTGAAGGCTTTTAAGTAACAGCTTTAATGTTCCAGCATCTAATTCATTATTGAGTTTATTAACATCCAGATGTAACAAAATCATAAGTTGGGAGTTCGTTTGCGCCCGCTGGTGGAATATAGGTGAGGTAACAATTCGGGCTTCTAAGGGGGATGTTATTATTAGTAATCCCACTGAACCCAACAATTCTTGAAGGGGAAACGAAGAATTGTCCACCGCCAAAGGTGTCACCATAAGCCCATTCATCATTTAACTGAAGTGCGTTAGCAATGCCGGTTGTTCGGTTTGCACTTGGAAATCCATAAACTGTAGAAATATCGTCCACGCCGTCACCGTCAAGATCAACATTGCCCTCGGCGTCGTTAACAACACCTTGGATTATTGCTTTAGCATAAACCAAGTTTACCGCTCCGCTTGCTGTTCCTGCCATACCTTCTAAAACAGCTTTGTTCGCATCCGAACTCAAATTGATAAATTTGGGAGCTGCAACCACTGACAAAATTCCAAGAATTACTATTACAATAATCAACTCTATTAGGGTAAACCCCTTAGCTTTTTCTAATTTCACTACAACTTAACCTTTCCAGTACAACAATGGGGGGTATTTTAACCCACCAAATATTGACCATCTATTATACTTTGGATTATTCACTTTTGTTTTAACTGTGTGCCGTTGCTACTTGGATCAAGTAGGTTGCTAGCATGGTGAGAAGAATTGATCCGTTTCCAATGGACTTGCTTACAAACGAATAAAGGAAAATAGATGAATTTGCTAATTACAGGTGGCAGCGGACTGATAGGTTCAAAGCTCGTAAAACATATCAAGGCTGAAAATCAGCTTACGATATTAACAAGAAATCCCAAGATTGCTGAAGAAAAACTTGGAAGTGGGCTAACGTATATTTCGAGTTTAGAGCACTTGTCTAATTTGAACGACTTCGATGGCGTGATTAACTTAGCTGGCGAACCTATTGTAAATAAACGTTGGAGCTGCGAACAAAAAACGATTTTAGAAAACAGTCGCTGGGAAATGACTAAAAAGTTAGGGTCATTGTGTGTGGCAAGTCAATCTCCTCCTAAATTCTTTATTAGTGGATCAGCCATTGGTTTTTATGGTCGTCAAGACGTACAAATTATTGACGAAAATTTTGATAAACCCAATAAGGAATATAGTCATAGTTTGTGTGCTACTTGGGAGAAACTTGCCTTAGACATTGAAACTGAAGAAACTCGGGTATGTGTGCTGCGAACAGGTATTGTTTTGGCTAGAGATGGCGGCGCTTTAGAAAAAATGCAGCTACCATTCAAATTAGGTTTAGGTGGACCAATAGGGGCAGGGGACCATTACATGTCATGGATTCATATCGACGATATGGTAAGGGGCATAGTGCACCTAATTGATAATGCCGGCTGCACAGGAATTTACAATTTTACTGCCCCTGAGCCCGTTACCAACAAACACTTCTCAAAGGCATTCGCCAGTGCATTGCATCGCCCTTGCATATTATTTACTCCAAAGCTTGCACTTAAACTCGCAATGGGCGAAATGGCTGATTTGTTAATCTACGGGCAACGAGTTGTCCCAATGAGGTTGTTGGAAAGTGATTTTCAATTTAACTTTCCTAATATTGAACAAGCGTTTTCAGATTTGTATGGAGGTTAACTGATACATAATCAGTTTATTGGCTTTTGCAGATAGTTCTTACTAACGCGCAATGCAGCTTTAAATACTAAACGTCTCTGTTGTGACAAGTGATATTTTCGAGCCCATATACCACTTTCTAGCTTAGGGAGATTTCTAGTTTAAATGGCAAGGCTTCACTAATTACGCTGCTGTTTTTTAAAAATACATTACCGTTTGCAGAAACCTCAGCTTCGATAATAGACAAATTATTCCCATGATACATTGTGGCTTCGCAGGTGAAGGCGTCAGCTTTTGATTCAATTATTTTTAATGGTTTGAATTTTGAAAGAAGACCAAGCTGTTTATTATCATGGATGTAATTTTTAGCCCACATGAAATCGGGAAGTGAAGGGGCGTTTTTGCTAGCAATAATGTAAAAAGAATGGCCTTCTGATTGAATGAAAAAACAAAAAAAACACAAATACTCTAATACATTATCTTGAGTTAAATGAATGGAATGTAGGCCGTTACAGTCATGGATAGGCGCGCTTAAGCCGTTCAAAGTATAATAATAGGTATTGCCATTCTCGAGATTAGCCTCTAGAAAATATAGCCACTTATGCGGGTTTTCAAAGTGTGATGAATGGAAGGCAATCAACCTAGCTTTAGGGTAAAAACTTAACGGAGCGCTTAAAAAGCGAATTTCATCTTCAGATTTTTTTTCACCTAGAAAATGTCGAAATGTATTGATTAGTTTAGTGGATTCTATGTTGGTTATGGGGTGCCAACTTAAACCTGGGAGCGAAAAAAAAGGCCGCGTGCATTTTAAATCGCTAACGAAAGGTGGACTAAGCATATTAATATTAGCAATTTCAAAATTAATAAATGCATCAATACTCTCTTTTTTATTCGACTTGAGTGAATAACTCTCTTTAAAGTGCGCTAGCGAGATGTGAAATTCGTACACGCGCCAATCAGGTTGTAAAAACACAAATCCCTTGTAGACCTCGGCACTTATTTTACTGGTAAATTTGGCTACACTAGGGAGTTGCTCAATAGCTTTGGTAAACCTTGCATCAACTTGTGCGTCAAATAACTCAGTAATATTAAAATCAAATTGCTTAATTTCGCAGTTGACCTGGTGTTTATTGAGACATGACTGGCAAAGATGGGGACCGCAATTACGACCTGATACTTTCTCAATCAAGATGTTTTTGTGGCAACTCTCACAATTGACTTTCATTCTGCTTTACTGCTATCTATATCACTATTTGTGCTATTGACTAATGTTTGCATTTTAACCAGATAGGATTTGTAGATCTCGTCTAAAGTAATTTGATTTCGTGTTGTTTTGAGGGAGGTTTGCATTCCATTTATATTCTCTCGTAATAGCTCTGAAGCTTGCTTAAGGTTGTATTTATTTTGTTTAATTTGCTCACTCAACTGTTCAACCTGTCTATTTAATAAAAAATGACAATCGAAATCCAATTTGTTTCTAGCACCGAACAGGCTTCCACCGCAGAGCTGACAAAAATTGTAAATACTTTTATTGGGTTGCTGACATTGGTGACATATTTCATATTGAGCATTTATTTGCCGCATAGATTGAGATATTAAGTCGATTACAATGGGAATGACAGTTAGCAATATTATGGCCGGTGTAAACAAGGAATTTTCACTGCTATCAAAGAATTCTAGCGAGACATATTGGTTGTATGCCACTATGCAAGCGAATGACGTCAAAGTTACGATTTGTGCGATAGCGCGCTTGAACTTTTTAGTTTTTATAGCGGCTAAAAAATACACTATTTGAATTAGCAAAATAAAAGCATAAAATACTCCCTCTAACTGAGCATACAAAATATCTTTAGTGATTGGATTGTTGAAAGCTAGCAAAAAATTGGGTATCAAATTGTTACTGGCAAAGGAAGAATCCCAATACCATTGCGTGATGACACAATATAAGTAGAAAGATAATTGCAAAAATACGGCCCAAATAACTAAAGACCAGAATAAGAAGTGAAATGTTACTGTGAGTATTAAGAAGTATTTGGTACTCGCTAACTGTGACACATAGCGACTACACTTTAGACATATTGGAAAAAACGACGCTACTAGCCATATCACTGTAATTCGTCTAATGTCCACATGAGCGGAAAGCGCAAAGTAGAGTGGTGCAATAAGCACTGCAATATAAACACGCTGATTAAGCATGTATAAAAAGTAAAGTTTTAAATCATATAATGCGTTTTTTTCAGCATTGGAACCGTTTTTTATTAATGTATATTCATAGGAAAAGCGTCTGA
The DNA here is from genome assembly GCF_030548145.1 of Aliiglaciecola sp. 2_MG-2023. Taxonomy (NCBI): domain Bacteria; kingdom Pseudomonadati; phylum Pseudomonadota; class Gammaproteobacteria; order Alteromonadales; family Alteromonadaceae; genus Aliiglaciecola; species Aliiglaciecola sp. 2_MG-2023. The sequence goes on from NZ_JAUORY010000031.1 coordinate 51,847, forward strand.
ATAATAACCATATTTTATTAAAAGCAAAACCTGCAGAGTCACTTAAATACACGATAAAAAGAAAGGTGCATAGGCCGAATAAAACGATTAGTAAAAATTGAGGAAAACTTCTGTCGGAATTAGCAAAGCTCATTTCTATGTTGTGGATAATAAACAAAAACAGTAGTAATACTAAAATGCATACGATTAGCGACGATAATGAGTTTAGCTTTGATGATACAAATTTGTTTATTATTCTTACCAACAGCAAAGCAATCGAAAGCCCGAACAGCATTGATATGCCTTGTTGCCATATCCCTTTAGCGTTTAAATAAAGTACAAAATACACTCCGGACAGCATCAGCATTATGTTAAAACTAACACGCCAAAATTGACTGCTTTGGGTTATCGTTGCATGATTAAAGGTACTTTCTTTTAAGTTTTGGTGAGTTGTAAACGTCTTTTCAGTGGTTGTTAAATAATATATATATGCCAATAAACCTGGGATAATTAACAATAAAATCGAATATTCGGTACTGATATTTAGGTGCTTTGCAATAACTGCATAATAGATAACACCTAGCATCAAATAACCAGTGCTCAACATCCAAATGCAAAGGTATTTAATAGCCCCTTTGTTCACTTTTTTGGTCCTCTTGCTTTCATATCTTGTGCGACCGCTGCCTTTCGAACCTGCTTCAACAAGCCTAGGCACTCTATGATTTGTCTGAGACCCGCATGTCGATACCTAATATGCTCTAACTTTTTTTCATCCCCTTCAGTTTCAGTCGACTCTAATGATAAAGGTGATTGGTGAAATGCTTTGACTAAACCTAAAACCATGGTTTTAGAAATATGTAAATAGCTACCGCAACTAGGGCAGTATTTGGCAAGTTTTGGAGCTTTATAACTGCATGCATGGCACTTGCTGTTAACGCGGTAAGGGCCAGCCAAAACATTGATAATAAAATGCACTAAAAATGGTAGAGCAGAGAAGATGAATACTTTCGGTGGTAAAGTCCAAGGAACTAAAGCCGCCACTTTGCTTTGACCTACATAATTATCGTAATACACAGTCAAACTAAAAATACTAACGGTTAGCAAAAACCATAAAAAGCGATATTGCTCTTTGCGTATGAAAATTGCGTACAGCCATACAATAATAGTGGAAGATACTATTGCGTAAATTATACCTTCAATGTAAGCCAGCAAAAAGTCCAACTGAATAGGTTGTCGAACAAAATAAAACCAGTAGTTTGGAAACACACCGTCTTGTAAATTCCAACCGAGGGAATTGAGTAAATTTCCCAATTCAAAGTAGGCTATATAGGCTAATAAGTAGATAACATGAGAAGCAAACGTCACAATGAGCAAGGTTGAGATGACACTTTTAAATAATACAAAGAAAAACTCTTTCGAAAGGGGTTCTAATAACCTAGCTGTTTTAATCAAAAATGGTAAATTTAACGCGATGATAAGAATTACTAGAGTTGATTGGGTATTGAAGGTTAGTAGGCAGTAGAAGTATAGGGGGATAAACAAAAAGTGAATGTTAAACGTAGAGTTACTGAACATAAGCAACAAGAAGTGTTGTCCTTTAACAATTTTTTCGTTGCGTTTGTTGCTTCGTAAAATATGCAACACATCGCTATTGTGTTTGATAAAACGGTTAACAAAATACCAAATTCCCGAAAAGCCGATGGTTATGCCTGAAGCTATTAAAAGCAAGCACAAAAAAACGGAGAATATGCCAATTAAAAATTGCCGCGGCTGAATTTGCGATGAGATAGCAAATACAAATTCAAGTATTTCAAGAGATACAAAATAAGCGATTACAACCGCGACTAGGGCCGTCCAAGTAAGCCATTTGTAATTCGCAGAAAGGGATTTGATCAAGGTAATTAAACCGAATGTATACAGACTAAATAACAGCAACGAACAGAGGAAAAACAGTGAACCCTGTAAAAATGAAATCTCAGCTCGGATTGTGATGAATAGAATATAGGTCAGAATAAATGCCTGTATTGCAATTGTGCCAAGGTGATAGCCAATAAGATGAAACATCCCATTATAGGCACCTTTGTTCAACAGCTGTCCTTGATTGATGATGTCATTAACAGTTGAAATATTTCGTATTGAATCGGTTAAATCAATAAAGATGTTGTATATGCAAAATAGTGCGATGCATAAGGCAAAATATGCACTGTGAGTGATGGGGTAAATATATTCAAAAACTAATGGGTAGCTATAAAAACACGTGAGTACATAGGTCAGTGCGACGCAAGTATGAAAGACTAGCGCTATATTCGTGTTTTTGTTGTGTTCATTACTCGATGGCATTTTGCGCAAGTCCGTTTACATTTGAATATAACATGCAATAAAGTTTTTAGAGATTATCTAAAAATTAACATGTTTATAACTGTGCGACAAACATTCAACACAAAGTCAACTTTTTACAATTGGACAGGAGTCAACTTTTTACAATTGGACAGGCATAATTTTTCAAAAGGACTTCAAATAAAGGAAAAAGCGGACAGGAAAATAAATACGAAAAAAATAGACAAAAAAATAAATACGAAAAAAATAGACAAAAAAATAAATAAACAGTCATCAACAAAAAAATTAAATAAATAGACAGTCAAAAAATAAATAGACAGTCATTACTAGTCATCTACCGATTTGACGAGATTAATTAACGCTTAGGAGCAATTTAATGG